>NZ_BAAAAF010000004.1:44160-280621 GCF_037101285.1 Brevibacterium metallidurans
CCGCCCCCCCCCCCCCCCCCCCCCCCCCCCCCCCCCCCCCCCCCCCCCCCCCCCCCCCCCCCCCCCCCCCCCCCCCCCACAGCCGTGCCGGCATCACGCCGGCGATGTCAGACTCAGAGCAGGGTGACGGATTCCGCCTGCGGACCCTTCTGACCCTCTCCGACCTCGAACTGAACCTGCTGGCCCTCTTCGAGCGAGCGGTAGCCGTCCATCTGGATTGCGCTCCAGTGAACGAACACGTCCTGGCCATCGCCTTCGAGGGTGATGAATCCGTAGCCCTTTTCGGCGTTGAACCACTTGACGGTGCCTTGTGCCATTACTTCTCCATAGAATGCAGTGTCATTTGAAATCCGTTTCCGACACCACGCAGTGCCGGATTCCGAACGCTAGTAAAACTCAACAGACCCCGCGATTTCTCTCAATTACCTCTGGAGATTGACCTCGGTGAAGCACGATCAGAACACAAGGTGCAGTGCTTGCCTAGCTGGTAAAACTCTACATCAGGCCCGGGCGGGTCACCCGTTCGCTCAACACTGTTATCAATTCGTTACTTTTGATTTCAACCAGCATTCACACGGTGAATTCGCGCAGAATCTCAGCCTTCGCCGAGGCCGTTTCCGCCCGCGCCGGAGGCATCCGAGCTGCCGGACGTACCACCTTCGGATCCCGTGGTCGCCCCACCGGATTCCGCGTCGCCGCCGCTCGGCTTGGGTCCGCGCTGGGCGATGTCCGAGCACACGACCACGGTGAGGTCGGCGGTGAAGTCCTTCGACTGCTCCGTCGCCTTGATGCCCAGGGCATCGGCGACGAGCTTCGCCTGCGCGGCGGAGTCCTTGTCCCTGTAGTAGACGACCGAGTCGCTGCGGGCGGTCGAGTAGTTGCCGACCTTCCCGATCGTCCACCCCTCCTTCTCCACGGCGTCGGAGAACTTCTTCGCCACACCGGAGACGCCCGAGCCATTGAGCACATCGACCTTGAGCGAGGAGTCGACGACGCTGACCTCGCTCTCCGAGGGCTTCGGAGTCGCCGGCGCCGAGGTCGCGGGCGCGCCAGCGCCTTCGCCGACGGTGGTCTCGGGGTCGCGCATCGAGGAGGTGATGATGTTGATGGCCGCAACGACGAGGAGCACGGCGACGAGGGCGAGGACGATGACCAGAGTGATCGCCCCGACGTTCGACGACGCCGAGTCCTGCCTGTGGGCACCGCTGCGACGTCCCGGTTCGATGGTGTCGAATTCGTCAGTCATGGCTACCTCGAGACGCGGGCCTGAGCGCGTTCGCTCTGCCGAGTGGTGCGGATGCGCCGCAGCCGCTTGACGAGCATCGGATCGCTCGCCAGCGCCGCAGGATTGTCGAGCAGGGAATTGAGGATCTGGAAGTAACTCGTCGCCGACATGTCGAAGCGCTCGCGGATCGCGTGGTCCTTCGCCCCGCCGTACTTCCACCAGCGCCGCTCGAACTCCAGAATGGACACCTCGAGCTCACTCAGTGCAGGGGTGCCCTCGTTCTGCGGCATAGACGGTGTGCTCCTTCGAGTGTTTTCTCTGAGCTTATGCTATCGCCCGAATGACATCACTGTCATTCTCGGCACGCGCACTCGCCCGTGTTCCCGCCTCGGACCGGGGATTCTCCCCCGCCGAGGCGGTGCTCCGCTGCCGTGGGCACGCGCCCCGACCGTCACGCAAGTCACATCCCGGTCCCCGGTCCCGGCAGGAATCCCAGGCCGCCTCCTCCGACTCCCCAGGCACGACGAGAGAGCAGGGCCGAAGCCCTGCCCTCGCGCCTCGACGGCGGAACCGCCTCGGCGAACGACTGCGATCAGACGCCGCGATGGCGTGACCGACGGCCGATCACCGGATGCGGATGTTGACCTGCTTGATCTGGGTGAAGCCCTCGAGCATGCCTTCGAGCGAGGCCTCTCGTCCGAAGCCCGAGTTCTTCATGCCGCCGTAGGACTGACCGGCCAGCTGACCGCCGCCCTGGTTGATCTGGATCCAGCCGGACTCGATCCGGTCGGCCATCGTCAGGGCCGAGTCGAGGTCCTTGGTGAACACATAGGCGGCGAGTCCGTACTCGCTCGTGTTCGCCATGTCGATGACCTCGTCGACGGTCTTCCAGGGGATGACGGAGAGGACGGGGCCGAAGATCTCCTCCTGGCTCGTCTGCCAGTCGTTCTGCGCCTTCGAGAAGATCACCGGCGCATGGTAGAAGCCGGGCTCACCGACGTTGAGCTCACCGTGGCCGTCGTAGGCGACCTCGACGCCGTTCATCGCCTTGCCCATCTCGATGTAGCTCTCGACCTGGTCGTACTGCTTCTCGTTGATGATCGCCCCGATGTCCGTGTCCTCGTCGCGCGGGTCACCGACCTTCATCGTCTTCACCGCGGCGACGAGCTTGGCGAGGAACGAGTCGTAGATGTCCTCGTGGAGGAAGAGGCGCGAGCCCATCGTGCACGACTGACCCTGGCGGGCGAAGCGGGTGGAGAGGAGGACCTGCTCGACCGTGTCCTCGTCATCGGAGTCAGGGAAGATGATGTTCGGGCTCTTGCCCCCGAGCTCCATCGACGAATGCGCAAGGCGGTTGCCGGCCACCTCGGCGACGTGACGGCCCACGCTCGTCGAACCGGTGAACGAGAGCTTGTCGACGTCGGGATGGACGTTGAGGGCCTCGCCGATGACCGAGCCCTTGCCGGTGACGACGTTGAGCACGCCGGGCGGGAGGATGCCGTCGAGGAGCTCGGCCATCTTGAGGATGGTCAGCGGCGCATCCTCAGCCGACTTGAGGACGATCGTGTTGCCGGCGGCGAGCGCGGCCGGGGTCTTGAACGCCGCGATCATCAGAGGCGAGTTCCACGGCAGGATGCCGGCGACGACGCCGAGGGGAACCCGCTTCGTGTACTGGAACTGCTTGTCTCCGGCGGGCAGGGTCGTGCCCTTGACCTCGCCGGCGACGCCGCCCATGTAGCGGAAGAGATCGGCGAGGATGACGGTCTCGGGCCGGGCCTGCGTGCGGATCGCGTTGCCGGTGTCGAGTGCGGTGAGCTCGGCGAGCTCCTCGGATCCGGCCTCGAGCGCGTCGGCGCACTTGATGAGCAGCTTCTGCCGCTCTTTGAACGGCAGCGCGGCCCATCCGGGGAAGGCGGCGCGGGCGGCCTTGACCGCACGGTCTGCGTCGACTTCCTTGCCCTCGGGCACCGTGGCGATGACGACGTTGCGGTCGATCGGGGTGATGACGTCGTGGGTCTCCCCGTCGAGGGCGTCGACCCATTCTCCGCCGATGAACATCTTCCAGGGTGTGGCGTCGGGAAATTGCGTCATTGTGGTGGACTCACCTTCCAGGTTCTCCGATGAACTCATTCCCCCGAGCATATCCCCCGGCCCCCTGCGATCTGAACGCCGGGAGGCTGGGCGATCATGCACACCTCGTCTGCGCTCGGAGCACATCGCGGCGGCGGTTCCTCGATAGAATCGCGGGCATGAGCTCGATGAGCACGATCATGTCCCCCGACTGGGCCGAGGCCCTGGCCGAGACGGAGGCCGACATCCACGCGATGGGCGACTTCCTCCGTTCCGAGAACGCCGCCGGGCGCTCCTACCTGCCGGCCGGCGATTCGATCTTCCGGGCGTTCGCCGAACCGCTCGCGAACGTCAAGGTCCTCATCGTCGGCCAGGACCCCTACCCGACGCCGGGACATCCGATCGGACTGTCCTTCGCCGTCGACCCCGAGGTCAGGCCCCTGCCCCGGTCGCTGACGAACATCTACAAGGAGCTCGCCGACGACCTCGGCATCGCCCCGGCCGCCCACGGCGACCTGCGTGCCTGGTCGCAGCAGGGCGTCATGCTCCTCAACCGGGTCCTCACCGTCGGTCCCGGCGCTCCCGCCTCGCACCGCGGCAAGGGCTGGGAGGCGATCACCGAGCAGGCCATCCGCGCCCTCGTCGCCCGGGATCAGCCGCTCGTCGCGATCCTCTGGGGTCGGGATGCGCGGAACCTCGCTCCGCTGCTGAGCTCCGGTCGCGCCGAGGTGGCCATCATCGAATCCGCGCACCCCTCCCCGCTCTCGGCGTCCCGGGGGTTCTTCGGCTCCCGGCCGTTCTCGCGGACGAACGAGCTGCTCGGGCAGAAGGGCATCCCCGCGATCGACTGGCAGCTGCCCGCGCAGAGCTGAGTCACCTGGAGCGTTGAGCCGCCTGCAGAGCTGAGCTGCCCGCGCAGGGCTGAGCCGCCCGTCAGGCCGGCCGCTGCGTCCCGTCGCCCGGCGCCGGGGCGTCCCCGGAGCGCACGGTCTCGGCGACGGTCTCGGCCCTGCGTCCCTTGAGCGGGCGGGCGAGGTAGCTGCCGAGGACGGCGCCGACGGCGAGCGCGGCATTGGCGAGGATCGCGGTGAACAGTGCGGACAGGCCCTCGGCGAACGTCGTCGTCTCCGTCTCCGCGACGATCCGGTAGACGGCGGTGAAGATGGAGAGTCCCTGGAGGAGGGTGTAGATCGCGGGGATCGTCAGCACGATCGCCGGCGCTCCGAGCCGAAGCGCGAGCGGCCGGGCGAGGAAGCCTGCGACGGTGGCCGAGAGCAGGCTCGCGAGCACATTGTCCATGCCCAGCAGCGTCAGCGACATCATCGTGATGAACGAGGCGAGGCCGACGACCGCGGCGGGCAGGATGAACCGCCGCGAGGCCTGCATGCCCACGGCGCCGGCCATCGCGACGACCGCGGCCGCCCCGAGGGAGACGATCATCGCGACGACGTGGACGCCGGAGCGCGGGACGAGGATCTCGATGGGCTGCATCCCCAGCGCCTGACCGCAGGCGACGCCGAAGGCCAGTCCCGAGACGATGCCGGCGAAGGAGAGGAACACCCCGACGAGGCGCCCGGCCGCGGTGAGCGGGAAGTTCGTCAGCGCATCCTGGACGGAGGAGTAGAGCGCCTGCGTGGGCAGGAGGAGGACGATGGCCGCGGCGACGAGGTACTGCGGGGAGTCGATGAGGCCGAAGTTGCCGGCGGCCATCGCCACCAGGGTCCCGATCGCCGCCTGCAGGGCGGTGATGAAGAACGACGGCAGGCTGGTGCGGCCGATGAGCTTGCCGAGCTGGAAGATGAACACCGCCATGGCGATGCCGAGGATGATCGCGACGGGGCCTCCCCCGAGGAGGAGGACGAGGCTGCCGACCATGAGCCCCCACGCCCCGGTGACGAACCATTCCTTGAACGGCCGGCGCTGGGAGCGGATCGCGTCGAGACGGCTGCGGGCGTCCATGAATCCGATCCGACCGTCGACGAGGTCGGAGACGAGCTTGTGGACGGAGGCGAGCTTCGCGTAGTGCGTCGACTCCCCGCGGTTGACCCGCATCACCGTCATCAGGCGGCCGTCGGAGGTCGAGTAGTGGACGACGAGCGTGCTCGAGGTCAGGTCCACCTCGGCGGTCGAGAGCCCGCACGCGGTGCACGCGGCGATGACGGAGACCTCGATGTCGTTCGTGCCCGCGCCTGCACGCATCATGATCGCCGCGATGTCCGCGGCGAGGTCGAGGATCATCCGCGCCTCGTCCTCGCCCGGTTCGCTCGCCTGCACGGGCGCCTGGTACGGGGTGCCCTTGAGGACGGTGATGATCGGCACCGGCTGCGTGTTCACCGAGGTGCCGGTGACGAGCCGGCCGACGGTGCGGCGGGCGACGCGCTGGGCGACCCGCTGGGAGGCGCCGAGGTGGTCGGTGCGCGGTTTGGTCTGCTTGGGTGCGCGGGTGCTGGTGCGCATCGGCTGCGCCTGCAGTTCGGCCAGGCGTTGGGCACGGGTGCGCTCGAGCAGTTCGCGCAGCGCCTGCGATCCTGCCTCCGACCGGCCGGTCACGGGACCCGTCGTCGTGTCCTGGTCGCGGACCACCTCGGCGGGTGCCCGGTCGACGGGGATGTCCGCGGTCGTCGCATTCTCGTCCGCCCCGGCGGGATCGGCCCGGTCGAGCGGGATGTCGGCGGTGGTCGCCTCGTCCGGAGCGCTCGGGGCTCCGGTCGCGGCGTCGTGGGAGGGCCTCTGTGTCACGGCTCGCTGATGAGAGTCGGGCCGTAGGGGTCGGCCACCTCGGCGGTGCCGGTCGTCGCGTCGAACGCGTAGACCCGGCGCCCGGAGACGAAGACCTCCTCGGCGCGGGAGTCGAGGTCGAGCGGGTCCCCGGACCAGATGACGAGGTCGGCGTCCCTGCCGGGCGCCAGCGATCCGAGCCGGTCGTCGAGGCCGAAGATCGCGGCCGGGTTGATCGTCAGCGCCTCGAGGGCGACGACGGGGTCGAGGCCCTCCTTGACGGCCAGGGACGCCTCGTGGATGAGGAAGTTGACGGGGATGACGGGGTGGTCGGTCGTCAGCGCGATCCGGACCCCCGCCTCGGCCAGCGCGGCGGCCGTGGCCAGGGTGCGGTCGCGCAGTTCGACCTTCGACCGGCTCGTCATGAGCGGGCCGAGGATGACGTCGATGCCCTTCTCAGCGATGTAGTCGGCGATCTTGTGACCCTCGGTGCCGTGGTTGATGACCAGCCGGTACCCGAACTCCTCGGACAGGCGGATCGCGGTGGCGATGTCGTCGGCCCGGTGGCAGTGCTGGTCCCACGCCAGGGTGCCGTCGAGCACCTCGGCCAGCGTCTCCTTGACGAGGTCGCGTTCGAACGGAGTGCCCTCCGCCTCGGCGTGATCGCGGGCGGCCCGGTAGTTCTGTGCCTCGACGAAGGCATCGCGGATGACCTTCGCGGTGCCCATGCGCGTGGACGGGGTGACCTTCTTCTCCCCATAGACCTTCTTGGGGTTCTCTCCGAGCGCGGACTTCACGGAGAGGTCCTGGGTCACGAGCATCTCGTCGACGACCCGCCCCCACGTCTTGACGAGCGCGGTGCGCCCGCCGATGGGGTTGCCGGAGCCGGGTTTGATGAGCGCCGAGGTGACTCCTCCGCGCAGCGCATCCTTGAAGCCGAGGTCGGCGGGGTCGATGCCGTCGAGTGCGCGCAGACCCGCACCGTTGGGATCGGTCATCTCATTCGTGTCATCGCCCGACCAGCCTTCCCCGTCCTCATGCACGCCGAGGTGGCCGTGGGCTTCGATGAAGCCGGGAACCACCCAGCGGCCGCCGGCATCGATGGTCTCGGTGCCGGCGGGGATCGCGGTGTCCGGTCCGCCGAGAGCGGCGATGACCCCGTCCGCGAGGACGATCGTGCCGTTGTCGATGGGTTCGGCCCGCGTGCCGTCGGCATCGGCGATCGGCAGGATGCGGGCGCCGACGATGGCGACGTCGCTTCGCGGGGGAACAGGGACCGAACGATACATCGTGCTCCTTCGACTGCGCGGGTGGTCAGTGTGCGTCTTCGCGGTTCGACTGCGGTTCTCGGCGGCGGATGTGCACGCCTGCCTGGTGGCCGCATCGCAGTGACGAGTCTACGCCACGACAACGGCCGGCAACGGCTCTGACCACGCCGTTGACCGAGCTTGCGGACTATTGTGCCGCGGGACTCAGAGGCTGTGGGGCGACGGCCCAGACTGTCAGGCTACTCATGGGTACACCTGGTCTGATCATGGGTATAGGTTGGACGCAGCGGACGAACGAGCGAAGGAGCCAACGATGCTCAGCACAATCCATTCCTATGTCGCGATCGGCGACTCCTTCAGCGAAGGACTCATGGATCCCGACCCGGACGGCACCCCGGACCGCTTCCGCGGGTGGACCGACCGGCTGGCCGAACTCCTCGTCGACTCCCCCGCCGCCGGACCCGAGCTCCTCTACGCGAACTTCGCGATCCGCGGCCGCCTCCTCCAGGGCGTCATCGACGAACAGGTGCCGAAGGTCCTCGACCTCAAACCGGATCTCGTGAGCTTCTGCGCGGGCGGCAACGACTGCCTGCGTCCGCGCACGGACATCGACGGGCTCGCCAACCAGTTCGAACGCGCCGTCATCGCGATGCGCGAGGAGGGCATCGAGGTCGTCATGGCCAACGGCTTCGACACGGAGACGATGTCGCCGCTGCTGCGCGCGGTGCGCCCCCGCGTCGGCGTCTACAACGCTCACCTGTGGACGATCGCGCAGCGCCACGGCTGCCACATGGTCGATGTGTGGGGGCTGCGTCCGCTCTACGCCGAGGACATGTGGGCCGAGGACAAGATCCATCTCTCCTCGACCGGGCACGACCTCGTCGCCCGACAGGCGCTCGCGACGCTCGAGTCCGGGCACTCGCTGCCGACGACCGGGTTCGGGATGCCCCCGCGCACGACCCGGCCCATCCGCGACGTCGTCGTCGAGGAGTCGAAGTGGGCGCGCGAGCACCTGGCCCCCTGGGTGGGACGGCGCCTGCGCGGGGAGTCTTCGGGCGACAAGCTCAGCCCGAAGGTCCCCGACCTCTCCCCCGTCCGCCGCACCGTCGACCATGAGCACGTCGCCGGTCGCGATGTCGAAGTCGAGCAGATCGTCAGCACCGATGCCGTGAGCGGCGAAGCAGTGAGTGAGGGACGGAATGACTGAATGGCCGCACACCTGGGCGCAGACGCCGCGCCCGAGCGAGGACGAGCGCAGCGAGTCCCTCAATGCGCTCGGGCAGAGGCTCGGCGCCGAACCGAACGTGACCCGTCACGCCTACGGGACCGATCCCGACCAGTTCGTCGAGGTCCACGGGGACCCGGCGACCGCCTCGGCGGTGGTGGTCTTCGTCCACGGCGGCTACTTCCGTCCGAGCATCGACTTCGTCCATGCCAGGCCGTTCGCGCTGGCCCTCGCCGCTCGGGGTCTGCTCTGCGTCCTCGTCGAATACCGTCGCATCGGCGGGCAGCCGCGCTGCCTCGACGACGTCACCGCCGCGATCGGCTTCGCCGTCGATGCGCTCGAGGAGTGGGGCGTGTCGGAACGGGCGCGTGAGCGGCCCGTCGTCGCCGGGCACTCGGCGGGAGGCTGCCTCGTGCTGTCGTGGGCGAGCCACCTCGGCGAGGAGGGGCGGGCCTTCCGACTGCGTCCGCTCGCCCCGATCTCGGATCTGCTGCGGGAGGTCGACGAGGGACTCGCGGACGGCGCGGTGCTCGACTACATGGGGGCCCCGCCGCAGGGGGACCTGCCGGCGTACCTGCGGGCAGATCCGCGGTCGCGGGCGGTGCTCATCCCGGCCCGTGCCGCCGCGCACATCATCCACGGGGATGCCGACGGGATCGTCGACGTGTCCTTCTCGCAGAACTTCCCCGCCCCGCTCACGATCCTGCCCGGGGCCGACCACATGGACCTCGTCGACCCCGAGTCGCCGTACTTCCCGCAGGTCCTCGAGCTGCTCCTCGCCTGAGCACCGCGAGTCTCCGCTCTCGGCAACCCTCCGGGCGCTGGGCAACCCTGCGCCGGGTGGCCGAGCGCCCGGAGGGTTGCTCTGATGCTCGGATGGGCGGCCTCAGTGCTTCGGGTGCGTCTGCGTGCCCGGGCCGTTCTCGATGCCGGTGCGGATGTCGAAGAGCTCGGGGAAGAACGTGAGGTCGAGGGCCTTCTGGAGGAAGCCCACGCCGCTCGACCCGCCGGTGCCGCGCTTCATGCCGATGATGCGCAGCACCGTGCGCATGTGGCGGTAGCGCCAGAACTGGAAGTTCTCCTCGAGGTCGACGAGCTCTTCGCAGCTCTCGTACTCCAGCCAGTACTCTTCGGGGTTCTCGTAGATGATGCGGAACGTCTCGAGCAGCTCCTCGTCGAAGGTGTGCGAGACGGTGACGTCGCGGTCGAGGATGCGCTGCGGGACCGGCAGGCCACGGCGGGCGAGGAAGCGGAGGAACTCGTCGTAGACGCTCGGCTCCTCGAGATACTGCTCGAGCACGGCACGGGCCTCGGGTTCGGCATCGAAGACCGCGAGCATCCCCCGGTTCTTGTTCCCCAGCAGGAACTCCACCGCCCGGTACTGCCAGGACTGGAAGCCCGAGGACTGGCCGAGTTCGTCGCGGAAGCCCACGTACTCGCTCGGGGTCAGGGTCGCGAGCACCGACCACTGTTCGGTCAGGGTCTTCTGGATGTGCTTGACCCGGGCGATGCGCTTGAGCGCGAGCTGCAGCTGGTCGGCGGCGATGAGCCGCCGGGCGTCGAGGAGTTCGTGGATGACGAGCTTGAACCACAGCTCGGTCGTCTGGTGCTGGATGATGAAGAGGAGCTCGTCGTGGTGCTCGGGGCTGCTCACCGGATGCTGCGCGGTGAGGAGTCGGTCGAGGTCGAGGTACGACCCGTAGGTCATCTGCTCCCGCAGGTCGGTGTGGATCTCGTCCTCGAGGGCGCGCTCGTTCTTCTCGGCTGTCGACGTGTCATGAGTCATGGGACAAGGATGTCACGCGCACGTGAATGCGGAGTTCACCTCGGCTCACACGGCCCCGGGGCGACGACGTTCGGGTTCGGCGACATCCTGGACGTGGTCGACCAGTTCCTTCCACTCCCCGGTCAGCTCGGTCTCCCCGAAGCGGGCATGCCCGAAGCGGCTCTCGATGAGGTAGACGTAGCGGTCGGCTGCGGACACGGAGCCGCGCGTACCCTGCGTCGAATCCCCGTGGCCCTCGCCGGTGCTCGGCCACGGGAGTTCGGCGACCCGTTCGCCGAGCTCCTCCCGGTGCTTGCTCGTGTCGATGTCGACGTCCCAGACGAGGAGGAACCCGCCGATGCCGCCGCTGCGTTCGACGAGGATGTGGCCGAAGCCGCCCGGGCTCACCAGCTGCTCCCGCGGTTGCCCCGCTCGGAGGCGCTGGTGGAGACGCCGACGGTCTGCCAACCTTCGACGACGGCGTCGTGGACGTCGGATCCCTCTCCGAACTGTTCGGCCGCCTCGGCGATGGTGAGGTCCGCGAACTCGGAGAAGCCGGTCTTCGACGTGATCTCCGGCCCGGTGAGGACCCCGTACCAGACCTGCCCGACGGTCTCCCAGGCCGGTCCGCCGACGGTGGTGGCCGCGAGCGCGAACGCGCGGTTGGGGATGCCGGAGTTGAGGTGGACGCCGCCGTTGTCGGATTCGGTCGTGACGAAGCCGTCCATGCTGTCCGGCTGCGGATCCTTGCCGAGGACGTCGTCGTCGTACGCGGTGCCCGGGGCGATCATCGAGCGCAGGGCCTTGCCGGTGACCGCCTCGGTGAAGATGCCCGCCCCGATGAGCCAGGTGGCGTCCTCGGCGTTCTGACTGGCCGCGTGCTGCTCGGTCAGGGCCCCGAAGACGTCGGCGCAGTGTTCGTTGAGCGCCCCCGACTGATCGAAGTACTCGAGGTCGGCGGTGTGGGTGATGACGCCGTGGCTGAGTTCGTGGCCGATGATCGACACCGAGCCGGTGAAGCCTTCGAACACCTCGCCGTCGCCGTCGCCGAAGACGAGGAGGCGGCCGTCCCAGAACGCGTTGTCGTAGTCCTTGCCGTAGTGGACGCTGGCGATGAGCGGTCCGCCCTGACCGTCGAGCGAGTTCCGGTCGAAGGCCTCGGCGAAGAGGGCGTAGGAGGCGCCGAGGCCGTCGTAGGCTTCGTTGACCGCGGTGTCCTCTGTCGGGGCGTCCCCTTCGCTGCGGACGAGGACGCCGGGCAGGTCCTCCTTGTTCTGCGCGTCGTGGATCTGCCGGTTCGGACCGGCAGCTCCGGCCTGCGCGCTGCGGGTCTGCGCAGTCGCCGAAGAGTCGTCGGCGTCCGGCGCGGCGAGCAGGCCCTTCGCCCGGAGTTCGCGCACCTTCGCGGAGGCCACGAGGTTGCTGCGGGCCGCGACCGCGGCGCGGGGGAACTTCTGCGCACCGCGTTCGGCGAGCGCGTTGAGGAGGTACGGCGGGACGACTGTTCTCACGTGTGCATCACTCATGTGACCACGGTCTCATCCGCGCCCGAGTGTTCGGTGAGAACCTGGAGGCCGAAAACAGTGCAAAAGTTTTCCTTGCAAAGACTTCTTTGCAGAGGTACCTTTGCAGTATGAGCGAGCCACAGACGACACCAGGACGCGAGCTCGACCCGTCCGCCCTCAAAGGCCTCGCCCATCCCCTGCGGATGGCGATCTACGACACCCTGACGAAGTACGGTCCGCAGACGGCGACGTCTCTGGCCGACCGCCTCGGCGAATCCTCGGGGTCGACGAGCTACCACCTGCGACAGCTCGCGCGACACCGCTTCATCCGTGAGGTCGAGGGCTCTGGCAGCGGACGCGAGAAGTGGTGGGAGAGGGTGCCCGGCGGCGTCGAGCTGCCCCGTCCCGGCGACGAGCGGGAGCCGGCGGTCAGCGCCGCGGCGGACTTCGTCTTCCGCGAGTGGACGCGCAGCAGCATCCACGCGCTCGAGGATTTCGCCGCCGCCTACTCCGACCCCGACCGTGTCCCACCCGAATGGGCCGAAGCCGTGGGTTTGACGACGATCAGCCTCCGCCTCACCCCCGAACAGCTCACCGAGGTCCGCAATCGCGTCCAGGAGACCACGCAGACCCTGGTCGAGGAGTTCCGCGGCCGCAACGACCCCGGATCCCGTCCCGTGCAGATCCAGTTCCATGCCTTCCCATTGATCGATGGAGAGGAAACCCCCTCATGAGCACTCTCATCAGCATCGACGGTGCGGTCAGGGACCGCCGCGGCCGACCCGCCCCCGTCGTCTCCGCACACCGCAGCGCGATGCGCGTCGTCGAACGCACGACCACGACGATCCGCGAGATCTACCTCGACGACCCCGCTCCCCGCACAACAGCTCCTGACCGACCGACGGTGGAGACCATCGCCGAGGCGAGCGGTGAGATCCGCGGGCTCGACCGGGCCGTCGTCCGCCTCGGGCTCTGGCTCGTCCGACTCGGCCGCCGCCGCGCCGCCGGCCTGCGACCGCACGCCGACAGCATTGCCGCGAGCCTCGATGCGACCAAGTCGCACAATGCCCGACTCGGGTTCGGAGCAGCGAGCTACCTCGGTTGAGATCCGCACCCCAGGTGCGACGGTGATGGTCGGACGGTCCATACGGTCAGGACCGCAACACGGACTCTCCGACCCCGGGATCAGGTCGTCCATACACTGATGACGTGCTCAAACCCATCCTGTGGCCGGTGCTCGTCCCGTCGCTGCTCTTCGCGGCAGGGTTGGGGGCGATCATGCCCGTCCTCGTCCTCGGCGCGCTATCCCTCGGGGCGAGTTCGGCGTTCGCGGCCGCGATCGTCGGGATCATGGGTGCGGTCTCACTGCTCGCGACGGTGCCGGCGGGAATCCTCATCGACCGCCTCGGCGATCGTCATCGTCGCAGGCATCGTCGCGGCGTTCCTCTGGGACGCACCGGGCTCGCTGCTCGTCTACACGATCGCCCTCATGCTCTTCGCCCCGGTCTCCGACGTGTGGAATCTTGCCCGGCAGGCCGTCGTCGCCGAGGTGATGCCCTCGGCCCATCTCGCGAAGGCGATGACGGCACTCGGCGGGAGCATGCGCGTAGGCAACCTCGTCGGGCCGATCATCGGCGCCGGCCTCATGCTCGTCTTCCCGATCTGGTCGGTCTTCGTCTTCGCCGGTGTCGCGGGGCTCCTCGCGATCCTCGTCATGGCCCTGCCGATCGCCCGGATCCCGGACTACGGGCACTCGCATCCCGATGCAGGCGCCACCACCGGCTCGAAGACTGCCTCTGCCGACGCCGCGACTGCGGGGACCGACTCGCCTGCAGAACCACCTCGGCGAGCGCGTCTCGACGTACGGTGGAACGCCGTCGTCCTCGTCGGGATCTCCATCGTCACCCTCACCGTGGCGCGCTCGGCTCAGCCGGTCGTCATCCAGCTGTGGGGTGTCTCGATCGGACTGCACGAGTCGCAGATCTCTCTGCTCATCGCCTTCGGGGCGGGCCTCGAACTCGTCTTCATGTTCCTCGGCGCCTACATCAAGGACCACCTGGGCCGGGTCGCCACGCTCGTCGCCTGCCTGACGATCTTCCGGGCCGGATTCATCGCGATGGTGACGATGCCGAACCTCGTCGGCATGATCGTGTCGGTGGGGATCATGGCGGTGGGCAACGGCCTCGGTGCCGGGGTGAACATGACGATCGGCGCGGACCTTTCGCCGAGGATCGGGCGGGCGCGGTTCCTCGGGATCTGGGCGATCTTCAACAACGGCGGCAAGCTCGCGGGTCCTTCGGTCATCGCCCTCGTCATCGCGATCGCCTCGCTGCGGTTCGGGGTTCTCTTCACCGGCTTCGTCGCGATCGCGGGTGCCGTGTGGGTGCTCGTGTGGGCGAGGCAGATCGGCCTGCCGGGGCGGAGATGACGATCGGGCCCGACAGTGACCTGCCGGACCCGATTCGATGGAGCCCCCTGTCAGACTCGAACTGACGACCTTCGCTTTACAAGAGCGGTGCTCTACCAACTGAGCTAAGGAGGCGCGGGCGCGGATCTCCCGCGCTCAATGCCTACACGATAGTAGTGCATCGGGCACTCGGGCGACAAAAGTCGTCACGCGAAACGGCCGGTCGGTGCGGGAGTTCCCTCCCGCACCGACCGGCCGTTCCGACGCCCTCAGCGCCTCAGCTCAGCAAGCGCTCCGCTTCGACTCAGAGCCCCAGCTCAGTAGAGAACTTCAGTTCTTCACTTCGCCGGTGGCCTTGAGGATCTCGAGCGCCAGCGCCTGGGCGTCGCCGGTCTGCTCGGTCTTCTTGCCGTTGATGAGCACCCACGGGGTCGCTTCGACACCCGAGTCCAGGGCTTCCTGAGTGGTGTTGGTGATGTACTTCTTGAACGTCTGGTCGGCGACACAGCTCGCGACCGTCTGCTCCGGATCGGACTTGAGCGGCTTCGACGTGTCGATGCCCGCGTCCGTGGCGACCTTGAGCAGCTCGGCATCGGTGCGTCCGCTCGTGCCCTCCTCGGGCTGCTGCGCGAACATCGCCTCGACGAGCGCCTCGGTCTTCTCCGGCTGGGAGTCGACGACGCAGGAGACGAGGTTGGCCGACCGGGTCGAGTACTCGTTGCCGTTGGAGAACCGGTCGAGGATCGCGATCGGCTTGTACTCTATGACGATCGTGCCCTCTTCGACGAGCTTGTCGAGCGTCGTGTTGTTCGTGTCCTCGAAGGCCTTGCAGGCCGGGCACTGGAAGTCGAGGAAGACGGTGACGGTGGCGGCGTTCTCCTTCACCCCTGCCTCGGCGGGGGTCGGCAGGGAGGACTCCTCGCCCTTGGGCATGTTCATCGGCTGGACGACCGCACCGCCCTTGGCCAGGCTGACACCGCCTGCGACGTAGTTCGCCGGCGGGGTCGCGGGCTTGGCCGACTGGACGACGAGGAGGGTGACGATGACGGCGACCGCAACGACGACCACACCGATTCCCGAGTAGAGGATGACCTTGGCGGTCTTCTCCTTCTTCGCCTGGGCTGCTGCGATCTGGCGGGCGTTCTCGCGTGCCCGATTCCGTTTCTGCTCCGCGGAGTTGTCTTTCGCCATTGTTCCTCACGTTGTCGATCGTCCGACTGGGGGTGCGGTCCCCGTCGGCGCGAACCGACATCAGACCCGTCGGGCGCATGACTGTCCCGACGCTCCCACTGTACCGAAACCGCATGTCACGCGACTCCCAGATAAATTCAAGGTTCAATCATCGGGATCGGCCCACCCGCGGTGCGTCATCCGTGTGATCATCGCCCCCGCCGAGGCGGTCCTCGGTGAGACCCGGCCGTGCACTCCCACTGCAGCCGGGACGGACGTTGAGTGAGTTCTCAGACGGGGCCAGGCAGCCATTCGAACGGGCTGACCGGCAGCGGCCACCAGTTCATGCCCGCCCCCGAGGTGATGACCATGAGCGCGAGCACGATGAGGACGGCGAGGACGCCGAGCGCGATGAGCCGACCCAGACCGTTGCGGGTGGCTCCGGTGACGATGAGCCGCGATCCGTACCGCAGGCTCGCAGCGCCGGGTCCCACCCAGAGCACGAGGGCCCCGGCCGCGGCCGCCGTCCACACCGACCACTGCTCGGAGAGGTCGCCGGGGACGATGTCGGCGACGTCGAGGCGGGTGAGCACGAGCATCGCGATGCCGGCCACGGCGGGCAGGAGGAACGTCGCGATCGAGGTGAGCACCGAGGCGATGAGTGCGGCCGGCGCCGAGGCGACCGACCGGAGGGTGCCCCCGCCGTCGTCGCCGCGTTCGTAGCGGTAGCGCTGGACCGTGCGATCGAGCCGGGTGGCCGTGCGGGCGAGCACCGACCAGACGAAGGCGAAGCCGGTGATGACGAGCGGGCTGAGTGGCGTGATGACGACGGCGAAGACGACGAGCGCGAAGACAACCCACCCGCCGGTGCGGATCGACCGGTACGTCAGGGGTGCCCACTGCTCATTCGGCGCGGTCCCCTGCGGGGCACCCGACTGCCCGGGCCAACCTGGGTGACCGCCCGCCGGCGCACCGGTGCCCGCCGCGGCGTCGCCGGGGCCATTGCCGCGCGAGCCGAGGTCGGCGCCGGCCATGGGTGAGCCGGGTGCCGAGCGGATCGCTCCGTTCGGGTTGTGCACGGGTCCTGCGGTCGCCTGGCGCATCGCCGGGTCGAATCCCGGCTGGCCCGCCATGGGCCGTCCCTGGTGGAGCGAGGTCGGACGCATGGCCGTCTGCCCGGCCGGTCCGAAGCGCTGTCCCTGCGGAGCCTGGCCGTGGGTCGTGGGTCCCGGCTGCTGGCCGGGCTGACCCGGACCGAGCATCTGCCCCGGCGCCTGCCCGAGCATCTGTCCCGATGCCTGTCCCGGCCCCTGACCAGGTGTCTGCCCCGACGGGTACGGATTCGCCTGCGCGTACTGATTCGGCTGCGCATACGGATTCGCCTGGGCGTAGCCGACACCCTGACGGGTCGGCAGATGAGAGCCCTGACCGGCGGAGGCACGAGGGGCACCCGCGGCATTCCCTGCCATCCCGGCACCGGCACTGCCGGCCGCGGACGCTGCGGCACCGCCGAGGGCCGCGCCGCCGGCTGCGACCCCGCCGACGGCACCGGCGACCCCGGCAGCACCCATGCCGCCGCGCGGGTCGTGGCCGGGGTATCCGCCGCGGGGTGCGCCGCGCCCGTCGGCCGTGTCACCGTTTCCGGGAGACGCAGTCCGCGCCTCGTCGACGGCGGGCATGACCGCGGTGCGCTGGACGCCGGCGGCCGAGCCCGAACCGAGTTGCGGCATCCGCCCGGACTCGATGTCGACGAGGGCGTCGAGGATCATCTGCCCGCTCGGGCGCCTCTCCGGCTTCGGGTCGAGGCAGGCCTTGAGCAGGGGAACGAAGCCGGCGGGAGCACCGGAGAGGTCGTACTTGCCCAACGCCACCCGGCCGAGTACCGCCTCGAGGGGACCCGCGCCGTAGGGGTTGCGGCCCGTGGCCGCGAACGCCATCGTCGCAGCCCAGCCCCACCAGTCGGTCTTCTCCGAGGACGACTTGCCGTCGGCGATCTCGGGCGACAGGTACCCGGGGGTGCCCATGACGAGCCCGGTGGCGGTCACGCGCACCTCGTCGGCGACCTGGGCGATGCCGAAGTCGATGACCATCGGCTCGCCGTCCATGATCATGACGTTCGCGGGCTTGAGGTCACGGTGTATGACACCGGAATCGTGGACGGCGCCGAGGGCGTCGAGAAGGGCATGGCCGAAGTGGACGAGCTCATCCTCGGCGAAGGGACCGTTGTCCCGGACGTCATCGGACAGGGTCTGCCCGTCGACGAACTCGGTGATGATGAAGGGCTGCGCGGAGTCGAGTTCGGCGTCGAGCACCTCGGCGATGCGGGGATGGCGGATGCGACGCAGCGTCCGCACCTCCCGGGCCAGGCGTTTGCGGGCGGTCTCGTCGCCGGCGATGTGCGGATGGAGGACCTTGACGGCGACAGGATTGTTGCCGCCGTCGACACCGAGGTAGACGACACCCATGCCGCCCGAGCCGAGC
The DNA here is from genome assembly GCF_037101285.1 of Brevibacterium metallidurans. NCBI lineage: Bacteria > Bacillati > Actinomycetota > Actinomycetes > Micrococcales > Brevibacteriaceae > Brevibacterium > Brevibacterium metallidurans. The sequence goes on from NZ_BAAAAF010000004.1 coordinate 61,995, forward strand.
TCCTCGATGAGGCGGTAGCCTCCCAGATCCTGAACCATCACGGTCACAAGGGTAGTCGAGCGAGTAGAGTTCGTTCCAAGCCACGACACATGAGGAGGCGCAGATGAGCATCGTCGACGCCGCTGGATCCGAGTCTGCGGGAACCTATGGCGACAGCGATTTCGTCGTCGTCGCGAACCGGCTGCCCGTCGATCGCGACGCATCCGACCCGGAGCAGGAATGGCGCACCTCACCTGGAGGTTTGGTCACCGCAGTCGCCCCTGTCATGAAGGCGCAGGAGGGCGCGTGGATCGGCTGGACCGGTGTCGCCGACGTCGACTTCGAGCCCTTCACCATCGACGGTATGCACCTCATCCCCGTGACCCTGACAAATGAGGATGTCCTCAGGTACTACGAAGGGTTTTCCAACGCCACCCTGTGGCCTCTCTACCACGACGTCATCGCCCCGCCTGAGTACCACCGGACATGGTGGGAGGCGTATGTGCGGGTCAATGAGCGCTTCGCGGCCAAGGTCGCCGAGGTGGCCGCCGAGTCCGCGACCGTGTGGGTCCACGACTACCAGCTCCAGCTCGTCCCGCAGCTGCTGCGCCGGATGCGCCCGGACCTGAGGATCGGCTTCTTCAACCACATCCCGTTCCCGCCGTTCGAGCTCTTCGCCCAGCTGCCGTGGCGTGACGAGATCCTCCGCGGCCTCCTCGGCGCCGACCTCATCGGCTTCCAGCGTCCCGCCGATGCCGCGAACTTCCGGCGGGCCGTGCGCGGGCGCCTGGGCTACCAGACGAAGGGCTCGACGGTCACGGTTCCGGAGAGCGGCGACCTCCCGGGCCATTCGGTGCGCGCCGAGGCGTTCCCCATCTCCATCGACACCCCCTACCTCGAGGAGCTCGCGGCGGATCCGGCGATCATCGAACGCGCCGCGCAGATCCGGGAGGAGGTCGGCAACCCGAAGGTCATCATGCTCGGCGTCGACCGGATGGATTACACGAAGGGCATCCGCCACCGTCTCAAGGCCTTCGGCGAGCTGCTGGCCGAAGGCAGGCTCAACGTCGAGGACATCGTCCTCATCCAGATCGCCACGCCCTCGCGGGAGCGGCTCGAGCAGTACAAGATCATCCGCCACGACGTCGAGCTCGCGGTCGGTCGGATCAACGGCGAACAGGCCGACATCGGGTCGATCGCCGTCCACTACCTCCACCACTCGTACCCGCGTGATGAGATGACCGCGTTCTTCATCGCCGCCGACGTCATGCTCGTCACCGCCCTGCGCGACGGGATGAATCTCGTGGCCAAGGAGTACGTCGCGTGCCGACTCCACGACGACGGGGCGCTCGTGCTCTCCGAGTTCGCCGGGGCCGCCGAACAGCTCGCCGGCGCAGTCCTGGTCAACCCCCACGACATCGGCAACCTCAAGGCCGGGATCCTCGAGGCCGTCCAGATGGACCCGAAGACCCGCGCCCGCAGGATGCGGCAGATGCGCAAGAAGGTGCGCACGGACACCGTGAGCGCATGGTCGAAGCGGTTCCTCAGCGAACTCGATGCGATCCGCGACTCCCCCGAGGCGGTCGTCCCCGACCCGCCCGCGACCCCCGGTCGACCCGCCGCCCAGCCCGCGCAGACTCAGCAGACCGTTCCCGAAACCCGTTCAGCGACCTAGGAGCCGCCGTGACCTCGGAGTCGACCTCGATGCCGCCTGCCGTTTCCGATTCCCTCACCCCCGCCCTCAGCGATCCGGCCGAGATCGACCTGCGCCCCCTCGCCGAGGCGGACGTCCTCCTCGTCGCCCTCGACTTCGACGGGGTGCTCGCACCCCTCCAGGACGATCCGACGACCAGTCGCATCGTGCCCGCCTCCGCCGAGGCGATCGCCCGTCTCGCTGCGCTGCCTGACACCCAGCTCGCCCTCGTCTCCGGCCGGGACGTCACGACCCTGCGGGGGCTCGCCGACCCTCCCGAGTCGGCGATGATCGTCGGCTCCCACGGTGCGGAGATCGACCTCGGCCCGGCAGCCGACTCCACGGCTTCCGACGCCGACAGCGGCGGCGAGGACGCGGCCGACGCGGACACCTCCGACGCCGGCACCGATGCCCCGGCCCCGAACGCCCTGACGAACGACGAGGATGCGCTGCTCTCAGCGATCGACGACCACCTCGGCGAACTCAGCCGGCTGAGCGAACGCGACGGCTTCGACCTGCGCATCGAGTACAAGCCCTACTCGCGCACCGTGCACACCCGGGGCATGGCACCGGGGCTCGCCGCCTCGCTGCGTGAGCACGTCGTCTCCGTCCAGGCCGAACACGGCGGCATCCGCGTCATCGAAGGCCACGACATCACCGAACTCGCCGTGAGCCAGGCGACGAAGGGCACGGGGATGCGGGCGCTCGTCACCGCGGTCGACCCGAGCGCGGCGCTCTACCTGGGCGACGACATCACCGACGAGGACGCGTTCGCCGAACTCGCGCAGCTGAGCCCCGAACTCACCGGGGTGGGGATCAAGGTCGGCTCGGCGCCCACGCAGGCCGAGCTGCGCATCGCCGACCCCGAGGCCGTCGCAGTCCTCCTCACCCGCCTCGCCGAGGAGAGGGCCGCGTTCACCGGCGCCTGAGCCTGAGGCCACACACCGCCCGAGCCCGCGCCGCCGTTGCACCTACCGGCGCTGCGGGGGCACCGCACTCGCCCGCAGGACGAGATCGGGAGTGACCGAGTAGTCGACGCGGGGCGCCGGTGCGGGGGACGCGATCATCGCCTCCACCTCGTCGAGCGCGGACGCCGCGATCGTCTCCCAGTCGTAGCTGACCTGGGACAGGGGCGGGGCGATGACATCGGCATCGGGCATATCACCGACGGTGAGCAGCGAGAGGTCCCGGGGCACGTCGAGGCGAGCGCGCGCCGCCGCTTCGAGGATGCCGAAGGACAGCGAGGGCGCGCACGCGATGACGGCCGTGCAGCCGAGCCCGAGCAGCTCCTCGGCTGCGGCCACCCCTGCCATCGGGCCGCCGGCGGCCTCGACGACGGGCGCCTGATCGCGGGTCGCGGGAATGTGGAGGACACTGGCCATCGACTTCCGGAAGCCGGCGATGCGCGCGGCCGCGGCGGTGTCGCGGAGGACGGCGAGGCCGATGCGGCGATGACCCAAGTGGACGAGATGCTGGACGGCGGTGGCGATGCCGTCGGACGCGTCGAGGACGATGCGGGAGATGCCGTCGTCGTGGCGGGCGTTCGAGACCCGGATGAGCGGGAGGCCGCGCTCGGACAGTCTGCCCGCGAGCGCTCCCGCCGCCCCGCCGCCGAGGACGATCGCCCCGCTCACCCGCAGACCCGTCGCCGGGCTTCCGGCCGGGCCGAGGAGGGAGTCGGCGAGCGCCTCGGTGCGTTCGAGTTCGGCCTCGACGTGGACGACGGCGATGCCCTGGGCGAACATCCGGGTCGTGAGGATCTCGAACAGGTGCGTGTACGGGTCGACGTTGCCCGCCGGCGCCGAGGGCCGGACGAGAGCGATGAGGGGAACGGCCCCCTCCTCCGCGCGCGGGGTCTCGACGCCGAGGACGGACAGCGCCTGGCGCACCTTCGACGCCGAGGCGGCCGAGACCGCATCCGGGTCCCGCAGGGCCCGCGAGGCCGTGGCCGTCGAGACCCCCGCGAGCTTCGCGATGTCGGCCAGGCGCACCTGCTTCGATTCGGCGTCCATCACTGCCTCGCCGCCGCGGTCGAACCCCGTGCGTAGAGGCGGGGCCGGAAGACCGGGGGCACGGACGGCAGCCCGGTCGGGGTGATCTTCAGCGTGGCGAGGGTCGCGTCGATGAGCGCCTGCGAGAGACCGTCGACGTCGATGCCGAGCACCGTCGCGGGCGGCCCGGTGAACCGCATCGTCGGGGAGTCCCCGAAGCCGACGAGCGACATGTCGCGCGGCACCTGGAGGTGCCGGTTGCGCAGGCCGTGGAGTGCTCCGTGGAGTTGGAGGGCGGATTGGACGATGACGGCCGTGCACGTCGCGTCCTTGAGTTCGAGGACGGCACGCGAACCGCCGGAGAACGACTTCGGCACCGGCGCGATCCAGTCCTCGAGCGGCAGTCCGTAGGAGCGTGCCGGATGTTCGGCGAGGAACCGCTGGATCAGCTGCGTGGCGAGCTCCCCGGTGTCGTTGCAGATCAGCCCGATGCGGCGGTGGCCGATCGCACGGAGATGCTCGAAGGCCGTCGTCATCCCCCCGCCGAGGTCGAGGCGGGCGGCGATGAGGTCCCCGGTGCCGCCGTCGGTGCGGCTCGCCGACTGCTCGTCGACGCGGATGCACGGGATCGCGGTGTCGAGCGCGGTCAGGGTCGGGGTGACGAGCGCGACGGCACCGGCCTCGATCGCGATGTCCAGCGGGGCCGCATCCGTCTCGACGGGCGGGCGGGTGATGAGCAGTCCGTGATCCTGCAGGGCCGTCGCCACGCGGGTGCACACCTGGGTCTGCCAGTACTCCGGGTTGCCGGGGGCGCTGACGGCGACGAGACGCCGCGGCGCTTCGGGCAGCAGGGTCGACCGGGAGTAGCCGAGTTCGTCGATCGCGTCGAGCACGGCGAGGCGGGTCGTCTCGGCGACGGCTCCGCGGCGGCCGATGACCCGTGAGACGGTCGCCAGGGACACGCCTGCCCGGGCGGCGACCTCCTCCAGCGTGACCCTCATGTCCCCGAGTCTACTTTCGACTGCCCGTCCCGCTCTCGGGCCGGGCGGGCGGGGCTCACCCGGCCACCGCGTGAGGGTACGGGAGTCGGGGTCGGTCGTCCGCCTCGGCGGGGATCCTGCACAGCCGTCACTCAGCTCGAACGGACCGCGCTGTCACAGTGGCCCGACCGCCCTGTCACAGTGCTGAGAATCACTCTACGCTGTGTAAAACTCCCTATCTCCGGCCGCCGGGAACCGCATAGGATGAAGGAGTCTGAGCATCCGCGCAGGTCACCGACGACCAGCTGCTCACAGCCGACGGAGAAGGAGCTGACATGTCAACAGTGTCGTTGAATGGCCTCAGCCACGCGTACGAGAACACGGTGTCCCCCTCGGTCCATCCGTTCAACCTCTTCATCGACGACGGCGAGTTCCTCGTCCTCTACGGCCCCTCCGGGTCGGGCAAGTCGACGATCCTGCGCATGCTCCACGGACTCGAGGCCCCGAAGACCGGGTCGATCCTCATCGACGGACTCGACGTCACGCACGCCGCCGTCAACGACCGCGACGTCACCCTGGCACTCGAGTCCTACGCCCTCTACCCGCACATGAGCGTGCGCGACAACCTCGGATTCGCCCTGCGCATCGACGGCCTGCCCGCCGAGGAGATCGCCGCCCGGGTCGAATCCGTGGCCGAGAAGATCGGACTGAGCGCGATCCTCGACGCAGTCCCCGGCGACCTCTCCCCCTTGCAGCGGCAGACCATCGCCCTGGCCCGGGCGATCGTGCGCCAGCCCAAGGTCCTCATCATGGACGAACCCATCGTCAACCTCGTCCCCGAGCACCAGGCCGACACCGTCCGCCTCATCAAGGACCTCCAGCAGGACTTCGGCCTGACCACCCTGTACGCGACCGCGAACCTCGCCGATGCGAAGGTCCTCGCCGACCGCATCGCCTTCCTCGACCACGGCCGACTCATCGGGGTCGAGGAGCCGGAGGTCGCCGAGGCGCTCGTCGCCTCGATCGCCGACCCGGACGTCTGAGCCGTGCCGGCCTCCGCAGGGGCCGAGACCACCGCCTCGGGCCCCACGATCCACACCGTCGACCCCGCCGATCATGCGATGTTGGCGCAGCTGCCGTGGGAGCTGCCGCTCGCGGACTGGCCGACCGACCTCATGGGCGGACTCCCCCGCGGCATATCCCGCCACATCGTCCGGTTCATCGAGAACGGCGACGAACTGCTCGCGATCAAGGAGACCGAGGACCGGCAGGCCCTGCGGGAGTTCGACATCCTCGGCGTGCTCGAGAACCTCGATGTGCCCAGCGTCGAACCCCGCGCGTACATCACGGGCCGGCGGAATGCCGACGGTGAGGAGCTGCCGGGAGCGCTCGTGACCACGCACCTCGACTTCTCCCTGCCCTACCGCGCGCTGTTCTCCCGGGCGCTGGCCGAGGACACGGCCGGTCGCCTCGTCGATGCGCTCGCGGTGCTGCTGGCCCGCCTCCACCTCGTCGGCTTCTACTGGGGTGATGTGTCCCTGTCGAACACGCTCTTCCGCCGCGACGCCGACGCCTATGCCGCCTATGTCGTCGATGCCGAGACCGGGGAGCTGCACGACCGGCTCTCCGCCGGGCAGCGGGAGATGGACCTGCGGATCGCGCGGACGAACATCGCCGGGGACTTCCTCGACCTTCAGGCCGCCGGTCTCGTCGAGTCCTCCGTCGACCCGCTCGCCGCCGGCGACCGGCTCTTCGAGGCCTACAACGGCCTGTGGGCCGAGCTCACCCGGGTCGAGGAGTTCTCCGTCAACGAACGCTGGCGCATCGACGAGCGGATCCGCCGCCTCAACGACCTCGGCTTCGACCTCGGCGAACTCACGGTCACGACCGACCTCGACGGGGTCAGCCTCCTCGTCGAACCGAAGGTCGTCGAACCCAACCACCATTCGCGCAGGCTGCTGCGCCTGACCGGGATCGGGGCGAACGAGAACCAGGCCAGGGCGATGCTCAACGACCTCGACTCGTATCGCACGGCGCCCGGGTTCACCGGCGGGGCCCACGGGTCCGGTGAGATGCCGGCGGAGCTGAGCGAGGAGGAGGCCGCGCGGATCTGGCTCGACGAGGTCTACAAACCGCTCATCGGCGCGATCCCCGGCAGTCTGATGAACAAGCTCGAACCGGGGCAGATCTTCTACGAGTTCGCCGAGCACCGTCGCGTCATGGCGCAGGCGAGGCAGCGCGACATTCCGCTGCGGGAGGCGATCGCGTACTTCATCATGGACGACCTCGCGAACCTGCCCGACGAATCCCGGTACGTCCAACCCCCGCCGAGGTGACCGTCGGGTGGGTGCGTCTGCGCGCTTGCGGGGGCGGGTCCGGGCGGGGGCCGGGCACGCGGATTCCACGACGTGGACGCGGGTGGCCGGGCCGCCTCGGCGGGCATAGCTTGGCCTGACCACCCGTGATTTCGGTGCTCGGATCTGCAACGATGCAGCGCGCACCCTGTTTCGCCCGGCCATGACGGCCGGAAGGAAGGACGTCCCATGCCGACGAACGCCGACAATCCCTCGATCCCCGGCCTCTTCGACCTCTCCGGGCGGACCGCGGTCGTCGTCGGGGCCGGATCGGGACTCGGGCAGGCGAGCGCGCTCGGCCTCGCCGACGCCGGGGCCCACGTCGTCGCCGCCGACCTCAACGCCGCCGGCGCCGAGGAGACCGTCCGCCTCATCGCCGCCCGGGCAGGAGGCTCGGACGTCGGGACCACCTCGGCGAACGATGGCGCCCACGGTCGGCACGAACGCGCGGAGCCGGCGGAGGCGGCCGTCCTCGACATCACGGACACGGACTCGGTCAGCGCCCTCGTCGCCGCCCACCCCGGCGCCGAGATCCTCGTCGTCACCCCCGGGGCCAACGTGCGCAAACGCCTGACCACGACGACCGACGACGAGTTCGACCGGGTCATCGACATCAACCTCAAGGGCACGTACCGGCTCATGCGCGGATTCGGTGCGGCGATGGCCGAACGCGGTCGCGGCTCGATCGTCACCTTCGCGTCCTTCCGCGCGATCACCGTCGAACCCGGGCAGGGTCTCTACGCGGCGGCGAAAGCCGGGGTCGTCCAGCTGACGAAGACCCTCGCGAGCGAACTCGGACCGGACGGGGTGCGGGTCAACGCGATCCTCCCCGGTCCCTTCGACACACCGCTGACCCAGCAGATCAAGGCCGATGAGCGGTGGTGGGACGCGTATGCGGACAAGACGGCGCTCGGCCGGTGGGGTCGACTCCACGAGATCGCCGGTCCGGTGCTCTTCCTCGCCTCCCCCGCCTCGGCGTACGTCACGGGCAGCTCCCTGCTCGTCGACGGCGGCTGGATGGCCCACGACGGACGGTTCACACCCGAGGTGTGAGGGTCTGGCCTGGAGGTTCGACGCGTGCGCCCATGAGCCGGGCGGGGCAGAGGGGACCTGCGTGACGGAGGTCTCCCGGGACCATGTGACAATGGCTCAATGAGTTCTCCGCAGACTACGCCTGCACCACCGTCGGGGCAGCGCCCAGGAATCGTCCGTCAGCTCGGACGCCGCAAGTCGATCACCAGCATGATCAAGGACACCGAGGACGCGAATTCGCAGGAGCTGCGGCGCACCTTCGGCATCTTCCAGCTCACCATGATCAGCGTCGGCGCCACCCTCGGCACGGGAATCCTCGTCATCCTCGGCGAGGCCGTGCCGATCGCGGGACCCGGCGTGTGGATCGCGTTCATCCTCGCCGGCATCACCGCCCTGCTCTCGGCGGTCAGCTATGCGGAGATGGCGGGCATGGTGCCGGTGTCCGGTTCGAGCTACTCGTACACGTATGCGACCCTCGGTGAGGGCGTGGCCTGGGTCTGCGGCTGGTGCCTCGTCCTCGAATACGCGGTCTCCGTGGCCGCAGTGGCCGTCGGTGCCGCCGACTACGTCAACGAGACCCTGCGGATCTTCGGCGTCGAACTGCCTCCCGCGCTGGCCTCGGGTCCCGACCAGCCCGGCGGGGTCATCAACCTCTCGGCGCTCATCGTCGTGGCGCTCGCGACGATCCTCCTCATGCGGGGGGCGAAGGAGTCCGGTGTCGTCAACACGGTCATCGTCTTCGTCAAGATCGGCATCCTCGTCTTCTTCTCGATCGTCGCGTTCACGGCGTTCAAGGCCGGCAACTTCGAACCGCTCCTGCCGATGGGCGCCGCCGGTGTCACGGCGGCCGCCTCGATCGTCTTCTTCTCCTACATCGGCTTCGACGCCGCCTCGACGGCAGGCGAGGAGGCGAAGAACCCCAAGCGGGATCTGCCGCGGGCGATCATCCTCTCGATGGTCATCGTCACCTCGATGTACGTCCTCGTCGCGGTCACCGCAGTCGGGGCCAAGAACTGGGAGTGGTTCGGCCTCGAGACGACCACGGCGCCGCTCGTCCAGATCGTCCACGAGATCACGCAGTCGAACTTCGCGGTCTTCCTCTTCGCGGCCTCCTCGGTGCTCGCGATCTTCTCCGTGGTCATCACGGTCCTCTACGGCCAGTCGCGCATCCTGCTCACCATGTCGCGTGACGGCATGGTGCCGCGCTTCTTCGGCGTCGTCTCCCCGCGCACGGGAACCCCGCTCATCGGCACCCTGGTCACCGGGACCCTCGTGGCGATCACGGCCGCACTCATCCCGCTCGGCGAGCTCGCGAACGCGACGAGCATCGGCACGCTCTTCGCGTTCTGCCTCGTCAACGTCGCCGTCATCTACCTGCGCGTGACGAAGCCGGAGCTCGAGCGCTCCTTCAAGGCGCCGCTCGGGTACACGATCCCCATCCTCGGCGCACTGGCGTGTGCGTTCCTCATGCTCAACCTCAGCGGGATCACCTGGGCGGTCTTCGGGATCTGGATGCTCGTCGGCGTCCTCATCTACTTCGCCTACAGTCGTCGCCACTCACGCGTGGGCACGATGAGCGACGCTGACTACCGCACGAGCCTCAGCGCCTGAGCGCACTGCCGCCTGAGCGCACTGCTGGCCGGCGGCGACCCTGTTGCCGCCGGGCCGGCCGGCGAGTCAGCGCCGCCGACATTCACTTCCAGCAACCCAGAGGGCGCTGAGCCACCCTGCGCAGGGTGGCTCAGCGCCCTCTGGGTTGCTGGGATGGATCACCCGCGGCGGGCGCGGGCGACCTCGTAGAGGCTCACGGCCGCGGCGATGCCGGCGTTGAGCGACTCGGTGGTGGCGGCGATCGGGATCGAGACGATCTGGTCGCACTTGTCGGCGATGAGGCGGGAGAGTCCCTTGCCCTCGGAGCCGACGACGATGCACAGCGGGTCAGTGGTGAAGCTCAGCTCCGGCAGGTCGACGTCGCCGTCCATGTCGAGGCCGACGACGAAGACGCCCTGCTTCTTCAGCTCGTCGATCGCGCGGGCGAGGTTGACGACCTGGGCGACCTTGATCCGCGAGGCGGCACCGGCCGAGGTCTTCCAGGCCGCAGCCGTCATCGACGCGGCACGACGTTCGGGGATGATCACCCCGTGTCCGCCGAAGGCCGCGACCGAACGGACGATGGCGCCGAGGTTGCGCGGGTCGGTCACCCCGTCGAGGGCGACGATGAGCGGGGTCTCGGCCCGTTCGGCCGCGAACTCGAGGAGGTCGCGCGGGTCGGCGTACTCGTACGGTGGGATCTGCAGGGCGATGCCCTGGTGGATCGCATCGTCGGTGAGCCGGTCGAGGTCCGAGCGGCTGGCCTCGAGCATCGCGATGCCGCGACCGGCGGCCAGCGCGATGGCCTCCTTGACCCGGTCGTCGGAGTCGATGCGGCTGGCCACGTAGAGTGCGGTCGCCGGCACCTCTTCGCGCAGCGCTTCGAGCACGGAGTTGCGCCCGGCGACCATGTTCGGGCCGAGCTCCTTCTTCTTCCGCTTCGCCTGCGCCGAGGCGTTCGCGGCCCTCTTCGCCTGCGCGGCCTTGTGCGCCTTGTGGTAGACGCGGTCCTCGGCCTTGGGCGTCGGTCCCTTGCCCTGGAGCCCGCGGCGGTTCTTGCCGCCCGACCCCTTGGGCGGGCCCTTCTTCTTCGACCCGCCGGAGCGTGGATTCGATGCCATGTCAGTCCTCTTGGTTCGTCGGTGCTGCCGTCAGTGTCCCGATGCGTCGGGCAGGGTCAGCTGTTCTTGAGATGGTAGCGGTAGCTGTCGGCGGTGTCCTCGATCGCGATGCCGGCGGCGGCGAGTTCGTCGCGGATCGCATCTGCGGTCGCGTAGTCCTTCTCCGCCTTCGCCGTGATCCGCTTGCGCGCAAGGTCCCCGACGAGGGCGTCGAGGGCGGCCGCGGCAGGTGCGTCGTCCTCGCCGCTGCCCCACACCTCGGCGCTGGGATTGACGCCGAGGATGTCGAGCATGAGCTCCACCTCGGCGACGATCCGGGCCAGGCCCGGCTTGTCCGCACCGGAGTCGAGGAGCTTCGCGCCCTCGGTGACGCGGGCGAAGACGACGGAGAGGGCACGGGGCACACCGAGGTCGTCGTCGAGGGCCGCCGCGAACTCGACGGGCACGTCGACGCTGCGGTCGGCGTAGGCGGATTCGACGTTCGGCAGGGCCGGGGCGTCCTCGCCGAGCGCCTGTCGGGCACGGTCGAGGAAGTTCGAGAGACGCTCGAGTGACGCGGTCTGGCGCTCCATCGCCTCGGGCGAGTACTCGAGCACCGAACGGTAGCCAGCGCTCGTGAGGAAGTAGCGGACGGCGATGGGGCTGAACTGCGCGAACAGGTCGGAGGCGAAGATCGAGTTGCCGAGCGACTTCGACATCTTGTCGCCGCCGACGTTGAGCAGACCCGAGTGCATCCAGATGTTCGTGAACGCGTCACCGGCCGCACGCGACTGCGCGAGTTCGTTCTCGTGGTGCGGGAAGCGCAGGTCGAGGCCGCCGCCGTGGATGTCGAAGTGCGGGCCCAGGTACTTCGTCGACATCGCCGAGCATTCGATGTGCCAGCCCGGTCGGCCGCGTCCCCACGGGGACGGCCACGAGGCGCTCTCCGGTTCGCCGGGCTTGTGGGCCTTCCACAGCGCGAAGTCCCTGGGGTCCTTCTTCCCCCGCATGTCCGAGTCCTCGGCCGGCTCCATGTCGTCGAGGCGCTGGTTCGTCAGCTCCCCGTAGTCCGGCCACGAGGTCGTCGAGAAGTACACGTCACCGCTGCCGTCGAGGGCAGGGTAGGCGTGACCGGCATCGATGAGACGCTCGATGAGTTCGTGCATCTCCGTGATGTGGCCGGTCGCGCGCGGTTCGTAGCTCGGCGGGAGCACGGCGAGTGCGTCGTAGGCCGCGGTGAAGGCGCGTTCGTAGAGGAACGCGTGTTCGAACCACGAACGACCCTCCTCGACGGACTTCGAGAGGATCTTGTCGTCGATGTCGGTGACGTTGCGGATGAGGGTGACGGAGTAGCCGCGGTAGAGCAGCCAGCGGCGCAGCACATCGAAGACCGAAGCCGAGCGCAGGTGCCCGATGTGCGGCTGACCCTGCACGGTGGCGCCGCAGACATAGATCCCGACGTGGCCGTCGACGACGGGTCGGAGGTCTTCGGTGGTCCGGGAGGCGGTGTTGTACAGAGCAATAGTCACCCGCCCAAGTCTACCGGCCATCCCCGCCGAGGTGGTCCTGGTCAGGTGCCCGATCCCGGGTCCGTATGACGATGATCGAATCGGTGCCGAATTGTGACCCACGACACGTGATGCGGAGCACTGTTCCCAAACAACTCCCAGTAAGCTGGTGGGCAATCATCCGCATCCATGTGGCACCGACGCCCATGTGCGGCGTGAAACGAAAGGTCATCATGTCAACATCCACACCCCAGAGGGAGGTCTTCGCCACCCGCGGCGCGTTCATCTTCGCGGCCATCGGTTCGGCTGTCGGCCTCGGCAACATCTGGCGCTTCCCGTATGTCACGTATGAGAACGGCGGCGGCGCCTTCATCATCCCCTACCTCGTCGCACTGCTGACCGCGGGTATCCCGCTGCTCTTCTTCGACTACGCGATGGGTCACCGTTCGCGGGGTTCGGCTCCGCTGGCCTTCCGCATGGCGACGAAGGTCGCTGAGCCCATCGGCTGGTTCCAGACGGGTGTCGCCGTCGTCATCGCCATCTACTATGCGGCGATCATCGGCTGGGCCGGCGCATACATGTTCTTCTCGCTCAACCAGGCGTGGGGAGACGATGCGGAGACGTACTTCTTCGGCAGCTTCCTCAAGATGGGCGACCCCGGGGTCTCCATGGAGTTCGTGCCGACCATCCTCCTGCTCGTCATCGCCGTCTGGGTGATCACTCTCGCGGTGCTCCTCCTCGGCGTCCAGGACGGCATCGCGCGCTTCTCGAAGATCTTCATCCCGCTGCTCATCGTCCTCTTCCTCGCCCTCGTCATCCGGGCGCTGTTCCTGCCCGGTGCGGCCGAGGGCCTCAACGCCCTCTTCACACCGGACTTCTCAGCACTGGCGAACCCGGCGGTGTGGATCGCGGCCTACGGCCAGATCTTCTTCTCGCTCTCGATCGCGTTCGGCATCATGATCACCTACGCGTCGTACCTCAAGCGGAAGACGAACCTCACCGGTTCGGGTCTCGTCGTCGCGTTCTCGAACTCCGGTTTCGAGATCCTCGCCGGCATCGGCGTCTTCGCGGCACTCGGCTTCATGGCCGCGGCGCAGGGCGCGCAGGTCTCCGACGTCGCGACCAGCGGCATCGGCCTGGCCTTCGTCGCCTTCCCGACGCTGATCTCCGAGATGCCCGGCGGCGGGCTCTTCGGGTTCGCGTTCTTCGCGTGCCTCGTCTTCGCGGGTCTGACCTCGCTCATCTCGATCGTTCAGGTGCCCATCCAGGCGCTGCGTGAGAAGTTCGGGGTCGGGAACAAGGCCTCGGTCCTCCTCGTCGGCGGTGTCATGGCGATCGTCTCGATCCTGCTCATGTCGACGGTCACCGCGCTCTATGTGCTCGACACGATGGATGCCTTCGCGAACAACATCGGCATCGTCGGTGCCGCCGTCGTCGGCCTCATCGTCGTCGGCTGGTTCGCCCGTCAGCTGCCGGTGCTCCGGGATCATCTCAACGCGATCTCGAGCTTCAAGGTGGGCTGGTTCTGGATGATCATCCTCGGCGGAGTCACCACTCTGGTGCTCCTCTACATGCTCATCGTCCAGATCATCACGTATGCGAACGAGGGCTACGGCGAGTACCCGGCGACGCTCATCGGCGTCTTCGGCTGGGGCATGATCGGTCTGCTCATCGTCATCTCGATCGTCCTCTCGCTCATCAAGTGGCCCAGGCGCACACTTGAGGCGGCCGACGAGGCGATCGCCGATTCCGTTGCCGAAGAGATCAAGCGTCCCACCGGGCGCCACGCAGCGGACGAGACCACGCAGGGAGGGAACTGATGGGAACTTCAGCCATCGTCATGATGATCATCGCCATGGTCACGGTCTGGGGCGGTCTGGCAGCCGCGATCGTGCATCTGCGCAAGCACCCGGATCAGGAGTGATCTCCTGATCCTCGCGGCAGTGGTCGTCGCACCTGTGGTCGTCGCACCAGTGGTCGTCGCACCAGTGGTCCTCGACCCACAGTGACCGCGAGGAAGAAGTCCGAGCGCGGTGCACATGTCCTGCGCACCGGGACTTCTTGACAGCGTTCAGGCGGGGCGTCTCCTTCGGGAGGCGCCCCGCTTCGCTGTCCGCGGACGACTCAGCGGTCGCGCGACGCCCGGTGCCGCCTCGGCGACGGACGACAACCCATCCCCACCCCGGTCCGCACCCGTCGCGAACCCTCCCCCACCTCGGCGATTCGGCACCGGCCGCACGCCATCCGGACGTGCTGGTCGCGGGTGGGGATGCGTGGTTAGGGTGGGAAGCGTACGAACAGTCCATCGGCACGTGTCGCAGCGTCGCTGTCGTCGCCGCCGATCTCCCCTAGGAGGCGCAATGCCACAGACCGTCAAGGGCGTCATCGCACGGAGCAAGGGTGCCCCCGTCGAGCTCACCGACATCGTCATTCCCGACCCCGGTCCCGGCGAGGTCGTCGTCGACGTCCAGTCGTGCGGGGTCTGCCACACGGACTTCCACTACCGTGAGGGCGGGATCTCGGATGACTTCCCGTTCCTCTTGGGCCATGAGTCGGCCGGTGTCGTCGCCGAGGTGGGCGAGGGGGTGACGAACGTGAAGGTCGGCGATTTCGTCATCCTCAACTGGCGTGCGGTGTGCGGCGAATGTCGGGCGTGCAAGCGCGGTGAGCCGTGGTACTGCTTCAATACGCACAATGCCGAGCAGAAGATGACGCTCACCGACGGCACGGAGCTCACTCCGGCGCTCGGCATCGGGTCGTTCGCGGAGAAGACGCTCGTCGCTGCCGGACAGTGCACGAAGGTCGACGAGTCGGATCCGGCGGTCGTCGGGCTGCTCGGGTGCGGCATCATGGCCGGCATCGGTGCGGCCATCAACACCGGTGAGGTCACCCGCGGGAAGTCCGTGGCGGTCATCGGCTGCGGCGGTGTCGGCTGCGCCGCGATCGCCGGGTCGCGTCTGGCAGGTGCTGGGACGATCATCGCCCTCGACATCGACGACCGGAAGCTTGCGTGGGCGAAGGACCTCGGGGCGACCGAGACGGTGAACACGCGGGGCATGAGCGAGGACGAGGTCGTCGCCGCGATCCAGGAGCGCACGAACGGGTTCGGCGCCGATGTCGTCATCGACGCGGTGGGTCGGCCCGAGACGTGGCGGCAGGCGTTCTACGGCCGTGATCTCGCCGGCACCGTCGTCCTCGTCGGTGTGCCGACTCCGGAGATGGAGCTGAGCGTGCCGCTGCTCGACGTCTTCGGTCGCGGTGGGAGGCTCAAGTCGTCGTGGTACGGCGACTGCCTGCCCGAACGGGACTTCCCGATGCTCGTCGACCTCTACGAGCAGGGGCGCCTGCCGTTGGAGAAGTTCGTCACCGAGCGCATCGGCATCGGCGACGTCGAGGAGGCATTCGCGAAGATGGGCAGGGGCGAGGTTCTGCGGTCGGTGGTGGTGTTCCCGTGACCGCGATCGAGCATGTCGTGACCTCCGGGACGTTCTCGCTCGACGGCGGGACCTGGGATGTCGACAACAATGTGTGGATCGTCGGGGATGACTCGGAGGTCATCGTCATCGATCCGGCCCATGATGTCGATGCCATCGCCGAGGCGGTCGGTGCGAGAGAGGTCAAGGCCGTTCTCCTCACCCACGGTCACGACGATCATGTGGGTGTCGTCCGTGAGTTCGCGCAGCGCGTGGGCAACCCGACGGTGTATCTCAACCCCGATGACTACGTGCTCTGGGACATGACCTACGACGACTACCGGCCCGAAGGCCAGATCGCCGACGGGGACACGTGGAGCGTCGGCGGGGTGACGATCCGCGCCCTGCACACCCCGGGCCACTCCCCCGGGTCGACGAGCTTCTTCATCGAGACCGGGATGCCGGTGCCCGCCTCGGCGGGAGCGGGAGCAGCCGTCGGTCCGGTGCTCTTCTCCGGGGACACCCTCTTCAACGGTGGACCCGGGGCGACGGGCCGCTCGCATTCAAGTTTCGAGACGATCATCGAGTCGATCAGGGACCGCCTGTTCACCCTGCCCGACCCGACGGTCGTCCTCACCGGCCACGGCGACGCGACGTCGATCGAGGCGGAGAAGCCGAGCCTCGAGGAGTGGATCAAACGGGGGTCCTGAGGCGGCTGGTTTGGAGCTCTCCTCGCTGACGCATGCGGCGCCTCAACGCTCGATGTCAGGTGTTGAGGCGCCGCGTTCATCCCCGCTGAGGCGGGGAAAAAGGTCGACTGTCGGCCACAGCCAACTTCTAACTCGGGTCATCCCGGCGTCAACATGCCGGGAAAGCGATTCGCGCTACGCCGAGTCCGCCACGCAGTCTACTCTCCGCGAAACGTCGTCGAACTCTCTGACCATCATTGGCGCGTCAAGCACAGGGCGGACGGCAGTCGTAGGTCTGATTTCGTCGACCATGATGTGAACGGAACGAGGCACAGGCGCAGCCGAAATCGCTGATGGCATTGCAATGTCGGGCCCGTTCAAAACTCATGGAAGTAGCTCGACACGGGTAAGATTATTGCAGATCAGCAAGTGTGCTCCCCGCGCTCGCGGGGATGATCCCAGCTCAGTGTCCTCAACGTCAAGATCCCGGGGGTGCTCCCCGCGCTCGCGGGGATGATCCGATCCCCAGCTTGATCGGCTGGGGGTCTTTGAAGTGCTCCCCGCGCTCGCGGGGATGATCCGAGGTGCGAGAACCGCCCCACGCACCCGCCGCCGTGCTCCCCGCGCTCGCGGGGATGATCCGGCCATGCAGGCAATCTCGTTGCTCGCGACGACGTGCTCCCCGCGCTCGCGGGGATGATCCCCGGTGGGCGTCCAGGTCGACGCTGAGGTCGACGTGCTCCCCGCGCTCGCGGGGATGATCCCACCCCCAGCACTGCCTCCACCATCGCGATGAGGTGCTCCCCGCGCTCGCGGGGATGATCCCCGCACCTACGTCCCCACCCAAGGGGGAATGCAGTGCTCCCCGCGCTCGCGGGGATGATCCCCTCCGATGACTACGTGAACGCGTGGTTGCGGCGTGCTCCCCGCGCTCGCGGGGATGATCCGTACTGGACGTTCGTCGACATCCCCAACTCAGCGTGCTCCCCGCGCTCGCGGGGATGATCCCATTCCCGACACCATCACAGCCACGGACGACGGGTGCTCCCCGCGCTCGCGGGGATGATCCCCCCATCGGCATCAAGGTATTCAGCAATAATCCGTGCTCCCCGCGCTCGCGGGGATGATCCGACTACCCTGGTATCGCTGATTATCTTGATGAAGTGCTCCCCGCGCTCGCGGGGATGATCCTTCGTGCCAAGCACAGTCGCGCCCAAGCGACATGTGCTCCCCGCGCTCGCGGGGATGATCCCACCGGGACCAGGCCAACCGGGGACGTGACGATGTGCTCCCCGCGCTCGCGGGGATGATCCGTCAGAACCAGCCGACACACCCGCCTGGTCGAGGTGCTCCCCGCGCTCGCGGGGATGATCCGGCCGGACAGCACGAGTTCGATGCCGCCGTCGTGTGCTCCCCGCGCTCGCGGGGATGATCCCATCGGCGACGTGAACAACAGGTCCGGTGACCTGTGCTCCCCGCGCTCGCGGGGATGATCCGTTCGCCGTCTGCTGCTCGTATGCGAGGGCGAGGTGCTCCCCGCGCTCGCGGGGATGATCCGCAGCATGAGTTCAGCGGCATGGCCGCGATGATGTGCTCCCCGCGCTCGCGGGGATGATCCGAACGACTACAACAATCGATTCATGGAGGAGGAGTGCTCCCCGCGCTCGCGGGGATGATCCCAGGCCGTCAGTGCGGTCGAACACGGCAGTACCGTGCTCCCCGCGCTCGCGGGGATGATCCGTCGTATCAGCAGGCGGCGAAGAAGCTCACCGCGTGCTCCCCGCGCTCGCGGGGATGATCCGGTCGACAAGCTGCCCGTTACGTTTACAGCCCCGTGCTCCCCGCGCTCGCGGGGATGATCCGGCACGACCATGAGTGAGAAGTACACCCCCGACGTGCTCCCCGCGCTCGCGGGGATGATCCGGGGTGGACTCTCGACCTGGACACCACCCTCAAGTGCTCCCCGCGCTCGCGGGGATGATCCCACCCATGACAGCTACCCGCGCCCACCGATGTGGTGCTCCCCGCGCTCGCGGGGATGATCCCGAGAACACCCCGCCGGACCCGTGCCAGCCCGAGTGCTCCCCGCGCTCGCGGGGATGATCCGGTCACGGTTCGACCAGCCTTCCCGCTGACAGTGTGCTCCCCGCGCTCGCGGGGATGATCCGGCTCGAGAGGATCGAACACAGCCTCGAATCAAGTGCTCCCCGCGCTCGCGGGGATGATCCGACATCTTCGCGCCGGACGAGCTGCCAGCCGTCGTGCTCCCCGCGCTCGCGGGGATGATCCGTCCGCGATTTCCTTCGCCGACTGACCTGACGCGTGCTCCCCGCGCTCGCGGGGATGATCCCGGAAATCCGTGCGCACCGGAGTCGAGGTCTTCGTGCTCCCCGCGCTCGCGGGGATGATCCGGACCGAACCATGAGGACCATATGCGCCGAATGGTGCTCCCCGCGCTCGCGGGGATGATCCGATCGCCGTCCCTGGGTCGAGCCTGCGGGCCTGGTGCTCCCCGCGCTCGCGGGGATGATCCGCCTCCACCGCAGGCCAGGCCGGGAAACGACGCGTGCTCCCCGCGCTCGCGGGGATGATCCGACCGCGAGTATCCCCGGAGATTCGAACACCTAGTGCTCCCCGCGCTCGCGGGGATGATCCGATCGCCGTCCCTGGGTCGAGCCTGCGGGCCTGGTGCTCCCCGCGCTCGCGGGGATGATCCGAGCTGGTATCAGCGGGAGAAGAGCAAAGTCGTGTGCTCCCCGCGCTCGCGGGGATGATCCCTGGCACCTCTTGTCGCGGAGCTCCACGAAGATGTGCTCCCCGCGCTCGCGGGGATGATCCCACGGGCACCGCCCCAATCGAGGCGGCGAATAGGTGCTCCCCGCGCTCGCGGGGATGATCCGTTCCCCAGCGAGAGCCTTGAGCGTGGCGGTGGGTGCTCCCCGCGCTCGCGGGGATGATCCCGCCTGAAGCTGAGCCTTGAGGTCCGCGTTTTCGTGCTCCCCGCGCTCGCGGGGATGATCCGTCCTCTTTCATTTCACGGATTTGCTCTTCAAGGTGCTCCCCGCGCTCGCGGGGATGATCCCGCCTACGGGGGGCGCGCGTGCACCCGGTGAACGTGCTCCCCGCGCTCGCGGGGATGATCCGGGCGACCTGGGCGGGTACGTGCAGCGCGCAGAGTGCTCCCCGCGCTCGCGGGGATGATCCCCCACGACGGTCGGACGTGAACCCGACCACCTCGTGCTCCCCGCGCTCGCGGGGATGATCCCACGCCGAGCTCGGCCATGACCGTCGACGGCGAGTGCTCCCCGCGCTCGCGGGGATGATCCGACTACCGCCGCTGCGGAGTGATGATCTTCCGAGTGCTCCCCGCGCTCGCGGGGATGATCCGTCATCGGCTCCCCCCTGCCTGTCGGGGTGTCCGTGCTCCCCGCGCTCGCGGGGATGATCCGGTGCGACGGTGACGACGACCGTAGCCTCGTGCGTGCTCCCCGCGCTCGCGGGGATGATCCCAACTACCGGAACTCCTCGGAGATCATCTACTCGTGCTCCCCGCGCTCGCGGGGATGATCCCAACCGACGTTCGACCTGGATTTCGTCGAGGTTGTGCTCCCCGCGCTCGCGGGGATGATCCCACCACGTTCAACCTGTACTGGGAGATCACCGCGTGCTCCCCGCGCTCGCGGGGATGATCCCTGCTGGGGGAGGACGAGGGTGGCGACCTGCCGGTGCTCCCCGCGCTCGCGGGGATGATCCGACCAGCGATGCGACGACCGCCTCCTCAACGAGGTGCTCCCCGCGCTCGCGGGGATGATCCGGCGGTGCACGAGGCGAACCTCCAGCCCCCTTGGTGCTCCCCGCGCTCGCGGGGATGATCCGCACCGCGACCAGTGGAAGACCGCTCTCACTGGGTGCTCCCCGCGCTCGCGGGGATGATCCCCCGTCATCGCCAGTGCCGCTGAGGCGATGACTGTGCTCCCCGCGCTCGCGGGGATGATCCCAGCTCCGCCCGCTCAATGCGTAGCGTCTCGGCGTGCTCCCCGCGCTCGCGGGGATGATCCGGCGACGACGCCGAGGCGAAGCTCCGCGCCCTCGTGCTCCCCGCGCTCGCGGGGATGATCCGGTGTGGCGGATCTTCACGAGATCCTTCGCGTCGTGCTCCCCGCGCTCGCGGGGATGATCCGGAACCCGTGTACGCCTCCGAAGATCTCACCGAGTGCTCCCCGCGCTCGCGGGGATGATCCGCCTCGGAGCCCCACACCTTCGTGGCCAGGCGCGTGCTCCCCGCGCTCGCGGGGATGATCCCAGCTTCACGCTCCGGTACTCCTCACCGCAGAAGTGCTCCCCGCGCTCGCGGGGATGATCCGGCGTTGTTCGAGATCTCCACGTCCCGGGCACAGTGCTCCCCGCGCTCGCGGGGATGATCCCCCGCACATGAAGAACAGAGCGAGACCCGACCCGTGCTCCCCGCGCTCGCGGGGATGATCCCCCGGACTGGGTGTCCTCGAACCGGACGTTCGCGTGCTCCCCGCGCTCGCGGGGATGATCCCGGCCCCGTCGAGCCGAGGATCGCCCAGAGGGTGTGCTCCCCGCGCTCGCGGGGATGATCCGGACTCTTCGGCATGACGAAACGCATCGCCTACGTGCTCCCCGCGCTCGCGGGGATGATCCGGCTCTGCAAGACCCGGTGCGCGGTCTCTCCGCGTGCTCCCCGCGCTCGCGGGGATGATCCCGGTTGAGCGCGAATGTTGCGGCGGGGCCAACCGTGCTCCCCGCGCTCGCGGGGATGATCCGCACGGGCGGTGGATCGAGCCGTCGCAGATCCGGTGCTCCCCGCGCTCGCGGGGATGATCCCCTTCCCTCCTCGGGCTACCAGAACATCACACCGTGCTCCCCGCGCTCGCGGGGATGATCCGCATCGCAGATGTCGTCGGGGTCGGGGTCGGTAGTGCTCCCCGCGCTCGCGGGGATGATCCGGTACCCGACCCCGTCGTCGTCGGAGAGTCCAAGTGCTCCCCGCGCTCGCGGGGATGATCCTTCTGGGCCGTCGTCGCCCGCCACGCCTACTGAGTGTGCTCCCCGCGCTCGCGGGGATGATCCCGACGACTCCCTCGGAGGTGACGGTGTACTCACGTGCTCCCCGCGCTCGCGGGGATGATCCCCTATGGCTCCACAGCTGCCCACCCGTCGGGCCGTGCTCCCCGCGCTCGCGGGGATGATCCTCAGCCGTCCTGTCGGTGCGCATCGTCGGTGACGTGCTCCCCGCGCTCGCGGGGATGATCCGCTGGCCCCGCAGGCGACGGAAATCGAAAAGAGGTGCTCCCCGCGCTCGCGGGGATGATCCGGCCGCGAACAAGGCTGCCGCGCAGATCGTCGAGTGCTCCCCGCGCTCGCGGGGATGATCCCATCAGCCGCCGATGAAGAGAGGCGTCCTCCTCGTGCTCCCCGCGCTCGCGGGGATGATCCGCCCTACCAGGCTGGAAGTGGCAACCACAGCGGGTGCTCCCCGCGCTCGCGGGGATGATCCCCGCACGGCACGTCGAAGAAGGTCCGCCCGAAAGTGCTCCCCGCGCTCGCGGGGATGATCCCCGCATCGCCGATGCCTGCCAGGGCAAAACCGTGTGCTCCCCGCGCTCGCGGGGATGATCCCTCGACCGACACACCATCGGGGACTACGGTGACGTGCTCCCCGCGCTCGCGGGGATGATCCGGGTTGGCCTGGCGGGCGACTTCTTCGCGGACGGTGCTCCCCGCGCTCGCGGGGATGATCCGCAGGGACAGCGCGGCTTTCTGGCACTGGTTGAGTGCTCCCCGCGCTCGCGGGGATGATCCCCGAATGTCCATGATCCTCAAGGCCGCCGCCGCGTGCTCCCCGCGCTCGCGGGGATGATCCGGGTTGGCCTGGCGGGCGACTTCTTCGCGGACGGTGCTCCCCGCGCTCGCGGGGATGATCCCAGTCACCATCACCGGCCCCATCGACCACCCAGGTGCTCCCCGCGCTCGCGGGGATGATCCTTGTCCACGCGCGCACGCGCCCATCGTCTCGTGGTGCTCCCCGCGCTCGCGGGGATGATCCTGTCTCGCAGTCGCGCCACTGGGAGGATGGTTTGTGCTCCCCGCGCTCGCGGGGATGATCCCCTCTCCACCAATCCGGGCAACATCGCCGACAGGTGCTCCCCGCGCTCGCGGGGATGATCCGCGCGACCAGGGCAACCGGGTCGGCGGCGGCGAGTGCTCCCCGCGCTCGCGGGGATGATCCGGGCGTCGGCATGTCCGCCGGGGTCTCCAACTCGTGCTCCCCGCGCTCGCGGGGATGATCCGCCCAGGATGGTGCGGGCGCGTGCGCTGAGGTGGTGCTCCCCGCGCTCGCGGGGATGATCCGCGTCACAGATGTCGTCCGGGTCGGTGTCGGGGGTGCTCCCCGCGCTCGCGGGGATGATCCGCACGCTCACCACTCGACCTCGGCGCGGCACCTGTGCTCCCCGCGCTCGCGGGGATGATCCGTCCGACACGGCCTAAACCCAGTCCGGGGAGGCGTGCTCCCCGCGCTCGCGGGGATGATCCTTCCTCCATCGCCAGCGTGCTGGTGCTCCCGTCGTGCTCCCCGCGCTCGCGGGGATGATCCGTCCCCGATATCGGCTCCGTTGCTGGTGTCGATGTGCTCCCCGCGCTCGCGGGGATGATCCCCGCCTGTCTATGATCCTCGGATCCGCCGCCGCGTGCTCCCCGCGCTCGCGGGGATGATCCCGTGTCCTCCCTGCAAGCCACCTCGATCAGGTGGTGCTCCCCGCGCTCGCGGGGATGATCCCGGGCCCGTCGTCGTCCTCATCCTCGCCGCCATGCGCTCCCCGCGCTCGCGGGGATGATCCGATCGACTTGAGCACGAGCGCGCGGCGCGACTCGTGCTCCCCGCGCTCGCGGAGATGATCCCAACTGGGACTCCAACGCCCGCCGAGGCACGCCGTGCTCCCCGCGCTCGCGGGGATGATCCGTCGCTGACGGGGATCTCGATGGACTCGAGCGCGTGCTCCCCGCGCTCGCAGGGATGATCCGGTTGCGGGCAACGGCGGTGGGGGTGAGTCCTCGTGCTCCCGCGCTCGCGGGGATGATCCGTACCAGGACGACCTCGACGACCCGGACTTGGGGTGCTCCCCGCGCTCGGGGGGATGATCCGCCATTGACGCGGCGTTCGCGATCGGCGGCGGGGTGCTCCCCGCGCTCGCAGGGATGATCCCTCGGCCGGTGGCAGGGAGTTCCTCACGCTCACGTGCTCCCCGCGCTCGCGGGGATGATCCGGGAGACGGCTGCACCGTGCTTTCCGGCGTCCTGTGCTCCCCGCGCTCGCGGGGATGATCCCCAGGTGCGGCCCGCCGGGGTGTAGGCGTGGTTGTGCTCCCCGCGCTCGCGGGGATGATCCGTCCGGGACCAAAGAACCCGCCTCCGGCTTCCAGTGCTCCCCGCGCTCGCGGGGATGATCCGATGCGGGGGTCGCGGTCACATCGGGGCAGCGAGTGCTCCCCGCGCTCGCGGGGATGATCCGATGGCACGCGGCCGTGGCCACCGCCCCCCCCTGTGCTCCCCGTGCTCGCGGGGATGATCCCACGGCCGGGACGTCAGGGGTTCCTGGATGGTGGTGCTCCCCGCACTCGCGGGGATGATTCGAACGCCCATAGAGTCCGTGTCCTTGATACCTGATCGGCCCATGGTCGAAAAACTGATCGCCTCGACGGCCCGGCGCTCGCAACAGAATTGCAGACCTCGGCCCGATGCAAATGGTGAAGATACGCGCCCGCTCTTCCGGCGTACGGTCTTGCACAGATGAGTGTCCCGGCGAGTTCCCTTGAACTTGCCAGCGCCCAGTGTCAAGTCCGTGCCTCACGCTAACCTGCATGAACAACCAACAGAAGTGATGCAGCGCACATTTTGCCCTTGACAACTACTTCCGAAGCAGACAAGATGATCCATACCCATTCGCTTAACTTGTAACTATTGTCTATCGGTATCGGTACTAGGTCCTCGACCCACAGGAGCACCTCGTGATCTACCCCGTCCAGCTCCCCCTCGCTGACCTGTTATGGGCGAAGACTCTCAACGACTTTGAAACCAAGGAGCTCATCGGTTGGCTCCCTCTGCCCGTTCATCTTCGCGACACGGCAGAGATCGCGTGCCTGCTTCTCCGCCATCGGAAGTCGCGGCAACAACTCGCGGTTCTCGACGCCGCGATTCCGAAAGCAATCGATCTGGAAGCGCTGGTCTGGCTTCTCGCAGCATTGCACGACACTGGTAAGGCCGGGCCGAACTTCCAGGCACAGTCACAAGACCGTGCACAGAGCCTCTACGATCAGACTTCACGTCTGGCGGCTGACGGTTCTTCAACCTTGAACATCAGCGACTGCCAAGAAGTCGCAAGTCAGTCGGAGTTTCCCCACTCGCTGGCGTCAGAGATCATTGTTGCGAGGACACTCGGCGAAGAGTTCGGACTTTTCGACCTGACAACACCAACCTCGTCAGGCAGTGCGTTTCAGCGGATCAAACCGAAGACTCAGCGTCGACTCTTCCCGATCGTTCACCAGTTCGCGAGTATCCTCGGTGCCCACCACGGTATGACAGCTAACGGTGCGCTTGCCGCGCGCCACATCGTCTCGACGAAGCAAACTGCTCTGCTCGGTGTCGAATCAACACCTTGGCCGCGGACTCAGCGTGACCTCGTACTGGCGCTGATAGACGAAAGCGGGCTCGACCTCGGAGCAGACCTTTGGCGCGATAGTGCATTTCTCGTGGACCGAGGCGCCCTTAGCCTTCTCTCTAGCATCGTCGTCGAGGCAGATTGGATCGCGTCTGACCACACGAATTTCCCACTCATTGACCCTGACCAGAACATCGGTCTGTGCGAGCCCTCAACAACCAGAGCCTCCAACGCGTGGAATGACATCCGCCTACCCTCTCTCTGGGTATCAGTACCGCCCAACTCAGCGGACAAGGCCCTACACTCCATGTTCGACCTTCCTCATTCCGCGAGTGCATCGTCAGGGCAACAGGCGGCACACGCAGCGACGATAGGGTTACGTTCACCCGCGCTGATCATCCTCGAGGACGAAACTGGGGCCGGTAAGACTGAAGCGGGATTGATGGCGGCAGCAAATCTGGCGCGGGCCACCGGAGCGTCGGGCGTGTTCTTCGGATTGCCCACCCAAGCCACCACCAACGGCATGTTCTCTCGATTCGCTCCATGGGTCGCCAATCTGGTCAGCGCCGGCGCTGCGCCGGGAGTGTCGCTGAGCCTGGCTCACGGCAAAGCCTCACTCAACCGAGACTGGCAGAAAATCGGTCGGCTCACCGACAGTGACACGGATACGAGCAACAAACGTCTCGGCGAGGGCGCGGATTACGTGAACGACGTGGTCGGACTACACCTCGGCGGCCACCTGCCTGATGACTCTCAAGTTGAGGACGAATGGGACAACCATGTTAGCAACGGCAGGTCACCCAAACGGCTCAAGCCCGGCACCCATGCCTGGCTGAGCGGACGCAAGAAGAGACTGCTTTCCGACTTCGTCATCGGCACAGTCGATCAGCTGCTCATGGGGGCGATGAGATCACGACACCTCATGCTTCGACACAGTGGGCTGGCCGACAAGGTTGTGATCATCGACGAAGTCCACGCAGCGGATTCAACAATGAGGCTGTTCTTGACCAAGGTTCTCGTGTGGCTTGGTCGGTGGGGTGTTCCGGTCGTCGTCCTCACTGCCACTCTGCCGCCCGGCCAGAAGCGGGAGCTCATCCATGCCTACAGGCGAGGGCTCTCATTGCGTTCCAATCGGAATTCCGCGGCTGATTCCGACTCGTCGGCTCTCACCGCTCCCAGCGAGGACGACCCGCTTGGCAAACCACACGAGCCTGATAAGAGCAAAGCCGTCTACCCGGCACTCACAGTTGTCTCGAGCTCGACAGAAACCACTGTGCCAATTGCGCGAGGCAGTTCGAGAACAGTCGAGGTGCACGAGATCTCCGATGACAATGAAACGCTGATCGCTGAACTGCGAACTCTGAGCCACGACGGAGGGTGCTTCGCGGTCATCCGCAACTCCGTCACCCGCGTTCAAGACACAGCAGAACTTCTTCGTCAGGAGTTTGGAGATGACGTTGTGACAGTTGCCCACTCTCGGTTTGCCGCCTCAGATCGGGCCGCAAAGGATCGAGAGCTCCTTGCACGATATGGGAGAACGAGCACTTCACGGCCGGCCTTTTCCATCGTCGTGGCCAGCCAGGTCCTCGAGCAGAGTCTGGACATCGACTTCGATGCCATGTTCACCGATTTCTGCCCCATTGATCTCCTCATCCAGCGCCTCGGTCGTGTTCATCGTCACCAAGAACGCAAACGACCAAGAACCCTCGCAGACCCGCTGTGCTTCATCACCGGAATCAACCGTGAGGAAACTGACGAAGCGGTTCCCTCTGCAGTACCGTGCTTCGTCCGAGATTCGGTATCCATCTACGGCGAACACCTGCTCCTGAGATCACTAGCCGCATTGAGGTCGCAATGTCCTGACGGCATCGTAGCTTCTCCGGATGATGTTGCAGCCCTTGTTCACTCCGTCTACAGCGCAGAACCATTGGGTCCCGAAACCTGGGGTCCGACGATGCTGAACGCTCAAGTGCAAGCCGAACGCAAGCACGCCGAATTGCGTGATCTTGCCCAGAGATGGACAACCGAGCCCGATTTCGACATTCACGGACTCGACGACTGGCTGAATGACAACGACGGCGACCCTGAGGACGTCGACCCTCACAACCGCGAGCGAGGCAGCGTTCGTGATGGTTCCGAGTCCATAGAAGTCCTTCTCGTTCTCACCGACGGAACCGGTTGGCGGACTCTTGACTGGTTGCCGCGGTCGGGCGGGGTTCCGATCCCCACAGATACGGAAGTCCCTCGATACATCGCCGAGGCGGTCGCCAACTCATCCATCAGACTTCCCTTCGCCATGTCACGAGGAACAGCCGGTGATGCGGTCATTGCTGAACTCGAAAAGCTTGGTGTGGCCAGTTGGCAGCAGTCGCCATTGCTCCGAGGCCAACTCGTCCTCCCTCTCGCCCCGCAGTCCGAACCTATAGGCACTCAGGAAATCGAAGTCGAGGCCAAGGACCCATCGGTAACGACTTACCAGGGTCAAGTTGGCGGATGGTACGTCACCTATGACAAAGAGCAGGGTCTCTCCGCATCTCCAGTCACCAGAAATGCCGAACAGTTCGCTCCTTGATGAAACCAATACTGACCCCGACTGCCCAATCGTTCCGAAGCACTCTTCAGATCCGAACCACGACACAGAGAGGATACCCAGCATGAGCACCCAACAGACAACAGGACAGATAACCGAGGAGGTGAATACTCCGACTGAACCGTTCTTCAACCTCGTCGACGAACCCTGGATCCCCGTTCTCAACGTCGATGGCACCGAAACGATTCTTTCATTGAGCGGGCTCTTCGATGAGGCCGAGTCGATCCGGCAGATCCAAGGAGAACTCCCGACCATGCGTCCGGCGATCCTCCGTGTAGTCATTGCCGTCATGTGTCGAGCGCTCGGGCTGCCGGATAGCCCGAACGACTGGCTCGCGAAATGCACGGACTGGGAACTCGTGAGAGATGCGGTGTCACGGTATCTGACGGAGCATCACGATCGATTCTGGTTGTGCCACCCCGATCAGCCCTTCTTTCAAGTGGCAGACCTCGGGCCAAGTACTGGCGAAATCAAGGGACTTGACGCGGTAGTCGCCGACTTCCCTGCCAACGTTCAGATGTTCACTCAACGGGGACCGAACAGCCTGCACCGCATGTCCGCGGCTGAAGCCGCCCGCTGGGTGATTCACGCTCAGGCGTACGATCCGTCGGGAATCAAGACTCCCGATCGTCGGGACCCTCGAGCCAAGGGCGGCAGAGTCTATCCGCTGGGAACGGGATGGGCAGGTAAGGGCGAGATTCTCGTCGCCGGTGGAATCAACCTCGGCGAAACACTTCGTCTCAACTTCATCGGAGCGGATGGACAGTTCGTCATCAGCGGGAGCGATGATCTTCCGCCGTGGGAGCGCTCGCATCCGGGCCCACTTGAAGAGTTCGATCAGCCAGCGCAGCCGCGCGGATTCATTCAGGTCTATACCTGGCAGTCCAGGCGAATCCGTCTTGTCTTCGACGACAGCGACGTCGTGGGCATCGTGCTGACCTACGGTGATCCTCTCCGTGAGCAGAACCGCGATTCGCTCGATCCGATGATGACCTGGCGATACAGCAAACCACAGTCGTCGAAATTCGGCACTACTGTGTTCATGCCGGGAATGGTTGACCCGACCAAGGCAGTGTGGCGCAGCTTTGCAGCATGGCTTCCGACTCGGGCTCAGAACAGA
The DNA here is from genome assembly GCF_037101285.1 of Brevibacterium metallidurans. NCBI lineage: Bacteria > Bacillati > Actinomycetota > Actinomycetes > Micrococcales > Brevibacteriaceae > Brevibacterium > Brevibacterium metallidurans. The sequence continues at coordinate 90,717 of NZ_BAAAAF010000004.1, forward strand.
ACCGATGATCAGCCCCGCTTTCGGGAACCGGGTGTTCTCCGGTGGATCGGCGAGCTGCACAAACACGCTGTCCTACCGCCAGAGCTGATGCCGAACATCGAACTCTATGGAGTGGAGTACGGGAACATGTCGGCAACCTACGCCGATCTGGTCAGCGATTCCCTCACCGTGCCACCGTTTCTGCTCGAAGAAGGTGCGATCGATGCCGCTCAGACAGTCATCCATGCCATCGACGACGCCGACACGGTTGCTTGGTACGTCGGCACCCTTGCCGCGAATCTCGCCAAGGCGCGCGGAATCGATTCCGCCGAGACTATGCGGGGAGAAGCGCGCGAGGAGGCCTACCTTCGATTCGGCCAGCTCTTCCACGCGTGGCTCGATGAAATGCACGCTGTCAGTGAATGGCATCGTGCCCGAAGAACCTGGCAACAGTCACTCCGTCAGGATGCTGTCGAGTTCGCGAATCAACTTGCTCTGGAAGCCGGAGTCGAGTCGTTCTTCGGGCGGGTGATCGACGTCGAGACCAACAAGTGGCTCACCACTGATATCGCTTTGAGCTACTTCCATCGCGGGCTCCGCAAGACCCTCCCACTTGCCTATGAGGAGAAGACAGATGTCAGGAAATGAATCAGCAACGACGATGCGGTCCGATCTACCCAGCTCATTCGTCATTCCGAAGGTTGTAAACCTCCAAAAGCAGTTCCTCGAGGGCAGTCCAGATGCTCGGGCCGTGCTTGCGCAGCTGCGTGCCGCGACCACGGGGGATCCTGGTGCAGCGTGGGGTATCAGCGAATATCTGTTGCCGGAACGCGAGCTTAAGCCAAGTATGTTGAGGTCGGGGTCCCAGTACGCAGACTCAGCCGATTTCGCAGAGACGGCAATTCACATCGCAATGACGTCCTACGCGTCGATGCAGCAGGCCAGATCCGAACCCATGCATGTCGACAAGCGGTCACTTGGAACAGCCGCCCGGCTCCTCGGCGGAAGCGCCGATGAACCGATGGACCAGGGGAAGGTGTGGCAACGTCTTTCAAAGCTTGCTCAAGCGCAGTCAGTCTCCGGATTGCGCTGGCAGCTGCGTGGCATGGTCAGCCTTCTCAAACGGCGCGGAATCGGCATGGACTTCGGCCAGCTCGCCAACGATCTGTATTTCTGGCAGATTCCCGGGCGACGAGTCGGAGTGCAGCGCACCTGGAGCCGTGCGTTCTTCAATACGGCGGCTGGTTCAACTTCGGGTGCTGGCAGACAGGACGGGACCGCGAAAGTGCCCGGCGAACAACAGAGCGACCAAGCGGACGCCGACGATTCCGAAACCTTAAGCCGGTAATCCGACTCAATCAACTTCGTGCCAACCATCCGAACTGCGATCTCACCAACGCACCATCGAACTCAAGGAGCAATCATGACCACCTACTTCGACGTCCACGTCATCCAGTCCGTTCCCCCGAGCAACGTCAATCGGGATGAGACCGGCGCACCAAAGACCGCTATGTACGGCGGAGTGCGGAGAGCGCGCGTGTCCTCACAGGCCTGGAAGCGGGCGACTCGGAAGGCATTCGACACCTTGCTCGACAAAGACAACCTCGGATTCCGTACGCAACGAGTGATCGAACAGCTCGCAGAGGCGATCGGCAATATCGATGACACGCTGAAAGCCGACGCCGATGCCATTGCCGAGCGTGTGCTCAGTGCTGTGGGAATCAAACTCGAGAAGCCGAAGAAGAAGTCAAAGGATTCCGAAGACGAGAATGACACTCGCACGGAATCTGCCTATCTCGTCTTCTTCAGCGCACAGCAGATCGCCAAGGCCGCGGAACAGGCAGTCAGTGACCACCGGGATGGGAAGACGAAATTCGAGAAGAAGACGTACGCGCCGATCCTCAAAGCCGACAACTCGATCGACATCGCCCTGTTCGGACGGATGATCGCCGACCTCACCGACCTCGGCGTCGATGCATCGGCGCAGGTAGCGCATGCATTGTCCGTACACGCCGTTGAGAGCGAGGCAGACTTCTACACTGCAGTCGATGACTACAAGGTCAACGATCCAGACCGCGATGCGGGCGCGGGTATGCTCGGGACGGTCGAGTTCAATTCCTCTACGCTCTATCGATACGCGACCGTCAACGTCGACCAGCTTGAGAAGAACCTTGGCTCCGGAGATGTCACGCGCGAAGCACTCTCCGCCTTTGCCCGCGCATTCGTCCTATCGATGCCGACAGGAAAGATGAACACGTTCGGCAACACGACCGTGCCGGCGGCGGTCATCTACTCGGTGCGAACCGATCGACCCATCAACTTCGTCGAAGCCTTCGAAGATCCGATCGATCACAGTGATGGCTTTGTGCGCACAGCGATCGACGAACTGGTCGGCTACGCCACCAGCGTCGACGCCACGTATTCACCGGCGCTCGGTTATTGGACGGCTGGAGTCGGGCCTCGTTCCGAACGACTGGACGCGCTCACACCCCGCACCTCGATTGAGGCTGCCGCAGAGGCAGCTGTTGATTCCGCCATCAAGAACGCTGCGACCGGGGAAGACAAATGAGCACCCTTCTCCTACGTTTAGCGGGTCCCATGCAGTCATGGGGGATGCGCGGCAGATTCACGCGCCGCACAACCGAATTGCAACCGACGAAAAGCGGCGTCGTGGGTCTGTTGGCGGCAGCGATGGGGCGCCGCCGAACTGACCCGATCGAGGATCTCGCACAGTTGCGGATGGGTGTTCGCATCGAACAGCCAGGACGTCTCATGCGTGATTTCCAAACCGCGACCCGACCCGGTGTGACGGCACCACTGTCGTATCGGTACTACCTCAGCGATGCGATATTCCTGGCGGCTGTGGAAGGACCTGAGCCGTTGGTTGAGGGGATCGACAGTGCGCTCACGACTCCGAAGTTTCCGCTCTATCTCGGTCGGCGCGCGTTTCCTCCTGCAGGACGGCTCAGCCTCGGCGTGCGACCAGAGGCCATGGATGAGGCTCTGGATACGTTTCCTTGGCAGGCAAGTCCATTGGTGAAGAAGTCGAACCACAGCCCACAAGTCAGTCTCAGGGTCGTTCGAGATATCAGTGCAGACGAGGATCCTACGGATGTACATGAGGACGTTCCGCTGAGTTTCGACCCCAATCGGAGGTTGTTCGGCTCGCGCCCAGTGGTCGAATACTTTGTCAGGTTGCCGAACCCCGTGGCGGAGAAGCCGGAAAGCGCAGATAGGGCGCATGGAGTTTCAATTGGCAGTACTTCACCGGTTGACCACCGTGCTTCATCTCGCGGAGGCGGTTCGGCACGCACCCACGACCCGGTGGGATTTTTGGGAGGTCCGAATGTTTCTCAGCAAATGTGAGATCAATGCTGCACGCCGAGGGGCAAGACATCTGCTGGGTTCACCGCAGATGATGCATGCGGCCGTAGAGGCATCGTTCCCATCGAATGTGCAGACTGCAGAGGAAGGACCTCCGCCAAGGCGTCTGTGGCGGATCGATAGAGGAACTCCGAACCCTGTTCTTTATGTCGTCAGCGACAGCGCTCCCGATTTCACCCATATCGAAGAGCAGGCCGGATGGCCTACTCAACCCAGTTGGGGAGTCGCGGACTATGCGCCTTTGTTGGATGGCCTGACAGAGGGACAGCAGTGGGAGTTCCGGTTGACAGCCAACCCCGTCCACAGCGTAAGACAAGGCGAAGGACTGCGGGGCAAAAGGTTCGCCCATGTCACGGTGGCCCAACAGGAACGTTGGCTTTCGGAACGAGCGGAGAAGCTCGGTGTCGCTTTCGACGTCGGTGTCAGCGAGGACACCAATCCGGAAGGACCAGTTGAGTCAGAACCGGTGAGCTTCCGTGTGGAAGAACGGCAGTTGATGAAGTTCCGTAAGAAGGATCGAAGTGTGACGATTCGGAAGGTGCGATTCGATGGTGCACTTCGCGTGACAGATCCCGGGTTGCTCAGAAGTGCGCTGGTCGGCGGAATCGGTCCGGCCAAAGCCTATGGGTGCGGTCTGCTCACTCTGGTGCCGCCAGCCCCACAGATCGCCCGTGAAGCCGACTTCGATTGAGGAGGGACTGCCATGCAGGGTTCGGTTCCATTGGAGCGTTATGAGCTGACTCGTATCCGAGATCGTCTCTCGTTTCTCTACGTCGAGAAGGCAACGATCGCCAGAGATCGAAACGCCTTGACCATTCGAACGGAAGAGGGAACTACGTATGCTCCTGGAGCCGGCCTCGCATGCATCATGGTCGGGCCTGGCACTCGGATCACGCATCAGGGTATGAGCTTGCTCGGCGAATGCGGGGTTTCCGCAATTTGGGTCGGTGAACAAGGCATTCGCTATTACGCGCACGGACGGTCTCTAGCTTCGAGCACACGATACTTGGTGAGGCAGGCGGAGTTGGTGTCCAATGTTCGATCTCGAGTTGCTGTCGCGCGGGCGATGTATGCTCAGCGCTTTCCTGACGAAGATGTGTCAACTCTTTCAATGCAGCAGCTGCGAGGTCGCGAAGGTGCGAGAATACGGCGGATCTATCGGGACGAGGCTGCGCGCACCGGCGTTCCATGGAACAGGAGAGAGTTCGACTTCGACGACTTCGATGCCTCGGATGACATCAATAGAGCCCTGAGTGCTTCGCACGTTTGCCTCTATGGAATCACCCATGCTGTCGTGGCAGCGCTTGGCGCTTCTCCCGGATTGGGATTCGTCCATCACGGACACGAACGTGCTTTTGTCTATGACATCGCAGATCTGTACAAAGCTGAACTGACGATTCCGATTGCCTTCGATGTCGCTGCCGAAGCACCTCCAGACATCGGATCCTCGGTTCGTTTTCGGGTGCGGGACACCGTCCACCGGTTCCGAGCTATCGACAAGATCGTCGATGACGTGACGAGACTGCTGTTCGAACCCGCAGAGGCTGAAGACGCTTTGAATTCGTTGGGCTTCGACGACAATGTCGTTCAGCTCTGGGATCCGAACGGACTCCACGCCGGCGGAACCAACTTTGAAAAGGAACCCTGATGGTCGTCGTCGTGGTTGCGGCGTGTCCACCAGGCCTGCGAGGGGAGCTCACACGTTGGCTGTTGGAAATATCACCGGGGACTTTCGTCGGCAAGCTGTCAAAGCGCGTTCGAGAGCGAGTTTGGCAACGGGTCGTCGATGGAGTCGGAACCGGACGTGCGACCATCGTCTGGTCTGCCAATAATGAGCAGGGGCTCGAGTTCCTTACTCACGGGGACACGTGGAAGGTCAGTGACTTCGATGGGCTCCGGCTGATTACTCGGCCGGATCCTCAGCAAGCCGAACTCCGCAGAAAGGGCGTGAAGCTTGCGGATTCGGATAAGGGCGGTCTTCAACAAGGGTGGAGCATGGCTTCACGAAACCGACGACGTGGATAGCATTCGCCAACGCAAGCAGACATGCCATTGGTACTGACTAGCGAGCATTTTCCCCGCACACGTGGGTATGATCCATTCACCACGCCTGCGCCTAGGTCGGGATTGTTGTGGTCCCTACGCTTGCGGGGAGAAGATATTCGTGCTCCCTCGACAAAATCAGCGATTGTCGTTCTCCCCTGCAAACTCGAAATTACGCGCTTGTGTCAACGGCCAGGGCACTGCCACGAACGGAGACTGGGTTCGCACTCGTTTCCCCCTGTACACCCGCCGCTCGCTCCCCCACACTGAACCTATGGCCAAGACGACGAAAATCCTCAGTGTCTCCGTCCCCGTCAGCGACCTCGACGAGGCAACCCGCTTCTACACCGAGGTCCTCGGATGCTCGGTCAGCTACGACGGCGAGCCAATGCCCGGCAGCCGCATCGTCGAGGTGGCTCCACCCGGGTCTGATGTCGCGATCGTCCTCATCCCGGAGGGCAGCGAGATCCCCGTCGCCATCCGGCTCGAGACCTCGGACGCCGAGGAGGCCCACGAACGGATCTCGGCCGCCGGCGTGACGATCCACAACGACGAGGTGCTGCGGTGGCCGGGCGTGCCGCCGATGTTCTCGTTCACCGACCCCGACGGCAACGGACTCGTCTACCTCCAGGACGACTGACCGACCCAACACACTGCACCCACCACACCGCAGAACTCGAAGCGACCGCACCTGCACGTCACACGCGGCCCCTGCACACTCCACCCCATGAGACTCGGGTCACCCCATGAGCGTTAGACTGCTCTGGTGCCTGAAACACATTCATCGCAGTCGCCAGTGACCGCCGACTCCGCCCACGCCAGCCCTCAGTCAACTCCCGACGGCTCCGGCCTCAAAGCGGGAATGAAGCCTCGCCACCTCGTCATGATGAGCCTCGGCTCCGCGATCGGCGCCGGACTCTTCGTCGGCTCGGGCGCAGGAATCCAAGCGGCCGGGCCTGCTGTGCTCGTCTCCTACGTCGTCGCCGGCCTCATCGTCATCTTCGTCATGCGCGCGCTCGGCGAACTCGTCGCCGCCGACCCCAACCCGGGCGCGTTCTCCCACTACGCCGGCAAGGCGATGGGACCTGCCGCAGCTTTCGCCGTCGGTGCCCTGTGGTGGGTCCAGCTGTGCCTCGTCGTCGCCGCCGAGGCCACCGCGGCCGCACAGATTGCCGCCGCCTACATTCCGTCCATCCCGCAGTGGGTGCTCGCGCTCATCATCATGATCGTCTTCACCGCGATCAACCTCACAACCTCCGGCAGCTTCGGCGAGTTCGAGTTCTGGTTCTCCCTCATCAAGGTCGCCTTCGTCGCCCTCTTCGTCATCCTCGGCGTCGCCTACCTCCTCGGCTGGACACCGGCCGACCCGCCCGCAGAGATCTTCACCGACGGCTTCATGCCCACCGGCATCTCCGGCGTCGCCGCCGGCCTCCTCATCGTCGCCTTCGCCTTCGGCGGGATCGAGATCGTCGCCGTCGCCGCCGCCGAGACCTCCGACCCGAGCCGGTCCGTGTCCAAGGCCATCAAGACGATCGTGTGGCGCATCCTCTTCCTCTACATCGGCTCGGTCGCGATCATCGTCCTCGTCCTCGACTGGACCGACCCGCGCCTGGCCGAATCGCCGTTCGTCGCCGTCCTCGACACCGCGGGCCTGCCGGTCATCGCATCGCTCCTCGCCGCCGTCATCGTCATCGCGCTGTTGTCCTCGATGAACGCGAACATCTACGGCGCCTCCCGCATGGCCTTCTCGATGTCGCGCCGGTCGATGCTGCCGTCGGGACTCGGCCGAACGAACCGGCGCGGCGTCCCCGTCGCCGCGGTGCTCGCGACCTCGGTGTTCGGTTTCATCGCCGTGGCCCTGAACTACTTCTGGGCTGCCGAGGTGCTCGGCGTCCTCCTCCAGATCGTCGGCTCGACGCTCATCGTCACCTGGGTCGTCACCCTGGTCTCCCAGCTCATCCTCCGCCGCCGCGCCGAGGCCGCCGGCACAGAACTGCCGCTGAAGATGTGGCTGTTCCCGTGGCTGACCTACCTCACCCTGGCCGGGATCGCGGCGATCATCATCCTCGGCCTCACCGTCGAATCCGTCCGCTCCCAGATCATCGGCACCCTGATCTTCTCGGTCGCCCTCTACCTCATCGGCATCGCCGTGACCCGCCGCAACAAGGCGAAGGGCATCGTCGCCGAGGTGTGATCGCCGAGGTGGTCCTCCCGGCCCCTGCCCCGTGCCCTCCGCGCGGTGCAGGGGCCGTAATCTTAGTGTTTCCATATCGGAAACTCTGGGGTAGAGTTTCCGATATGGAAACACGAACCGATGGAACCTCGCCGGATGCCGTCGACGCGCAGCGTGCGCTTCAGACCGCGGACAGCGAGATGAAGAAGACTCAGAACCCGCGCCTCCCTCTGTGGCTCAATCTCGCTTCTGCGGCTCTGTGCTTCGCGTCAGCCGGATTCCTGATGACCGACCCTGAACCGACAACAGCGTCGATCGTCATCATGAGCACGTTCGGCCTCGTGTCGCTGGTGATCATTGCCCTGTTGATGCGCTACATCTGGTTTCCTCGCGGCTACCGACACGTGAAGATCGAGTGGAAGGTCGTCGGCACCATCGTGATCGGCGCCATTTTCGCAACATTGATCGGCATCGTCTGGGTCATCGCGGCGCGAGACGCAGGTGTTCGCGTGTCAGCGATTTGGCTATTCATCATCGGCGGCGTCTGCCTGCTCCCGGCGGTCTTGGACGTCGCCGAGAAGCTCTGGCCGAAGGGCACAGGTCGGCACGTTGCCTGAGGCCTCGTTCAACCCTCTCATCCACGCGCCGATCCGACTGCGCATCTGCGCCATGCTGTCGAAAGCCGCCGGGATCGAGTTCAGTGAGATCCAGTCACGGCTCGACATCTCGAAGTCGGCGCTGAGCAAACATCTGACCCAACTTCATGAGGCGAGTTATGTCGACGAGGAGTCCGTTGTCCGTCTCGGGCGGGCCCGCCAATGGCTCTCGCTCACTCCAGCCGGACGCTCAGCGTATGAGGCGCATCTTGCGGCGCTGCGAGAGATCGTCGACTCTGCGGAGGCTTGACGCGGCTCCACCGGACGCCATCCGCGGCGTCAGCTCTCACCAACCCGCGACCTCATCTCGCCCGCGAGTTCACTCAGTGCTGCACGGTCCCGTGCTCGCGCGATCCAGCCGTCGAGCATGTCGAGGGTCTGACCTTCGTGCCGGGCGAAATGCCGACCCGCGTATTCGGGGAGAGAGATCGGCGAGATCCGCTCGATAACTTCGAGCACGGCGCGAGCAGCCTCCGGCACGATCGGCACTCGAATACCGGCCGCGGCTTCGATCGCCTCGGAGGCAGCAGCGCTCGGCAGATCCAGATGGTCGAGCAGCGCCTCCCAGTCCCCGCCGCGCACACTGAGTTCGGCGACGAAGGGCATGAACACCGCAGGCGAGACCAACAGCGCTTTCATGGGCACGGGCACCACAAGCGACCCGAGCTCGGGTGAAAGCCTCCGCACCGCATGCTTCGGTCCGGCCACGAGGAACGTCGGCGCACCGAACGGTGACCAATACCGCACCTCACGCCCGGCCGGAGTGGCCGGCGAAGCGTCGACTCGTTCGGAGAGGAACGCCGGACCGAAGACGACCACCTCGGTGCCGGGAAACAGCGACCGCGCGACGTCGAGGTCACCGTCGACCTGACTCGTGATCGCCACCCACCTCGGCGCGACGGCTCTGATCGCCGCAGCCACCTCCTCATCGAGGTCGCCCGGCCGTGTCGTGAGGACGACGAGATCCCACGAGTCCTGCACTCGACGATCACGCGCGCTCCGGCGAGTGCCGCGCTGCGCGTACCGCCTGGCCTGCGCGATCGTCACTCCTCGACCGACCGCCGAACCACGAGCGACGTCAGCGCTGCCCTTGGCCTCATTCGAAGCAGTGTCAGAATGCAGCCGGAATCCTCCGGCCGCCTCGATCCCTGCCCAGTCGGTGACCGTCACCCGCCTTGTCTCAGCGACTGTCGAGGCGTTTGTCTCCTCTGCGCCCCTAAAAACCGGAGCCTCGAGCACACTGACCCGTTGCGGAAACGCCGCTGAGGCACCGTTCCGACGCGACCTCGACACCACCGCCACCTCGTGACGTCCTCCGAAGAGCGCGGCACCGGCGATGCCGATCGCCCCCGCCCCTTGGAAGAGCACTCTCATGGCCTGTACACCAGGGCATTCGCGATCGCCGCGACACCCTCACCGCGGCCGGTGAGACCGAGCCCATCGGTCGTCGTCCCCGACACCGACACCTCGGCGCCGATCGCCTCCGACAGCGCCTCCTGCGCCTCGTCACGCCGCTTTCCGATCTTCGGCCGATTCCCGATGACCTGCACGGAGACATTGCCGATCGCGAACCCGGACTCCCGAACGAGGCGGGCCGCCTCGGCGAGGAGACTCACCCCCGATGCCCCCGCGAACTCGGGCCGGTCGACCCCGAAATGCGCGCCGAGGTCGCCGATCCCGGCCGCAGAGAACAGCGCATCGCAGCACGCGTGCGCCGCCACATCGGAATCCGAATGCCCCTCGAGGCCCTGCTCGCCGGGCCACAGAAGCCCCGCCACCCAGAGCTCGCGCCCCGGCTCGGCCGAGAACGCATGGACATCGACACCGATCCCCGTCCGCGGAATGGTCATCGCCTCACACCTCCACATGCAGTCGTCTGCTTCCAGGGTAGTGCGTGTCCGACGCCCAAGGGGCGGTGTCAGCTGGGGTGCAGTGTGAGTCGGCGCGCGCGTGTCACCCGGCACGAAGCGTCAGGCGACGTGTCGTCACTGAGACTGCGTGCGGCTGCGTTCGCGGGCGATGTGCTCGGCGAGGACGAGGTCGAGCGGGTAGGTGATCTTCAGCGCTTCCTCATCACCATCGACGGCGACGACATCGACGCCGAGGCGCTCGACGAGTCCCGCATCGTCCGTCGCTTCCCGGGCTCCCTCACCCCGGGTGCGGACTTCCTCACGGTAGGCCTCGTGGGCTCGGCGGAGGATCGCCAAGGCGAATCCCTGCGGAGTCTGGACACGGCGCAGACTCGCCCGGTCGAGGTCGCCGCGAAGGACCTCGCAATCGGTTCGGCTGTCGTGGTCGTCGCTGGTTCCCACGCCGAGGCTGCCGTCGGTTTCGGCCGGTGCGCTGACGTCCGTCGGACGCACCGTCTCGGCCCACCGGACGGTGTCGATCATGGGCAGGACGGGCACGACCGCCTCGGCGCCGGAGGACACCGCGGCAACGACACGACAGAAGACATCGGGCGGGGTGAGCGCCCGGGCGGCGTCGTGGACGAGGACGACGTCATGCTCCCCGGCCGCCGCGAGCCCGGCGTCGACGGACGCGACGCGATCGGCACCGCCGACCACGGCGATGATCTCGACATCGCGGGACTGCGCGATTTCCTGGGATTGCGCGTTGACTGACAGCCGCCGCACCACCTCGGCGATCTCTGCCCGGGCGAGAAGCAGAAACTCCTCGGGAGCCGCAACCACGATGGTGGTGGCGACTCCCGAGGAGATGATGGCCTCAAGACTGTGGGCGAGCAGCGTACGCCCGTCCACGGAGACGAAAGCCTTCGGCTCGGGATGACCCAAGCGCGTTCCCGACCCTGCGGCCGGGACGATGACGCAGGTGCTCAGGACGCGAGCACTTCGTCGAGGAGAGCTTCGGCTTCGGACTCCTCTTTCTTCTCAGCGAGCGCGAGCTCCGAGACGAGGATCTGGCGGGCCTTCGAGAGCATGCGCTTCTCACCGGTCGACAGTCCGCGGTCCTGCTCACGGCGCCAGAGGTCACGGACGACCTCGGCGACCTTGATGACATCACCGGACTGGAGCTTCTCGAGGTTCGCCTTGTAGCGGCGGGACCAGTTGGTGGGTTCTTCGACGAATTCCGCGCGAAGGACGTTGAAGACCTTCTCGACTCCCTCTTCGCCGACGACGTCGCGAACACCCACGAGATCGCAGTTCTCAGCGGGGACCTCGATCACGAGATCGCCGTGCGCGACCTGGAGCTTGAGATACAGTTTCTCCTCACCCTTGATGGTTCGTTGCCTGATTTCTTGGATTGTCGCTGCACCGTGATGTGGATAGACAACAGTGTCGCCGACCTGGAAACTCATATTCTCTTCAAACCCCTTTCGCGGAATCCCAGTTTACCATGAGGCGCGCCACAGAAATCGCCCAGGCAGCGGATTCCCCGTGCTAGGCTCAGCCTTTTTGCCCACACTCCCTGGCCCGGGCTCCGGCTCCCCCGAACGCATGCGCTGGGCTCTCAGACTTCACACATCCGGTTCTACAGAAGGTCAAAAACCGGGTAGTATACAGACGGATCTTGTATTGCCACTTCAAGGAGCACAATGAAACGGCACACCCGCGCAGCTCTCGCAGTTGCCGCACTCGCGCTCGTCATCCCCGTCAGCGGATGCGCCAGCCTGCTGTCGCCTCAGCAGACCGCTGACTACCAGTACAACGGCGGCGACGGTGCGTGGGGAACGGTCGGCGAGATCGAGGTGCGCGGTCTCATGCTCATCATGGACGAGAGCGGCACGGGCCCGGCCCAGCTGCTCTTCACGCTCATCAACAAGGGCGACTCCTCGGCAAGCGTCTCCCTCGCCGTCTCCGGTGAGACCTTCACCGAGTCGGTCGCCGCCGGCAAGACCTTCGTCCAGGATCCGCAGAGCCCCGCCTCGTCGACGACCGATCCGATCGTCCTCGACAGCATCGACGCGAAGCCCGGCGACCTCATCGACATCACCGTCTCCACCGGCGGCCAGGAGAAGACGATCCAGGCCCAGGTCCTCTCCGACTCACTCCCCTACTACGAGGAGTACGTCCCGACCGAGTCGCCGTCGGCTGTGCCCACCGAGGATGCCACCGGCTCTACCGGTGAGGAAACCTCGCCTGCCGAGGGCTCGACGAGCACCGAATCGGCGACCGCCTCGGCGAACGGCTGACCCGCACCGACATCGCAGACGACGAAGGAGCCGCTCACATCGAGCGGCTCCTTCGTCGTCTGTGTTCGTTCGTTCCCGGACGATGCGGCACTGGGGCCTCAACGGCCGCGGCCCTCAGGCCCCGACGGCCTGGACCCTCAGCGGGCCCCGGCCCTCAGGCCTCGAACTTGTACCCGAGCCCGCGGACCGTCGTGAGCAACTGCGGCTCCGAGGGGTTCTGCTCGACCTTCGCGCGCAGGCGCTTGACGTGGACGTCGAGGGTCTTCGTGTCCCCCACGTAGTCCTCACCCCAGATCCGGTCGATGAGCTGACCACGGGTCATCACACGTCCCGAATTGCGCACGAGGATCTCGAGGAGCTCGAACTCCTTGAGCGGCATCGACAGTTCCTCACCGCGGACTGAGACGACGTGGCGTTCGACGTCGATGCGGACCCCGCCGGCCTCGAGGATCGACTCGTCGTAGCTCTCGGCCTCGACGTTGCGGCGCAGCACCGCCCGCACCCGGGCGAGCAGCTCCCGCGAGGAGTACGGCTTCGTCACATAGTCGTCGGCACCGAGCTCGAGCCCCACGACCTTGTCGATCTCCGAATCCTTGGCCGTGAGCATGATGATCGGCACGTTCGACTTTGCGCGCAGCTCCCGGCACACCTCGGTGCCCGAGGCACCCGGCAGCATGAGGTCGAGGAGCACCAGGTCCGCGCCGTTGCGATCGAACTCCGCAAGCGCCTTGAGTCCGTCGTCGGCCACAGTCACCTCGTACCCCTCCTTGCCGAGCAGGTACGACAGCGGATCCGAGAACGAATCCTCGTCCTCAACAAGCAGAATTCGAGTCACGTCGTGAGCTTCCTTTGTTCGCTTCCAGTGGGCAAAACCTGGGCGGTCCCATTCTCCTCGGGACCTCCGGCATTGTCATTCGCCGAGGCGGCCGCCGGGTCTCCGTCGACCCTCTCGTCCGGAGCGGCTGAGTTCGCTGCGGCTGCGTCGCCGTCCGAGCGCTCCTCGTCCTCGTGTCCGAGCTCGTCCTCCTGACCGAGCTGCGCCGAGTGCTCGAGGAGGACCCCGGCAGGCGCCGAGGAGGTCGCCTCGGCGAGGGTCTCCGTGCCGGCCAGGGGAAGGACGATCGTGAACGTCGAGCCCTTCCCGAGCTGACTCCACACCCGCACCTCACCGCCGTGGGTGGCGACGATGTGCTTGACGATGCTCAGCCCCAGACCCGTCCCGCCGGTGATCCGCGACCGGGCCGGATCGACACGGTAGAAGCGTTCGAACACCCTCTCCGTGTCCTGCCGGGAGAGGCCGATGCCCTGGTCGGTCACCGAGATCTCCACGCGTTCGTCGACGAGTTCGACCCCGACGCCCACACGGGTGCCGTCGGGAGAGTAGTTGATGGCGTTGTCGATGAGGTTGCGCACCGCATTGACGAGCAGTTCGTAGTTGCCTTCGACGAGCAGAGACGAAGGCGGGGCGATCTCGATGTGGATCCGCTTCGCCTCCGCACGGGTGTGAGCGCGGTCGGCGGCGTCCTCGACCACCTCGGCGGCGGAGATCTTCTCGGTCGCCGACGGGGCGGCATGGTCCTGGACCCGGGAGAGGTCGATGATCTCCTGGACGAGCTGGGTCAGCCGCTTCGACTCCCGCTGCATGCGGCCGCCGAAGCGTTCGACGGCCTGCGGATCGTCGGAGAAGTCGGTGACCGCCTCGGCGAGGAGGGCCATCGCACCGATCGGAGTCTTGAGCTCGTGCGAGACGTTGGCGACGAAGTCCCGGCGGACCGCGTCGACGCGCTTGGACTCGGTCTGGTCGTCGCAGAGGACGAGGATGAACGCGGTGCCCAGCGGGGCCACGCGGGCGTGGAGGTAGCGGAGCACGGACTCGGAGGTCTCGCGCTTCTGTTCGAGGTCGATCTCCTCGATGAGCCCGCGGGCGCGCACCCGTTCGACGACTGCGAGCATCTCCGCCGAGGACAGCGAATGGCCGCGGACGAGACCGAAGGTGTAGGCGGCCGGGGAGGCCTTGACGACGTCGTCGCCGGCATCGAGGACGATGGCCGCGGACGGAAGGACGGCGAGCACCTCGGCGATGCCCTCGGGCAGATCGTCCTCGGAATGCAGGTCGGCAGCATCGCGGGAGCGTTCGCTGAAACGGAACGCGAGTATGCCCGCTATGCCGAGTCCCAGGCCGACGATGCCGGTCAGGACCGCTACAATCAAGAGATCCACGTGACCAAGCTTAGGCGCAGTCTGCATGCCGGTCGCACCGGATTCACCCGTCCGCAGGCGTTTTGGCGAGGAATTCACCGAACCGACAAGTGTCGTTCACGCGGCGGTGGAAAGCTGAGGTCAGTGTGCCTGCCCGAACCCGGGGCAGCCGCCGCGTCCGCACAGACCGGCAGGCACGGCCGATCGCCACGCAGTGCGCCATGCACTCTCACCTCGCACGAGATTAAGGAAACACACTCAATGCGCGAAGTCTTCAGGAACGAGCTCGACGAACTGGCCACGCAGCTGGTCGACATGTCCACCAAGGTCCTCGACTCCATCCGCCTGGCCAACCAGGCCCTGCAGAACAACGACCTCGATCTGGCCGAACGCGTCATCGAGGCCGATGCGAACATCGACGCCATGCAGCACACGCTCGACCAGCAGGCCGCGGAGATCCTCGCCCTGCAGGCCCCTGTCGCCGCCGACCTGCGCGCAGTCATCGGCGCCCTGCGGATGAGCGCCTCGCTCGAGCGCATGGGCGACCTCGCCCGCCACATCGCCCAGCAGGTGCGCATCCGCTACCCCGAATCCGCGATCCCCGAGCACTTCTCCTCGACGTTCCTGCGGATGGGCGACTCGGCGGAGAAGATCGCCGAGGCGACCGAGAACCTCCTGAACAACCCGGGCCTGTCCGTCGTCCCGACGATCAACGCGATCGACGAGGAGCTCGACGAACTCCACCTCTCCGTGTTCGCGAAGCTCGCCGACGCCCCCGCCGAGGCACTCGCCCCGCGCCACATCGCCGACGTCACGCTGCTCTCGCGCTACTACGAGCGCTTCGGCGACCACGCCGTGTCCGTGTCGCAGAAGGTCGAGTACCTCCTCACCGGCAACTGGGAGCCCTACCTGTCCCGCAAGTGAGCGTGCCTGCGGGCTGAGGTCCCGGTGCGGTCGACGCGGGCTGAGGTCCGGAAGCGAGCGCAGATCGCCGAGGTGGATGATCCACCTCGGCGATCGTCGTCTCCGGGGTCGGGACGCTCTCCGGTTAGGTCACCCCTCCCGGACGCCGGCCGCCCCGACGGGCGCGGGCTCATCGCACTCGACGATCGTGCGGTGACGCCGTCTCCCACCTCGGCGAAGACCGCGCAGAAGGGTCGTGAACACCCCTGTCGTCACGGCCACGCCGAGGATGAGGAGGGCACCGCCGATGAGCTCGGGGACCGTCGGCCGATCGCCGAGGACGAGACATGAGGCGCCCACGCCGACGGGCGGGACGAGGAGCGTGAAGGGCGCGACCTGTGAGGCCGGGAAGCGCGCGAGCAGCGAGTTCCAGATGACGTAGCCGATGAGCGAGGCGACGCCTGCGGTGTAGACGACCGACGCGACGACGTTCCAGGTGGGGTGCGTAAGTGCGTGGACCACCTCGGCGGGGCCGTCGATGAGCAGGGAGAGGCCGAACATCGGCAGGGGAACGACGAGGCCCGACCACACCGTCATCTGCAGTCCGTTGACGCTGGGGCCCACCCCGCGGGCGATGACGTTGCCGATGCCCCAGGACAGCGCCGCGGCGAGGCAGACGACGAACGCGACGACCGGCGTCGAGGCCTCGAGGCTGAGCGCGATGACGGCGAGTCCCGACAGGCCGATGAGCACGCCGAGGATCTGGCGGCGGCTCGGGACTTCGCGCAGGGCGAGGGCGGCGACGACGACGGTGAAGACGGCCTGGATCTGGAGGACGATCGAGGACAGGCCCACGGGCATGCCGAGGAAGAGCGAGGTGTAGAGGAGGCTGAACTGTCCGGCGGACATGAAGACGCCGATGAGGAGGATGCGTCCGAACCTGCCGCGCGGATACTTGACGAAGAGGATCGCCGGGATGACGACGAAGGTGAACCGCGCCGCGACGAGAAGCAGCGGCGGCCAGTCGCGGAGTCCGAAGTCGATGAAGAGGAAGTTGACGCCCCAGAGGACGACGACGAGGAGGGCGAGCAGCTGATGGACGGGGCGCATGACTTCAGGATTCCAGGCCGCAGATCAAATTTCCATTGAAAGTTCTTATCCGGACTCGTTACAGTAATTTGATGATCGACATCGTTGCCCTGCGCACCCTCGTCGCCCTCGACGCGCTCGGCTCCGTCACGGCCACCGCCGACTCACTGGGGTACACCCCTGCGGCGGTGAGCCATCAGCTGCAGAAGCTCTCGCGCTACCTCGGCGCCCCGGTCACCGAGCGCACCGGCCGCGGCATCTCGCTCACCCCGATGGGGCGGGAGCTCAGCAGCCGCGGGGCGCAGATCCTCCACGACCTCGAGGGCATCGAGTCCGAGGCCAGGGCGCGCTCGGGCGATCCGCGCGGGCGCATCACCGTCGGCGGGTTCTCCACCGGCATCCGCGGGCTCCTCGTCCCGGCCCTGCCCCGGCTGCGTGCCGCGGCGCCCGAACTCACGGTGACGAACGTCGAATCCGACCCTGACGAACTCGTCGAGATGGTCTCGGCCGGCCGGATCGACGCGGCCCTCATCTTCGACTGGAACAGCTCGGTCCTCCGCCTGCCCTCGACGCTGACCTCGGAGGTCATCGCCGTCGACCGGGCCGACATCGTCATGCACCGGGACCATCACCTGGCCGATCGCGCCGAGGTGACCCGCTCCGATCTCGTCGGCGAGGTCTTCGTCTCCGCCCCACGGGGTGCGGTGTGCCACCGGTGGCTCGTCGCCCTGTTCGAAGATCTCGCCTCGGAGCCGCGCGTCGAGTACTGGGCGGTCGAGTACGACACGCAGGTCGAGTTCAGCAGGTCGGTGGGGGCGCTCGCGCTCGTGCCCCGGCTCGGCCGTCCGCATCTGCCGGCCGACGTCACGGCTGTGCCGCTCGACGACCCGTCGATCGCGCGGTCGATCCACGTCGTGTGGCGGCGGTCGATGACGAACTCCCCGGCGATCGCCGTGCTCCGGAAGGAGATGCAGGCGATCGCCGGGGAGTTCGAGGGCAGCGACGGCTGAGCGGGTTGCGGCCGGGGGCTCAGCGGCGGCTGAGGGGTCAGCGTCGGCTGTGTGGGCTCAGCGCCCCTGGTTCGCGACCTTGCCGATGGCCTCCTGGGCGGCCTCGGAGTCGAGGTACGTGCCGCCGGGGGTGACCGGGGTGAAGTCCTCGGTGAGTTCGTAGTGGAGTGGGATGCCGGTGGGGATGTTCAGTCCCGTGATGTCGGCGTCGGAGATCCCGTCGAGGTGCTTGACGAGTGCCCGCAGCGAGTTGCCGTGGGCGACGACGAGGACCGTGCGGCCGTCGGCGAGCTCGGGGACGAGGACGTCGTACCAGTACGGCAGGAGGCGGTCGATGACGTCGGCGAGGCACTCGGTGCGCGGCACGGAGTCGCCGAGGTTGGCGTACCGGGGGTCATGGGCCTGCGAGAACTCGGAGGCGTCGGAGAGCGCCGGCGGCGGGGTGTCGAACGACCGACGCCAGGTCATGAACTGCTCTTCGCCGAACTCCTCGCGGATCTCCTTCTTGTCCTTGCCCTGGAGAGCACCGTAGTGGCGTTCGTTGAGACGCCAGCTGCGGTGGGTGTCGAGCCACGAGAGGTCAGCGGCTTCGAGCGCGAGGTTCGCGGTGAGGATCGCGCGCTTGAGTCGGGAGGTGTGGACGACGTCGGGGATGAGGTCGGCTTCGCGCAGCAGCTCGCCCGCGCGCTTGCCTTCGGCTCGGCCCTTGTCGGTCAGCGTGACATCGACCCAGCCGGTGAACAGGTTCTTCTGGTTCCATTCGCTCTCGCCGTGGCGCAGCAGGATGAGGTTATGCGTCATGGCACCTATCTTCGCACGAGTCCTCGCGGGCTCGGGCTGGGGTTCGACCCGTGGGCGCGGGGTTCGAACCGCGAGCCCGAGGCAAGGGTGCGGTCCGCAGGCGCACGCCTGGGTTCGGCTCACGAGCCCGGAGCGGCGTCGGCACGCATCCAGCGGCCCACCATGCGGAACTCTGTCTTGCATGACGGAACGGCGAGGGTAGTCTGCGTCTATGTCCGATTCGCCTCAGCCCTCTGCGCCGCGCTCCGACCGCGGCTCAGCAGCCGGTCCTGACTCAGCCACCGGCACCGCATCGACTGGGAAGTCGACCGCCGACCGGAGTTCGATCATCGCGGTCACGGCCCTGCCTGTCCTCGTCGTCCTCGCCGGAGTCGCCGGCTTCCTCTCCCCGGACACGTTCACGCCGCTGGCACCGACGATCACGTGGAGCCTCGGTGTGGTGATGTTCTTCATGGGGCTGACACTCACCCTGCCGGACTTCGCGCGGATCGCGAAGCGGCCGTGGATCGCCGTCCTCGGTGTCGTCACGCAGTTCGTCGCGATGCCGCTGCTCGGCCTTCTCGTCGTCACCGTCTACGACCTGCCGGCCGAGATCGCCGTCGGCGTCATCCTCGTCGGCTGCGCCCCGGGCGGGACGGCGTCGAACGTCGTCACCTACCTGGCGAAGGGCGATGTGGCCCTGTCGGTGTCGATCACGACGCTGTCGACCCTCTGCGCTCCTGTGCTCACTCCCCTGCTCACGCTGTGGCTGGCCGGGTCGTACATGGACGTGCCGTTCTGGTCGATGTTCGTCTCGATCTGCCAGACGGTGCTCGTGCCGGTCATCGTCGGCGTCCTCGTCCGCCTCGTCGCCTCGAAGTTCGTCGACCGGATCGCTCCTGCGCTGCCGTGGCTGGCCTCGCTCGCGATCGCCTACATCGTCGCGATCGTCGTCGCCGGGTCGGCAGGGTCGATCGCCACAGCCGGCATCCTCGTCCTGCTCGCCGTCATCACGCACAACCTCCTCGGGCTCGGTGTCGGTTACGGTGTGGCCGCTGCCTGCCGCCTCGACACCCCGACTCGCAGGGCGCTCGCGTTCGAGGTGGGTCTGCAGAACTCGGGTCTCGCCTCGACGCTGGCGACGACGTACTTCTCGCCTCTGGCAGCCCTGCCCGGCGCGGTCTTCAGCGTGTGGCACAACGTCTCCGGCGCCGTGCTCGCCTCGATCTTCGCGCGCCTGCCCTACGGCAAGCCTCCCGCCGAGGCGACCGACCCGTCCCGCACGAACGCCTCGGTGTGAGCGGCGTGGGTGCCGACACACCGCGGTCGGGATTCGGCGATGTCGCCCCGCACACGATCGACATCGCCGGCCGACGCTTCACGATCAGGCGAGCGGAGCGCGCAGACCTCCGCGCGCTCGTCGGACTGCTCCGCGATGACGTACTCGGCACCGCGCGCGAACAGGCCGACGACGATCTCTCCGCCTACGAGCGCGCCTTCGACCTCATCACTGCCGACCCCCATCAGCTGCTCGTGTCCGTCGAGGAGAATGGTGCCGCCACGGTCGGCCGACCCACTGAGGACGGTGGTGCCGCTGAGGTGTTGCCCGTCGCCGCCGACGAACCGACGGAGCCCCCGATCGTCGGCACCCTGCAGCTCAGCCTCATTCCCGGTCTGTCACGGGCCGGGACAACTCGCCTCCAGATCGAAGCCGTGCGCATCGGCGAACCAGCGCAGGGCATCGGACTCGGCGGCGCAGTCTTCGCGTGGGCGCACGAACGCGGTCGGGCGGCAGGCGCGAGGTTGGCCCAGCTGACGACGGACAAATCGCGTGCCGACGCGCAGCGCTTCTACGCCCGGCTCGGGTACACGGCGAGCCACGAGGGCCTCAAACTCGACCTGAGCCCAGACGCGTGATCACCCTGCGTGACCGTCACATCCACTTGACGCCGTCGACCTCGAACTCACGGATGCGGTAGGCGATCATCTCGGCGAGCAGGTCCTCGGGGATCTCCTTGTCGTAGGGCAGCTTGATCGAGCCCTTGCCGGTGTCGAAGTCCGTAAGTCGATCGGCGAACGCCTCCTTCGTGCTCGGGGTGAAGACGAAATTCGCATGCCGCTGGTAACCCGCGAAGGCGAAGAGGATCGAGTCGAGGAAGTACGCGGGGTTGCCCCATTTGAGACCCTCACCGGCGGTCGGCGCGTTCGCCCGGCTGAGGTCGCGCAGCCGCCTGAGGAAGTCCTGCTGCTCGGGCGAATCGAAGCTCGCGATGTACTCCTCGACGTTGCCCGGCTTACTCAGGTCGACGCGCTTGATCATCGCTGTTGCCCTTCCGGGTCGCCCGTCTCGGGGCGCTCAGGACCGATCGTACCGATGAATTCGTTGCCCGGCCCGCTGAGGACGTGCTCGAACGCGGCGAGGTTCCGCGTCGATTCGCCACGGCTGACCCGCCACGCCCATTCCTTCTTCATCCCCGTGAGGAACCCGATGAGGAGGAGTTCGTTGAAGGATTCGTCGGCGACCGTGAGCATCTCGCCGAGGAGGCCGTCGAGATCCTCCAGCAGATGCTCAGTCGGCACGGTGGCCCGGAGGTAGACGTCGCCGAGGTGGTCGATGCCGAATGCACTCGCCCCGAGCTTCATGTTCTTCCGCAGCAACCATACGTTGAACGCGGCCGCGTTCTCGTCGGGATGGCGGATGACGAAGGCGGAGAGTTCGGCGCTGCGAGCCGAGACTACGATCGACACGGTCGTCTTGAGCTTCCGCTCCCCCGGCAGCACGACGGCGATCGAGGTGCCGTCGAGGCTGTCGACCTCGACGCTGTTGGCACGCGCCCACTCGGTGATGCCGTCGATGATCGCCGAGCTCATCAGCGTCGTCCTCCGCAGAGTCCCGGGGCCGCAAGATCGCGCGCCGCAGTGCTGCGCGCCCCGAGCCCGGCGACGGAGTCGAGGACGGCGGTCACCGTCCGGTCCCAGTCGAATCGCTGCGAGCGGGCGACGGCGTGATCAGCGAGCTCGGAACGCAGCTCGGCATCGCCGAGGAGGCGTTCGAGCGTGAGTGCCCAGTGCCGCGGATTGTGGTCGGCGATGAGCAGACCCGAATATCCGTGGTCGACGATCTCGGGCAGTCCGCCGACGGCCGCGGCGATCGAAGGCAAACCGGAGGCGGCCGCTTCGGCGGCGACGAGACCGAAGGATTCGCTGCGGGAGGGCACGAGGAGGACATCGGCGGCACGGTAGTACGTGACGAGGTCTGCGGCCGGCACCGGGGGCCTGGCCTCGACGTTCGGTTCGGCGGCGATGGCCGCCGACAGCGCAGTGTGGAAGTCAGCTGTGCCCGATTCGGGTGTGTGCGCTGTCGGGTCGACCCAGCCGGAGGCGGCCCCGAGGAGGATGCCGCGAGTCCGCTGCGCAAGCTCCGGATTGTTCTCGTGCAGGAATGCGAGGGCGTCGACGACGATGTCGGTGCCTTTGATGAACTGCATCCGCCCGACGTAGAGGACGAGCTTCTCATCAGCGGCGATGCCGAGTTCAGCGCGGGCCGCATCACGGGAACCCGGCGAGAAGAGAGCGTGGTCGACGCCGGGCCGGGCGACGATGACGGAGTCGGGATCGGCGCCGAGTTCTCCGATGAGGTCGCGGCGCTCGGCCGGGGTGTTGGCAACGAGAAGGTCGACCCGGTCGGCGATGTGCTCTTCGGTGGCGAGCCGCCGCGGCGATTCGTTCGCCGTCTCCGAATCCCGGTTCTTCACCGCACCGATCGTGTGCATGCTCGCGATGATCGTCGGACGTCTCCGTGCGGTGGTCTGGCTGCCGGCGAGCTCTGCTGTGCGCAGGGCCGCCTCGGCGGAGATCCAGTAGTGGGCCCACACGAGATCGGCGTCGGCATAGTCCCGGTGTGCCGCGAGCAGCCGGGCGATCTCGTCGATCCGCCCGGCGAGGGCATCTTTGCTTTCGGCAGTAACGCCGAGGTGGTGAAGGCGGAGACGTTCGGAGAGGGTGACGCTCGATCCGGCGTTCGAAGCGGCGTTCTGGGCGGGAGCGGTGTCCTGGGCGGGAGCAGCGGCAAGGTCGGGGGCACCGGAACGACCGACTGCCTCGGCGAGATCCATGCCATTCGAGCCGGGGAGACCGTGCGCCTCGGCGAGACCCAAGCCGTTCGGATCGGCGGTGAAGACGTCGACCTCATGGCCGGCCGCGGCAAGGGACCTGACCGTATGGTCGACGTAGACGTTCATCCCACCCGCGTCACCCTGCCCGGGCTGAGCCGCAGGCGAGGTGTGGAGGGACAGGACGGAGATGCGCACCCAGTCAGTCTAGCCAAAGAACTCGCCGAGGATCCGGCGGACCTCATGGCGACCGCGCCACAGGATCGATCCGGCCGGAAGCACCTCGAGGCGGGAGCCGGGGACGGCGGCGGCGATCTCCTCGGCGATGAAGACGGGATGGGCGGGATCGTCCTCATGAGTGAGGACGAGGACCTCCCCGGGGAATGCGCGCAGCCGCTCGAGGGCGGCGTCGACTCTCCCGCCGAGGATCTGGTCGCTCAGGTTCTGACCACCGAGGTTCTCGTCGCTGAGGCGATTGCCGTCGACGGCGATCTCGAGGGCGAGCCCGAGACCGTCGGACATGTCCGTGTGCACGAGGTTCTCGGCCTTCGTCCGCGTCCAGGCGCGGGCCGGGAGGAGCTCGGCGACCTCGGCGGGTTCGCGGGAGAGCATGAGGTCGGTGATCCCGTCGATGTCACCGGCGGCGACGAGGCCGCGCAGGGACTCGAGGTAGGCGGTGTGGGAGCGGACCACCTCGGCGGGGAAGCCGGTGAAGGACGCAGGGAGGACGAGCGCGACCTTCTCGAGGTTCCGGGTGATGGGATGACCATCGCTGAGGAGGCGGAGCAGTCCGCCGGCGGACATCGAGACACCGAGCGCCTGCGTCGCCGAGGTGGCGGTCAGGGCATCGGCGAGCGCCTCGGCGATGAGGGCGTAGTCCCAGCCGGGACCCGGGGAGGGCCGGCCGCCGTGGCCGTAGAGGTGGAGGAAGTGTTTGGTCCCGGTGATGCCCGTGCCGAAGGGGCGGGTGTCGCGGATCGCGCCGGCGAATCCGTGACTGAAGAGGGTGTGGGGCTCGCCCGATCCGAACGTCGCGATGTACCCGGTCTCGGGACCGGGGAGGTTGGAATCCTCGCTCATGCGCCGGTCAGCGGTTCCGGTTCCTGGGATCGATGGCCTTGATCTTCGGGCGGACGTCGGTGAGGTAGACGATGGCGGCGACGAGCGCGAGGAGGTTGAGGAAGATCATGCTCATGCCCAGCGGCGGCAGTGCGATGAGCGCGAGCGCGAGGCCGACGGCGAGGATGATGACCCAGAACTTCTTGCTCTGCTTGTCCACGGCGCGGTAGTTGTCGTCCTTGTAGCGCAGGGAATCGACGAACGCCCAGAGCTGGACGCCGAATGCCGCGACGGTGAGGGCGAGAAAGATCATGCGCTGAAAGCCCGCGATGAGTTCCATGCCCTCCAGGGTAGCAACCCGGCCTGACACCGGCATCGGGGCAACTCACAGGATGCCGGTCGTCGTCAGCTGTCAGCACGACCGCCGTCGCCGGCTCACAGGATGCCGGTCATGCGGATTCCCGCGCACACGGCCATCGCCACGATGACGCAGACCAGCATGGGCACGCGCAGGACGGCTGCGAGCACCCCGACACCGACCCCGATGAGGCGGGCCGGATCGGCGATGTCCTGGCCGTCGAAGATCGCCGTCGTCGCGAACACGGCGCCGATGAGGACGACGGTGGCCTTGTCCATCCATGCTGTGACCCTCGACGTCGGTTCGTCGGTGTCGTTCGCCGAGGTCGTCGGAACCGTCAGAGCCGTCGAAACCGTCGAGGTCGTCGCTCCCGGTGTGAGCGGCTCCCCCGCCGAGGTGGTCGTCTCGTTCGCGACGGACGCAGCGCCCGTCGGATCGTCGAGGCCGCGTCCCGTCGGATCGCCCAGTGCGCGGCCGGTCGGGTCGCCTATCGCCTCGGCCGTCCGGCTGTCAGTGCTCACGAGGGCGCGCCTGCGTCCCCGCAGCGCGAGGGCCGCACCGACTTTCACGCCGGCCAGACGCATCGCGTATGTGCCGATGCTCAGCGCGGCGAGCGCAATGAGGAAGGTCGTCGGGTTCACTGCCGCACTGCTCTTCTCTGCCGCACCACCCGGCGGACGAGCCAACCGAGGGCGACGAAGACGAACACCGACAGTGAGGTCACGGCACCGAGTCCCAGCGGGAGGATCGGCGTGAGCACGACGGCGACGACGATGCCGGCGAGGGTGAGGCATAGGGTCGAGCGGTTCTTGAGGTCTCCGCGGATGAGGCAGAAGAGGATGATGGGGAACGCCGCATCGAGTCCGAGCATGTCGGCGTCGATGACGCTGCCGAGCCACTGCCCGCCGACGGCTCCCGCCGGCCACATGAGGGCGATCGCGACGCCCATGAGGAGGAACGCACGCCAGCGCTGGCGGTCGTTCTCACCGGTCCGGGCGACGGCCGTCGATTCGTCGTTGATCCAGTGCGCTGCGATGAGCGCCTTCCAGTCCTGCGGGAAGAAGGGACCGACCGCCATGCCGAAGGCGAAGTTCCGGGTGTTGACGAGCAGTCCCGCGAGGACCGCGAGGATCGGCGCCCCGCCCGCGGCGATGACGCCGACGAAGGTGAACTCGGCCGCGCCGCCGAGTGCGAATGCCGCGAGCATGAGCGTCTGCCACCACGCGAATCCCGAGACCGCGGAGATCGCTCCGTACGAGAGCGCGACGGCGACGATCGTCACGGTGATGATGACGACGGCGCGATACGTCGAGGCGGGCAGCACCCGATCGATCGTGCGGAATGATGAACTCATGTTCACCATAGTGCACATTCGCCACTTCGTTCGTCAAACCGAACGGTCAATTAATCTGATGAACACCAGGATATAGTGGTGCCCATGAGTGCCGCTGCGAACGAATCACCTGCTGAGAAGAGGAGCCATAAGGACGACTCCTCTCGCTCCGATCTGAACGAGCTCGCCCCCGATGGTGCTGAAGCGTCAAGCGCTGACACGCCTGAGACTGACACGCCTGTCGCAGACACGCCTGTCGCAGACACGCCTGACGCAGACACGTCTGACGCTCATACGCCGCGTGCCCAGGTGGCCGCCGCCGTCAAGCGCGAACGACAGCGCGCCGGCCTCACTCTCTCCGAGGTCGCACGGCGGGCCGGCATCGGGAAGTCGACGATGTCCGGGCTCGAGGCGGGCACTGCCAACCCGAGCCTCGAGACGATGTGGGCTCTTGCCGCCGCACTCGACATCCCGCTCTCGCGGCTGCTCGATCCCCCGCAGCACGAAGTCGCCCTCCTGCGGACCAAGGACATGCCGAGCCTCGCCTCGACGGCGTCGAACTATGTGGCCACTCTGCTCTCGACATCCCCGGCCAACGCCCGGCGCGACATCTACCTCATCCAGGCGGAGCCCGGTGAGCCGCGGATCTCCCGGCCGCACCCGGCGGGGACGATCGAGCACATCATCGTCGGGCACGGTGCCGTCCAGATCGAGGTGCTCGGTGAGACCTACGAGCTCCACGCCGGCGACTACCTGACGTACCCCGGGGATCAGCCGCACACGTACACGGCGCTCGAATCGGGGACCAACACGATCTTCGTCGTCGAGAGCTACTGACTGCTTCCCAACAGCCCCTACTCCACCGGCGGACCGTCGGCGTTGTCCTCCGCCAGCGAGGGCAGCCGCTCGTGTGCGGCGGCGTTCGTCAGCCCGGCGGCCTGGAGGAGGTCGGCGGCGACGGGCCGCAGCAGGAGGACGAGGGATTCGTCGTGGATGTCCCAGCTCTTCTCCGCCCGCGGATCGAGCTTTCCGGCCGCATCGGACAGGGCCACCTCGGCGAGGGATCTGTCGGTGCCCCGACGCAGCGCAATCTCGAGCTTCTTCGCCCCGTCGGCCAGGGATTCGACGTAGTCGGCGATGATCGGCTTCTCGACGCCGAGTTCGGTGATGCCGACGACGCGGCGGGCGATCACGCGGATCGTGCGCATCGCCCGATCGGAGTAGGTGTGGGCGCGGGAGAGCCGGGTGACCTCGGCGGCGTGACGGCGGCCGCGCGCATTGATCTTCGCGGCCTCCTTCGACACCTGCAGGGAGGATCCCCACGAGTCGATGATGTCCTGGGTCTCCCGGGCCCGGGTGAGCGCACGCATCGCGAGTTCGGTGTCGGCACGGCGCAGAGCTCGCGACATCATCGTGAGCACGGCGCTGACCTCGTCGAGGAGGTTCGCGGCGAGCGCCCGCGGCACCTTGCGGGCGTCGCGGGGGATAATGAGGGCGAGGACGATCGCGAAGAGCGAGCCGACGAGGGCGTCGAGGGTGCGCGGGAACGGCAGCGTCGTCGCGGTGGCGGGGACGACGACGACGTAGACGGATTGGACGGCGATCTGCGTGATGAAGATGCCGCCGGAGTTGAGCACCGTGCCGATGACGAGGCCGATGATGAGGGTGACCGCGAGCTGCCAGATGCCGCTGCCGTAGATGTTGACGAGGAACTCGCCGACGAGCACCCCGAAGGTCGCGCCGATGCCGATCTCGAGTGAACGGCGGAGGCGACGGTCGGCGACGGGTCCGATGCCCACGGCGGCGGCGACGGCGGCGAGGAACGGGTACGGGTGGCCGAGGATGTAGACGCAGAACGCGTAGGCGGCGGTCGCGGCGATGGGGATCTGGATGAGCTGTCCGGAGTTCGCCCAGACCCGTTTCACACCCAAGCGGAGACGATGGACGACGGTGCTGACCCCTCGCTTGATCAACCCGCTGACCTCGGTCTTCGCCATCCGATCCGGCCTCCTCTCGCGCCCGTTGTACTCAGATTACCGGAATTGTGACATGCTAAAGTCTGTGCGCCGAGGAGGCTGAAGAATGACAACGAACCTGACCCGAGACGAAGCGCAGAGCCGTTCGCATCTGCTCAAGGTCAAGACTTACACCGTTGAACTCGATGTGAGCAATGCCGAATCGGATGCCGACACCTATCTCTCCCGCACCGTCGTCGAGTTCAAGGCTCGTGCCGCTGCCGACACCTTCATCGACATCATCGCCGACTCGGTCTCGAGCGTGGAGATCAATGGTGAGCAGCTCTCCCCCGCCGAGGTGTTCGACGGTGCCCGCGTCACGTTCCCTGTCCGTGAGGGCAAGAATTCGCTGACGGTCGAGGCGCGGCCGCGGTACTCCACCTCGGGTGAGGGTCTGCACCGGTTCACCGATCCCGCCGATGGGAAGGTCTACCTCTACTCGCAGTTCGAGCCGACGGATGCCAGGCGGGTGTTCGCGAACTTCGATCAGCCCGACCTCAAGGCGAAGTTCGTCTTCAGCGTCACCGCCCCCGCATCGTTCCAGGTCCTGTCGAATCAGGCGGAGACGAGCCGGGAGCCGGTGGGCTCTGATGCCGACCGAAGCGACCCCAGCCCCGCCGACGGTTCGGATGCCAGGTCGGATGCCGGCCCGGACAACGCCGACCATGCCGTCACCCATTACTTCGCGCCGACCCTCAAACAGTCGAGCTACATCACGTGCATCACGGCCGGACCCTACGAAGGGGCGACGGACACGTGGACGGATCCGGTCACGGGAGAGTCCGTCGACCTCGGCGTGTGGACGAGGGCGAGCCTCGTCGACCACCTCGACTCGGCCGACATCATCGGGATCACGAAGGCAGGGCTGGACTTCTTCAGCGCCGAGTTCGACTACCCCTACCCGTGGGGCAAGTACGATCAGATCTTCGTTCCGGAGTACAACCTCGGCGCGATGGAGAATCCGGGGCTGGTGACGTTCACGGATTCGCTGATCTTCCGGGACAAGGTCACCGATGCGATGTACGAGTCGCGGGCCAATGTCATCCTCCATGAGATGGCGCACATGTGGTTCGGCGACCTCGTGACGATGAAGTGGTGGGACGACCTATGGCTCAAGGAGTCGTTCGCCGACTACATGGGCGGGCTTGCGCTGGCCGAGGCGACCCGGTTCACCGACGGCTGGGTGACCTTCGCTCTGCGGCGCAAGGCATGGGCATACATGCAGGACCTCTACCCGACGACGCATCCGATCGTCGCCGACATCCCCGATGTCGAGGCGGCGAAGCTCAACTTCGACGGCATCACGTACGCCAAGGGCGCGTCCGTGCTCAAGCAGCTCGTCGCGTTCGTGGGTCGGGAGGCGTTCTTCGCCGGGTCCCGGCTGTACTTCAAGCGCTTCGCGTTCAGCAACACCGAGCTCGCGGACTTCCTCGACTGCCTCGCCGAGGTGGCTCCCGACCGTGACATCGCCGGCTGGGCCGACGCGTGGCTGGGTACCTCGGGTGTCTCGGAGCTGTCGTTGGCGCTGACGATGGATGCCGAAACGACTGCGGCGGGCGCCGAGTCCCGGGCGAGCATCACGGGGGCGACGATCACGCAGTCGGACTCCGCTGAGGGGGCACGCCTGCTGCGGCCGCACACGCTCGAGATCGCGACGCTGGGTCGGTCGGGGCGCGACATCGTCCCCATCGACAGCGTGAAGTTCGACTTCTCCACAGAGTCCGCCGAGGTGGAGCAGCTCATCGGCCGGACGCGCGGGGAGATCGCGCTGCTCAACTTCGCCGACCATGACTATGCGCGCGTACGTCTGGACGAGGCGTCGACGGAGACCGCGATCACCTCGGTGTCGCGAATCGCCGATCCGCTGTCGCGGGCGCTCGTGTGGTCTGCGCTCGACAATGCTGTGCGTGACGGGCTGCTGCCCGTGCAGCGGTATCTCACGGCGTATGCGCGCAGTCTCGGCAAGGAGAGCCATGCCGGGATCATGGCGGGCCTGAGCCAGACGGCGCTGCTGTGCCTCGATGAGTGGGTGGCGGAGCGGAACTTCGAGACGGCGATCTCAGGGCTGCTCGGTGCCGCACTCGATGCGCTGGCGACGGCGAAGTCGGGGTCGGATGCGCAGCTGCACCTGGCCAATCTCGTGCTCTCGCTAACCTCGCGGACCGCGCGGTGCATCGATGACAGTCCGTCGATCGCGATGGGTCGGGCGTTCGCGACGCAGGTGCTCGCGGTGCCGATCGGCGAGGAGATCGAGAGCATGAGCCCCGAGGTCGTCGACGACGACGGTGCGGACGTGCCCGAGCATGCGGCGGCTTCGCTGCCGTTCCGTGGGCTGATCAACGATCATGCGCTGCGGTGGAATGCGATGACGGCGCTCGTGTGCCTCGGGTGGGCGGATCAGACGGACATCGCGCGCGAGACCCATCTCGATCAGAGTTCCTCGGGTCGACTGCGGGCGGAGACGGCGAATGCCGCACTGCCCTTGCCGATCGTGAAGATGCGCGCGTGGGAGACCGTCGTGGAGCCGGGGGCGCTGAGCAACGATGTGCTCACGGCGATCATCTCGGGATTCGTCGCCCCTGCTGCGCTGCCGATCACCGAGATGTACGTCGACGAGTACTTCGAGCGGCTTGCCGGGTTCTGGGCGGACAATTCGATCGAGATCGCCAGGCGGCTCGTGCTCGGGCTCTACCCCAAGTGGTCGATGGACGAGGAGGGCGTCGTCGAGCGGACCGATGCCTGGCTCGAGGAGCATCCGGATGCTCCGGCGGCGCTCAAACGGCTGCTCATCGAGCGCCGGGATGACCTCGCGCGGGCGATCTACCTCAAGGCGCGTCAGACTTCACGGCACTGACCGGGGCGGCGTGGTGCGCCTCTGCCTACGGCACTGCCCGAGGTGGTCATCGCACCTTCCCCCCACCTCGGCGGACACCATGTTCTTCCCGTGAACGGTCTTCCCGTGAACACGACGAAGCCGGCCGCAGTCGACTGCGGCCGGCTTCTCACGTGGAGCGGGGAGCGTCAGAGGATGCGGCGGGCTCCCGAGAACTCGTTGCCCTTGTCCCACTTCTTCCAGTCGACGACGTAGACGGTCTTCGAGGCGTTGGGTGAGTGGATCATCTTGCCGCCGCCGATGTACATGCCGACGTGGTGGACAGTGCCCGAACTGGTGGAGAAGAAGAGCAGGTCGCCGGGTTTGAGGTTCTTCGAGGACACCTTCTTCCCTGCCTTCGCCTGGTCGCCGGAGTCGCGCGGGATGTCGATGCCGTGGGCGCGGTAGATGCTGTAGGTGAAGCCCGAGCAGTCGAAGCCGTAGGCGGAGACGCCTGCCCACAGGTAGCGGAGGCCGTCGAACTGCTTGGCAGTCTTGACGAGGTCGTCGCCGCTGGGCTTCTTGGGCTTCTCGCCGATGTCGAAGACGTTGACGTCCTTGACGTCGATCCACGCGGCTCCACCGCCGGGCAGGGCGACGCGGACGTCTTCGACGTCCTGGGCGATGAGCGGGAGTTCGACGTTGAAGCTCGGGTCGGCGCCGGTGTCCTTGGTGAATTCGACGCCTTCGAGTTCGGTCTTCTTCGCCTTGACGACCGCGCGCGGCTGGTCCTTCTTCAGCTTGCCGAAGCGGTCGTTCTCGACGATCTGCTTCGTCGGCAGCCAGCCGGGGTAGCCCTTCTGGTTCTTGGGCGTCGACTGGTCGGTCACCGCGACCTTCGTCCAGTCGCCCTTGGTCTCGAGCACCGTGACCTGGGAGCCGTAGGTCGCCTGGGTGTCGGCTTTGCCGGTGAGGCCGCGTCGCACCTCGGTGCCGGCGAGGTCCTTGTTCCACTTGTCGAGGTCGACGGGTTTGCCCAGGGCAGGCCTATCGACTTTTCGTGGGGACTTCGGGTCCTTCCACAGCGTGGCGACGGTGACGTCGACGTAGGCGGTGTCGCCCTTCCTGATCTTTCCGTCAGTGATGGGTTCGAGTTCCTGGCCGGGAACGACCGCGGCACTCAGGTTGGTCGACGCTGTGGCCGAGGTTCTCGTCGAAGCCGTGGCGGGCGCTGACAGGTTGCTCGACAGGGCGGGAGCACCGGAGCCGAGCACCAGTCCGAGCCCGAGCGCCGCCGAAACAGCAATTCTCGTACGCATTGATTCTCTTTCGGTCTGCGGGGCGACCGCTGTGGTCGCACCCGCGCGGGGGAAGCCGCCGAATGAGTTTCGCCGCCCACGGGACCGACCGAGAACGATCGACCTCGTGGGCATCGAAACGATGTACGCCGACAATCCTACTGGCTGGCCCGGACATTGTCTCGGGTCAGACGCAGATCACCGGTTGGCGCAGGGTCGGGGCCCCGGTCAATCGCCGCAGGTTGCAGGGGCGCGGCCGGCCTGAACTGGGCGACCACGCGACCTCGACACTGCTTCTGCGCGCGCCTGCGCCTTTACCGCAGGAACACGTCTGCGAGGAGGTCGAGCGTCTGGATGCGGGCAGCGTCCTGGCGGAGGTCTTCGCCCTCCATCGCACCGGCGACCGGTTGGATCATCACTTCGTCGACGTCGAACCGCTCGGCGAGCTCCTCGATCTGGGCCTTCGCGGTCTGCGGGTCGCCGACGATCCAGTTCTTCGACAGTTCCTCAGCGACCATGCGCTCCTGGTCGGTCATCACCGACCGCACGTCGTCGCCGGCGAGACGCAGCGGTCCCATCTGGCCGCCGGTGCGCAGACGCGCCATCTGCAGCATGAAGGGTTCGGAGCGCAGACGTGCCTCCTCCTCGGTGGGAGAGACGACGGCGTTGACGGTGACGAAGCTGCGAGGTGCATCGCCGTAGGCGCCGGGGGTGAAGTTGTCACGGTAGATCTTCATCGCCGTGGTGGCGCCGGCGGCGAAGTGGTTCGCGAAGACGTAGGGCATGCCGAGTTCGGCTGCCAGTCGGGCCGAGTATCCGGACGATCCGAGCAGCCACGGCAGCGGCTGTGCCCCGGGGACGGGCGCCGGTGTCGCGCGCAGCGTGTGCTCGCGTCCGCCTTGGAGCGGGATGCGCACGCCTTCGGGCGTCATGAGGGCGAGGGTGTCGATGACGTGCTGGGGGAACTGTTCGACGGGGTCGATGGTCTGTCCGTTGCGGTCGACCATGCGTCCTTCGCCGAGGTGGCCCCGCATTGCCGCCGAGGTGACCGGGTCGGTTCCCGGTGCCCGTCCGATGCCGAGGTCGATGCGGTCGCCGTAGACGGCGGAGAGGAGGGCGAAGAGTTCGGCGACGGCCAGCGGTGCGTGGTTGGGCAGCATCACGCCGCCGGAGCCGAGTCGGATGCGTTCGGTGCCCTGGCCGAGGTACATGAGTTCGGCTCCGGGCATGGTCGAGGCGATCGACGGCATGTTGTGGTGTTCGGCCACCCAATAGCGGGTGAAGCCGAGCTCATCGGCTCGGCGGACGATTTCGTGCGAGGCGGCGAAGGCATCGGAAGTGGTCTGTCCGACCCGGACCGGGACCAGGTCGAGAATTGAAAGCTCCATGCTCAAGGCAACAGGCACCTTGACGGGTTCATTCCATGACCTGGGTCACGTTCGACGGCGGCACCGTCGCACGGGTCGCGGTCGCTGTCGCGGGAGGCACGGTCGCACGGGTCCCCGGTCGAACAGGGCCGCTGCGGACACACCTGTCCCCTCAGAGCCGTGAAACCGGCTAATCGAAGAGGGTGTCGGCGATCTCGCCGGCGATGAATCTCGAATGGAGGATCGGTTCGCGAGCCGGATCGATCGTCGCAGGAGGCACCCACGCAGGTCTGCCGTCCTTGAGCATGATCGTATGCCAGTCCGTTTTGTCGATGAGGTGGTGATGGGCGCTGCAGGCCAGGGTGAGGTTGTTGATCTCGGTCTTTCCTTTGCCAGCCCACGGCACGATATGGTGCGCGTCGCACCACCCGGGCGGCGTCTCGCAGCCAGGGAAGGTGCAGCCCTGGTCTCGCGCAACGAGGATGGTGAGCTGGTTGCGGTTGGCGTACCTGTTCTCGGTCTGCACGCTGACGGTGCGGCGCTTCTCGCTCATGAGGTGGAAGAAGACCGCCCCGTTGAGACCGTCTCGGGACGCTGTCGTGATGGGGAATGGTTCTGACGCCCCGGTCGTCGCTTCGCCGGCGCCTCGCGCAATGTCCTCGGCCTTGGCGGTGACGACGAGCGCGAAGGGTGCCCCTGCGCCGACTCGGTTCATCTCGATGTGCCCGATGATCGTCGAGAACCGTTCGTAGATGCGGTTGCGCACGCTCGGCTGTTCGGAGCCCATCGGCACGGGAGTGCCGTCCTCGTGGACTCCGCAGCCGACGGGGATCACGTTGCCGTTCGCGTCGACTCGGGCATTGCGTTCGGATTCGAGCCTCGGCGTGGGATCGATCGCATCGTAGCGATCGCCGTGGAGGACGTCTTCGAAGAGCCGAACGGCTTCATTCATCGCATCGTTCATTGGTGCGGCGGGATCGATCGTGCCAGCGGTGCCGTCTGCGGTGGCCGGATCTCCCGTCAGCGACGGGTCACCGTCCGGGGATGAGCCGTCCGACTGCTGCACGGACGCCGCCCTGGCACCGTCCGCCTCGGCGGGGTGATCGTCATTCGATGGTGCACCGGTCGGCACCGTTCCGTCAGACTGCCCACCATTCTCAGACTGCAAATTGTCGTCGGTCTGCATGCGCGAGGTGAGCAGTCCGTGCATGATCCCGCCGGTCACGGAATCCAGCCGCCCCCGGAGGTCCCAGGTTCCGTCTTTGCGAGCACGCAGGTTCACCGAGAAGTCCTCGCGCGGGGTCGAGTCGTCGGGAAGTTCGCCATCGGGGTCGAGCCATTTGAGGATCTCAGCGAAGAGGATCCTTATGTCCCTCACGTGCACGAGCGGTGCCTTCTCCACGAGGATCCGCTCCGCTTCGAGCCGCTGCTCGCTGGTGGTCGTGCGCGGAAGCTTGTCGAGGCACTGGGTGATCGTGCGCGCCTGCACGGAGGAGAGCGTCCCGGTGCGGAGTGCATCGGCGACGACCGGGTTGTCAGGTTCGAGTGATTCTCCGGAGAAGGAGACGCGCCGACCGAGCTGCTCGGCAAGGTCGACCCGCCGTGACGCTTCTGCATGATTGACGCCGAGGCGATTCTTCACGAGGTCGCGCGTCGACTTCGCACCGTAGTCACGCGGCGTTCCCACCCGTGCGAACACGGAGAGGGTGACGACGGAAAGCGCCTCGGTCAGCCTGTTGAGCGTCTCGATGCCGTCGAGCATGGTGACGGCTTCTTCGGGGCCCATGGGGCGCGAGAAGCACTCGAGCTCGTCGACGAGCGTGCGCAGACTCTCGATGCTTCCGGTCATCTCGGGTGCCATCTTCCCGAGATCGGTCCAGGCCTCCTCGGTGAGCAGGGGATGCCGGGTTGGTGCCGTGCCATCAGCACCATCAGCGCTACCGGGCCGAGGCTGTGTCGGGAAGTCCGTCTCGGTGTCATCGGCGCCGTCAGGACTACCGGGCCGCAGCTGCGTCTGGAAGCGCGTCTCAGTGTCATCGGTGTTGTCGGGGCCGTCCGATGCAGGCTCCACCAGGGCAGACTCGACCAAGGCAGACTCAGTTGGAGCGGACTCAGTCGGAGCGGCCGCCTCGGCGTTGGAGGCCTTCTCCTCTCGTGGCACTGCATCGGAGTCACACGGGAGAGCAATGCCGCCCCCATCGCGGCGAACTCGATCGGCATCTCTCCACTGAACCGAGTCCGCCGTTTCCGGCGGGAAAGGATCGACCGGCTCCCGGTCGGGTGACCTGCGCTCGCGCCGCGGGCGCTCGAACCCGTTCGGGTCACTCGTGCGCCCCCTGCCCACGTCTCCATCCGAGGGCCCAGGTCCCAACCGACCGAGCTCTCGCCGCTGCCTCTCGATAAGGTCGTTTTGCTTGTGAGCCTCGAACTCACTCATCTGCTTGTGTTCCACTGCCAGCCATTCGAGGGGGTCGTCGCGATCCGCCCGGGAGAGGTCCGACCCGGCGGCCCGGCCATCAGCGGACACGCCTCCGCCATCGTCTCTGGCCCGGTCACCGATTTCGGCTCCGCCACTGGCACCGAATCCATCACCGGGATCGGCGTCGACCGCCTTCCTCCTGGCTTCCTCCGCGCGTTCGCGTTCCTCGTCCTTCTGCGCCATCCAGGCATCCCGTTCGGCGTCGATCTCAGCTGCGCGCTTCTTCAGCGCTTCCTGCATCTCGAGGTCGTCCGGCGGAGCAAGCGGATCGAGCCTGCGTGTCGGCGCCGGCTCGGAAGGGTGTCCTGGTAGCTCCGAAGGATCAAGCCCGGAACTCTCCAGCGCTTCCCGTCCTGGGATCTCACTGCTGAACGGAACTGCGCTGTCTCCGCATGCGCCGGGCGACCGAAAGCCCGGAGTGCCGAGCCTGCGGCGACCTCCGCGCTTATCGCGCCTGCGATCTGGGGTGAGAGTCATGACCTCCGAATCCGTTCCCGAGCACGTCCTTGTGTGACCTATGCTACTCCCATGAATTCAGTTTGTATAGATGTTTGTTCTACTTTTTTCGATATCTTTTTCTCGTTTGAATTCAGTAGATGATCGACTTCGAGAACCATTCCGGTCCGGATTGAAGGCGCCGTCGACTCGTCTGATCAGGGTGCGAGAGCGGGGTCTTTGCTATTACTGCAAACACGTTTGCGCCCCATTTCACCGCTGGACCACACTGGGCGATGTCGGCTCATCAGGTTCTCGCCTCCGGGTGGCCTCCCGATGGGCTGACAGTCCACCGCCAGCCGATCCGACACCCGCGATCCGCAGTTCGTCCGCCCCCGGCCGGCTGGCCAACCGCCGTACTACCCGAGCCGGTCGAACCACTCAGCCGGCCGCACCGCTCCAGTCAGTCGAAACATCACAACCAGTCGAACCACTCTGGCCGGTCCTACCGACCTAACCGTCTCGGACCAGCCGTCCCATCCCGAACCGGTGCGACCAGCACCGTCCGGAGTTGTGCCACCGCACGACGGCAACCCCGCACCAGCCAGCCGACTACACCATCCCAGCCGACCCGATCAGTCCCGCACATATCGACTTCCACCCGTCCGAGCCCATCGCGACCACCTGACAGAGTTCCCTACGCACACATCGAGGAGACGATCATGACCCCCACACATCAGACACCGCCAGATTCGACGACGGCTCCACCCTCCGGGGCCAGCGCGTCCACCGAGGCCAGCGCACCCACTGAGTCCGGTGCATCCACCGAGACCAGCGCAACCACTGAGACCAGAGCCCCCACCCCGATCACCGCCGAGGTGGCCGTCGTCGGCGGTGGAGCCGCCGGGCTGGCCGCCGCGATCGCGTTGGCTCGTTCGCTGCGCCGAGTCGTCGTCATCGATGCCGGCCAACCGCGGAATCGCACGAGTGCCCATGCGCACAACCTCCTCGGCAACGAGGGCATCAATCCGCTCGACCTCGTCGACAAGGGCCGCTCCGAGGCGGAGAGCTACGGCGTCACCTTCGTCGACGACACGGTGACCACTGCCGTCGCGCTCGATGGGGGTTCCTCCCCCGCCGAGGTGACCGCGGCCGGCCGCGCGACCAACCGTCCCGCGTTCGCACTCGACACGGCAGGCGGGATCCGTGTCCAGGCGCAGCACCTCATCATCGCCACCGGCCTCACCGACGAACTGCCCGACATCCCCGGACTCGCCGAAGGCTGGGGCGACACCGTCCTCCACTGCCCCTACTGCCACGGCTACGAGGTACGAGGGCAGCGGATCGCCGTGATCGGCACGACCGCGCTCTCTTATCACCAAGCCATGATGTTCTCCCAGCTCAGCGACCACATCATGTTCCTCAGGCACGAGGCGCCAGCGCCCTCGGAGGAGCAGGCGGCGATGTTGCGGACGCTCGGCATCGAGTTCGTCGACGCCCGTGTCGACGGCATCAGCCGCAGAGACACAACAACTGAGATCACCGTGGAAGCGGCGACCACCTCGGCGAGAGGACTCACGGTCGATGCGATCGCAGTCGGACCGTTCTTCCGTGTCAACGGTGAGCTGTTCGAACAGCTGGGCGGCACGGTCATCGAGGATCCCAGCGGCATGGGGTCGACGATCCCGACCGATCCCACCGGTCGTACGGACATCCCGGGCGTGTGGGCGGTCGGCAACAGCGCGGACATGTCGGCGATGCTCGGCGCGAGCGCGGCAAGCGGAGTGAAGACCGGTGCGATGGTCAACTACAAGCTCATCCAGAGCCGGCTCGCCGGCGACGAGTGACTGTTCGCAGTGCCGCTCGGCCAAGCCTTGTCAGCCGGGCCAGCCGGCCTGTCTGGCGCGGCCCGCGCCAGGTCGGACCAGCCCACCCACGCAGCGCCGGATCGGCCTAGCGTCGGATCAGCCCGCGCCAGGACGGACCAGCCGAACCTCAGCGGCCGGGCTTGACGCAGAGCACGGGGCACTCGGCGTCGAGGATGACCTTCTGGATCGTCGATCCGAGGAGGAACTTGCCCACCGGGGTCCGCTTCCGGGTGCCGAGCACGATGAGCTCGGCACCCACCTCGGCGGCGGTGTCGACGATCTGCTCCGCCGGATCGAGCTCGCTGCCGGGCGTGCGCACCTCCCCCTTCACCCCGGCGCGGGCGAGCTGGTCGCGCACGGACCGCACCTCAGCCTCGCCGAGGCGGTGGGAATCCTTCCGCACCGACGGGTGGGAGGAGTTGATGACGAGGAGGTCGGTGTCGTTCTTCTTCGCCTCCGCGATCGCCGTGTCGAGGGCCGCGTGACCGGCCGGAGTGTTGACATAGCCCACGATGATGGTCATCGGTTCACCTTCGCATTCGTGTCGGTTCCGCCTCGCTCGGGCGGATGGGTGGGGAGGAAGTGGAGGCCGCTCGCCGCGGCCGGACCGCGACCGCGCGCCACCAGGCGACGGCCGCGCGCCGCCTGACGGACGCCGCTCACGTGAGGTCCTCGGGATGGCGGAAGCGGGTGCTCGAGCCGCGCACCGACCGGTTCCACAGCCAGGTCACGGCCCACAGCACCACGCCGATGCCGATGAGCGCGATCGCGATCTGATACTGGATGAGATCGTCGAGGCGGGCCCACGGTCCGACGAGGAACGCACATGTGAACACACCGACCCACGGCAGCGCGGTCGGCGTCCGGAAGTGCTTGTGATCGACCGACTGCCGACGCAGGATGAGCACGGCGACGTTGACGACGGCGAAGACCGCGAGCAGCAGCAGCGAGGTCGTTCCACCCAGGGAGGCCGTGACGGATTCGGGCAGGATCGTCGTCACCGCGATGATGAGCGCGAACGCGATGAGCGTCGTGAAGACGATCGAGACCCACGGCGAGCGCCGGTTCTTCAGCACCCTGGCGAACACCGGCGGCAGCACGTTCTGCTTCGCCATGCCGTAGAGCAGACGACTGGCCATGAGCATGTTGATCAGCGCCGAGTTCGCGACGGCGAACATCGTCATGAACGGGAAGATCGCATCGATCGGCACCCCCGGGGCACCTGCCCGCACGACGTCGAGCAGGGGCGTCTCGCTCGCGGCCAGCTCGCCGATCGGCACCGCGGCCACCGCGACGATCGAGACGAGCACGTAGATGACCCCGGTGATCGAGAGGCCCGTGAGCATGATCTTCGGGAAGATCTGCGGGTCCTTCGTCTCCTCGACCATGTTCACCGAGTCCTCGAACCCGACCATCGAGAAGAACGCGAGCGCGGTGGCTCCCGTGATCGCCAGGAACACGCTCTTGTCATCGGCCGTCTCGAAGATGATGACGCGCGAGAAGTCCGCGTTTCCCGACCCGAGCGCGAAGAACCCGACGAGGATGACAAGCAGCAGACCGGTGAGCTCGACGAGCGTGAGCACGACGTTGAACCACACGCTCTCCGAGACCCCGCGCAGGTTGATGGCGGCGACGATCGCGAGGAAGCCCAACGCGATCCACATGGTGCCGCTGTCCGGCAGGTCCCAGCCGAAGCCTGCGACCATGTTCGCCGCGAACACGTTCGACGCCGTCGACGCCGAGGTGATGCCCGAGCTGAGCACGGCGAAGGCGACGAGGAAGGTGATGAAGTGGATCCCGAACGCCTTGTGCGTGTACAGCGCGGCACCCGCGGCGCGCGGATACTTCGTCACGAGCTCCATGTACGAACACGCCGTGATCATCGCGACCGCGAACGCGAGGATGACCGGCAGCCAGCCCGCACCGCCGACCTGCCCGGCGACCTTGCCGGTGAGGGCGTACACGCCCGTGCCGAGGATGTCGCCGACGATGAAGAGCAACAGCAGCTTCGGGCCCATCACCCGCTTGAGGGTCTCCGGCTGCTCCGACTCCGCAGCGCCCTCGGCTGTGGTTCTCTCGCTGTGACTCACGATTCCTCCGAACTCATTTCGACAACGTTGTCACGACCGCTCCGGGCGCTGCCCCTCACGGACGACCGCGAGGAATGCGCTGAAGAGCGTCTGAGCCTCGCCGAGGCTGTCCGCCTCCCGCTCGCTCGCCTCTCTCAGGAGTACCTCCTTATTAAACCCCAGCTCAGCGAGGTTCTCGGGATCCCAGCGGGAAATGTTGTCCGAACTCGCCTCCGGATGGAACTGCGTACCCCACGCCCGTCCGACCCGGAACGCCTGGAACCGGCATGCGGGGCTGGTGGCGAGCAGGACCGCCTCGGCGGGCAGATCGACGATCCGATCGACGTGGCTCTCGAGGAACGCCGACCGGGGCGCGACCCCGGCGAACACGGGGTCCTCGGCGGCCGCCTCGGTGAGGTCGATCCACGTGTACCCCTTCTCCGGGGTCCCCGTCCGCGCCCGCACCTCACCGCCGATGACCTGGGCGATGAGCTGCCCGCCGAGGCAGACGCCCAACATCGGCAGGTCCGTGTCCAATCCGCGGCGGACGAGATCGGCTTCGCCTGCGAGCCAGGGTGCGCGGTCGGTCTCGTCGGGCATGTAGCCCCCGCCGAGGAGGATGAGCCCGTCGTACGCTGTCAGCTCGGCCTTTGTGGGCACACCCGAGACCGAGCCGATGCGCACGTCGAACTCGACGCCTGCCCGGATCATCCAGTTCGCGAAGTTCCCGAGGTGGGAGTCGACGTCGTTGACGATGACGAGGATGCGGGTCACGATTCCCCCAGGAATCCCACGTATGCGTCCTCGTGCGCGTCGAGCACGCGGAAGGCGTTGTCGAAGCCGAGCTTGCGCAGGTCGGCTGGGGACCAACCTCGGCGGGAGAGCTCTGCGAAGAGATTCGGGCACGCGCCGGCGTTCTCGAGGCCGATGGGCAGTTCGTCGACGCCGCAGATGTCCCCGCCGAGGCCGACGTGGTCGATGCCGATGCGTTCGCGCACGTAGTCGCAGTGGTCGGCGACATCGGCCACGGTCACCTCGGGGGCGGGCCCGTTCTCCCCGGCCTCAGCCCAGTCCCAGCGTTCGCGGGAGACGAACGAGGGCACGAACGTCATCATCGCCACCCCGCCGTTGCCGGGCAGCCGGTCGAGGACGTCGTCGGGGATGTTGCGCGGATGGGGGTTGAGGGTGCCGGCGCACGAGTGGCTGAAGATCACCGGGAGGGTGGAGAGGTCGAGGGCCTGGTGCATGACGGTGGGTGCGACGTGGGAGAGGTCGACGATCATGCCGGTCCGGTTCATCTCCGCCACGACCTCGCGGCCGAAGGCGCTGAGCCCGCCGTGCCGGGGCTCATCGGTCGCCGAGTCCGCCCACGAATGCGTCGTCGACCACGTCAGTGTCATGTAGCGCGCCCCGGCACGTCCGTAGCTGCGGAGCATCGCCAGGGAGTCGTCGATCTGCTGTCCGCCCTCGACGCCCATGAGCGAGGCGACACGGCCGGAGTCTCGGGCGTCGGCCACCTCGGCGGCGGTGCGGGTGAAGCGCAGGCGTTCGGGGTAGGCGGCGACGAAGCGGCGGACCGCGTCGATCTGCTCCCACGTCGCGACGACGGCATCGGCGCCGGTGATCGAGGAATGGACGTATACCGACCAGAACTGCGCCGCGACGCGGCCGTCGCGCAGCTGGTCCATCGTCGTGAACGGCGAGAACTGCGGGTCGTTCAGCCCCTCGACGCTGTAGTCGCGCTCCTCCCGCAGCCACCACGCGAGGTCGTTGTGTCCGTCGAAGACGTCGACGTCCGTGGGGGCGGTTGGCGTTGGGGTGGTAGGCGTTGGGGTCGCGGAGGCGGTTGAGGTGGTGTCGGTCGTGTCGTTCATGGAGGGTCCTTCCGGTCAGGGTCGAGGGGTCGTTGTGCTCAGGGTACGCGGCGGCTGCTCTCCCGGCCGCCCCGCACCTCACCCGCCTCATCCGAGTGCCGACATGATCTGCGCCGAGGCGAGGCCGAGGAACGTGCCGAGGAACGTGCCCATGAGCGCGAAGAGCACCCCGACCGGCACGAGCTGACGGTTGAACGCCCCCGCCACGACGGGCGCCGAGGCGATGCCGCCGATGTTCGCCGTGCTCGCCACGGCGATGCTGAACAGTTCGGTCTTCGTCAGCTTCGCGTAGACGAGCATGATCGCCGCGTGGACGACGATGACGATGAGACCCGCGACGAGGTAGAGCGGTGCCTGGGTGAGCGAGGTGAAATCCGATCCCGAGGCGATGATGCCGATGATGATGTAGAGCATCATCGTCGCAAGCTCCGACGACCCCCGGATCCGGCCCAACCGCGTCGAGCCGATGGCGAGGCCGAGGACGCTGACGATGAGGATCGTCCACGTCGACGCATTGATGACGGTCCCCACTTCGGGCAGGAGTTCTCCGGCCTGGATCGCCAGCGCTGAGACGAGGAGCGCGAAGCCGAGGAGACCGAACAGGGCCGGCAGGGTCAGGGGCGCTTCGTCCTCGTCGTCCGCCTCGGCGACGGAGAGCTTCGAGGTATCCGCCTTCGTCCACCGGTCGAAGCGGTCGGAGACGGTGACGGAGGAGAAGATGAGGAGCAGCCAGAACGAGTAGACGACGGTGTCGACGATGAGCACGTAGCCGAAGACGTCCTCGGGGGCTTGGAGGATCTCCTGCACGGCGACCATGTTCGCCGACCCGCCCGTCCACGAGGCGTTGAGGGCACCGAGCGCCTTCCACGCCTCCGGGTCGAGGACCGACCGGAGGATGAGGTAGGCGACGAGGAATCCCACGACGATGCTCGCCGCCGTAACGGCGAAGGTGAGCAGCAGCTTGGGTCCGAGCCGGATGATCTGCCGCAGGTCGCACTTGAAGAGCAGGAGCAGGATCATCGCCGGCAGCAGGGCGGTGCGCAGGCCGTCGCCGACCGCGGTGACCGACTCCGAATGGTCGAAGACGCCGATCGTGTTGAGCAGGGCGGCGATGATGTAGAGGAAGACGAAGCCGGGAACGTAGGCGAAGATCCGGAACCTGCCGCTGTGGCCGGCGATGACGAGGCCGGCGGAGATCGCGATGAGGACGCTGATGAAGAGGAAGCCGTCGGAGATCATGTGCTGCTTTCGATGTTGGGGATGGGTTCAGGGGCTGCGGGTGCGAGAGCCGTCACAGGAATCGGTGGATCGCCTCGCCGGCCTCGCGCATGATCGGCATGACCTCGACGACGCGGTCCGTCCCCTTCTCCCAGTTCGCGAACACCGCATAGGCGACCCGGCGCCGAGGTGTCATGACGATCCCCGCATCCGCGCGGATCGAGCTGTCCGTCCCGGTCTTGTTCCACACCCACACGTCCCGCTGATAGTTGTAGTGGGCGAGCGGGTCGAGGTCGAACGCCGAGGCGACCATCGAAGTGTCCGCGCCGGCACCCAGCCAGCGGCGGAAGACCTCGTTCGTCGACTCGTCCCAGAACTCGTCCTTCGCGTGCCTGGCCATGAAGTCGCTGAGTTCTGCGGCGGTGCCCGTCGACAGGGTCCGCGGCGCCTGCGCCGGGCGCGGCCAGCGGAGGAAGTCGTGGAGTCCGGAGTTCCGATAGCCGAGTTCGGCGACCTGCGCCGCGACGGTCTCGAGCCCGACCCTTCGGATGAGGACGTTCGTTGCGAAGTTGTCGCTGAAGGCTCCGATGAGCACGGCGATGTCGTAGATGCTCAGGCTCTCCTGCTCCATGAGGTACCAGATGCCCGACTCGTCGACGCGTTCCGAGGGCCGACGCTGCAGCTGCTCGCCGAGGTCGAGCCTCCCGTCGACCATCATCTGCAGGGTCGTATGGAGGAGGAACACCTTGCCCATGCTCGCGGTGTCGAGCTCGTCGTCCGCGTGGTGGGCGAACACCCGCTCATCGGTGTCGACGTCGAAGGCGAGCGCGCTGAAGCGCACCCCCGGCAGCCGACCGAAGTCGACCTCCCCGACAGATGTCTCAGAACTCTGGCCTTCGGTGCTCCGGTCCTTGGTGCTCCGGTCCTCGGTGCTCTGGCCATCAGCGCTCTGGTCGTCGGCACCCGCAGTCGTCTCCCCGGTCATCGTCACATCTCCTTCTCGTTCACTCATCACGGCCCCGCACCCACAGTCGCGGCCGCTCACCGACCTGCGCGTCGAGCGTCACCTCGACTCCGAGCGGTGCGCTCGGCGCATCGGGGTGGTGTCCGAATCCCATCTCGGAGACGATCGGCATCCCCCTGTCGCCGAGGAAGTCGAGGACGAGCGCTTCGACCTCGGCGATCGGGGCGCAGTCGACCCACGATCCGAGGACGACGGCATCCGCCGAGGCGAACCACCCGCCCCGGTCGAGCTGCAGGAGGAGGTTGTCGAGCCGGTAGAGCTCCTCGTCGACGTCCTCGAGCAGCGCGATCGTCGGCCCGCGCCGCCCACGTGCCTCACGGACACCTGCGAGTTCGGGACTGCCCATGCCGGCGCCGATGAGGCTGAGGTTGCCGCCGGTCAGTCGTCCCGTCGCCGTTCCGGGCACGAGTGTGTGCGGCACGGCGTCCCGCGGCGATTCCCCGGACGCTGAGTGTCGATTTCCGCGCGCAGAATCGACACTCAGCGTCCGGGATCTCCGCGCTGCGTCGTCTTCTGCCGCCGGGAAGCCGAGTTCGCGGCCGGCCCAGGGTGCGAAGAGCCACGAGGCCACCTCGGCGGGGACGACGGCGGAGTCCTTGAACGGCGCGTTGCCGGGCATCGGGCAGAACAGCGTCGCCACGCCGAGGTGGTGGTCCCACGCCTGGTGGAGGGCGGTGATGTCGGAGGAGCCGGTGAGCAGCTTCGGCCGTCCGTCGGGCCGCAGTCCGTGGCGGCGCAGCTGCGCGAAGTCGAGACCGTCGATGAGCCGCATCGCCCCGTAGCCGCCGCGCAGGGCGATGACCGCCGCGGCGGCCGGGTCGCACCACGCTT
The DNA here is from genome assembly GCF_037101285.1 of Brevibacterium metallidurans. NCBI lineage: Bacteria > Bacillati > Actinomycetota > Actinomycetes > Micrococcales > Brevibacteriaceae > Brevibacterium > Brevibacterium metallidurans. Next base: position 135,238 of record NZ_BAAAAF010000004.1, read on the forward strand.
CGACGAGGTCTGCCCGTCGCTGCTCGTCGGTGCCGGCCAGGTAGCTCACGTGCGGGTGCCGGGCGCGGACGTGCTCGCCGAGGACGACGTTCAGCCCCCATCCTTCGAGGACGGAGACGGCCCGCTGCAGGGAATCCTCGTCGGTGGGCCCCGACGGAGCGATGAGGCGGACGACGTCGCCGGGGACCAGCGGCGCCGATTCGAGGTACGGGCTGCTCATCCGAGCCCGGTCCCACGCGTTCGACCTTCCGACACCTCGGCCCCGTGAGCACCAGGTCCCTCACCCGAGCCTCCGGTGCCGACCAGATGCCGGCCACCGACCAGGCCCCGACTGCCAACGAGGCTCTGGCTGCCGAGCTGAGGCACCGCCGCGAGCAGTTCGCGCGTATAGGCGTGCTGGGGATCAGCGAGGACCTCGTCGACGGGTCCGTACTCGACGATCTCTCCGTGCTTCATCACGGCCACCGTATCAGCGATGTTCCATGCCAGACCGAGGTCGTGGGTGATGATGAGTGCGCTCATCCCGAGGTTCTTCCGCAGCGCCAGGAACAGGGAGAGGATCTCCCCGCGCACGGAGGCGTCGAGGGAGGCGACCGGCTCGTCGGCGATGAGCACCTGCGGGTCGAGGGCGAGTGCGCCGGCGATGACGACGCGCTGGCGCTGCCCGCCGGAGAGCTCCTGCGGAATCGACTCGATAAAGTCGGCGGCCGGAGTGAGCTCGGCGGCTTCGAGAGCGGCTATGACCCGGGCATGTTCGTCGTCTCGGATGTTCTGCACCTGCAGGCCCTCGGCGACGGCTTCATAGACGCTGCGCTTCGGGTTGAGCGAGCCCGACGGATCCTGGAGCACCATCTGCACCTGCCGCCGGAACGCCCGCAGCTCCTTCGCCTTCCTCGGCAGGGGCCTGCCTGAGAAGAGGACCTGCGAACCCGGGTCGGTCTCTTGGAGGCCGAGCAGCGACCGGGCGAGCGTCGTCTTTCCCGACCCCGACTGCCCGACGACGGCGAGGATCTCGGCCCGTCGCAGGGCGAGGTCGACTCCGTGGACCGCGCGTTCAGGACCCTGCCTGGTCTGGAAGGTCACGTTCAGGTCCTTCGCCTCGAGGACCACCTCGTCGGTCATCGTCATCGGTTCGGCCACACGCACCTCGGCGGGTTTGGCCGTCCGCGGACGCAGCCGCGATTCGGGGTCCCCGATCTGCGGGAACGCCCCGGCGAGCTGCTTCGTGTACTCCTCCTGCGGGCGCCGGCACACTTCGTCGCTGGGCCCGTATTCGACGAGCCGGCCGTGGCGCATGATCGCGAGGTTCTCGCATACGGCGGAGAGCACGGCGAGGTCGTGGCTGATCATGAGCAGCGAGATGCCGCGCTCGGCGACGAGGGCGGCCAGACCGGTGAGGATCTGCTTCTGGACGATGACGTCGAGGGCGGTCGTCGGTTCGTCGGCGATGATGATGTCGGGTTCGCAGGCCAGCGCCATCGCGATCATGATCCGCTGCTTCTGCCCGCCGGAGAGCTCGTGCGGGTAGGCCTCGGCCTTGCCCGGATCGAGGTCGACCTCGGCGAGGAGCTCGAGCATCCTGGCCTGCCGCAGTTCCGGGGTCGTCCACGTCCCCTTCGCATGATGGCTCAGCGCTTCGACGATCTGCCGCCCCACCTTGCGGACGGGGTTGAGCGAATGGAGCGCGCCCTGGAAGACGATCGAGGCCTGCGCCCACCTCACGGCCCGGATCTCGCCGAAGCTGAGGTCCGCGATGTCCTTCCCGCCGAGGCGGACGTGGCCTTCCAGCCTGGCCGACTTCGGCAGCAGCCGCAGGGCCGACATGACCAGCGTCGACTTCCCCGACCCGGATTCGCCGGCGATCCCCAGCGTGGAGCCCGAGGGCAGGTCGAGGCTGACGTCGATGACCGCGGGCACGTCGCCGCGGGATGACGAGGAGCGGTAGGTGATCGAGACGTCCTCGAAGCGGAGATCGGTCATCGGCGGCTCCTCAGGGTCGGGTTGATGATGGCTTCGAGCGCACGGCCGACCATCGTGAAGGCGAGGACGACGAGGAGGATCGCGATGCCCGGGGGAAGCACGTACCACCAGTACCCCGAGGTCGCCGCCGAGGCGTCCATCGAGTTCTTCAGGATCGTGCCCCAGGACTCCTTGCTCGTGTCCCCGAGGCCGAGGAACGCGAGCGTCGATTCGGCGATGATCGCGCTGCCGACGGTCAGGGTCGTGTTCGCGAGCACGAGCGGCATCACCGAGGGCAGGAGGTGCTTGAAGAGGATGTGCTTATGTCCGGCGCCGAGGATGCGGGCCCGCTCGATGTAGAGCCGGGACTCGACGCTGAGCGTCTGGGCCCGCACGATCCTGGCCGTCGACGCCCACGAGGTGATGCCGATGGCGATGACGATCGTGAACACTCCCCGGTCGAGGACCGTGGAGAGGACGATCGCCAGCAGCAGCGAGGGCAGGACGAGGAAGAAGTCGATGAGACGCATGACGATCGCCCCGACGATGCCTGTGAAGTGCCCTGCGGCCAGACCCATGATCGTGCCGATGACCATCGACATCAGGGTCGCTGCGACCCCGACGAGGAGGGACACGCGGGAGCCCCAGACGATGCGTGCCCAGATCTCCCGCCCGAAGTCGTCGGTGCCCAACGGATGGGCGAGGCTGGGCGGGGCGTACTTCGGCACATCGAGCTGCTTCGTCACGTCGAGCATCGAGGCCGGGGCGATGACCGGAGCGAAGATCGCCATGAGCACGAAGATCAGCAGCACGATCGCGCCGATCATCGCCGGGGTGTCCGTGCGGAACGCGTGCCAGTTGCGCCGGAGGCTCGCCAGGCGGCGTTCGCGCACGAGCCTGCTGCCGTCGACGGCCGGCGTACGGGGCTGCGGGGACGGTGGGGAGCCGGGGGCCGCCTCGGCGGGGATGTCCTTGCTCATCATGCCCTCCTCACTCTCGGATCGAGGAAACGGTAGACGAGGTCGGCGGCGAGATTCATGACGATGATGAGCGCGGAGAACACGACGAACGTGCCCTGGAGCAGCGGCAGGTCGGGGCCGCTGATCGCGTCGAACGTGAGTTTGCCCAGCCCCGGCCAGGAGAACACCGCTTCGACGGTCACGGCTCCGGCGATGAGTCCGCCGAGGTGGAGGAAGACGACCGTGACCGTGGGCAGGAGGGCGTTGGGGACGGCGTGTCGGCGGCGCACCTCGTCCTCGGTCAGGCCCTTCGCGCGGGCGGTCGTGAGGTAGTCCTCGGTCATCTCCTCGATGAGGGAGGCGCGCATGACCATGAGGAACTGCGCGTAGACGACGGCGACGAGGGTGACGACGGGCAGGATGAGGTGTTCGGCGACGTCGAGGATCCCCGCCGGCGACCACGGGTCGAGGCCGGGGGTGATCATGCCGCCGGTCGGCAGCCATTGCAGGGTGCCGCCGAAGACCATGAGGAGGATGAGTCCGAGCCAGAAGGTGGGCACCGACCAGAGGACGAGCGCCGTCGACGAGGCGAGACGGTCGAAGAGCGAATTGCGCCGCCATGCCGAGACCTGGCCGAGCCACAGCCCAAGCGCGATCGCGATGACCGCGGCGGTGCCGGTGAGCAGCAGGGTGGGGCCGAGGTACTCGCCGATGAGGGCGGCGACGGGTTTGCGGTAGACATAGGATTCGCCGAGGTTGCCCGTGACGATGCCGACGAGGTAGTCCCAGAACTGGACGATGAGCGGTTTGTCGAGGCCGTACTGGCTGCGCAGCTCGGCGATCTGGGCCGGGCTCATCGGCCGTTCCTTCGCGATCTTGAGCACGGGGTCGCCGGGCAGCATGCGGAAGGCGAAGAAGCCGAGGACGACGACGAGGACCATCGAGATCGCCGCGCCGCCGAGTTTGCGCAGGAAGTAGCGGGCGAAGGAGACGCCCTTCGGCGGCTCGTCGACGTCGGCCCGGACCTCGAGCGCGGACGCGGCGGTGAGGTCGTCGGAGGCCTCGGCGGGAGCTCCTCGGTCGGGCGGGTTGTCGGTGGGTGAAGTCACTGCTCAGCTCCTCAACGGGTGTCCCGGGCGGCGCGGCCGCGATGTGCGGTGTGCCACGGCGGTGCGGGTTGCGCAGCCGCGGCGTGCAGTGCGGGCGTTGAAGTGCACCACTCCTCGCGCACCCTGCGGTTCGCCCACAGCAGCCGCGCCGCCCGGGACATGGGGACTATTCGCGGTCGTCGGCGTTCCGCTTCCGCGTCGCGAACCAGAGGACTCCGCCACCGCCGACGATGACGGCGACCGCAATGCCGATCCACGCGCCGGCGCTCAGCCCGCCGCCGTCCTCGGAGCCGGTGGATTCGCTCACCGGTTCGACCGAGGTGTAGCCCCAGTAGCCGACCTGGTTGGCGATCGCGCCGCCGTCGGAGGGCTGCTTCGTGAAGCCGGTGAACCTGTCCGAACGGTAGGCCTCGAGCTGGTTGGGGTACCAGAGCACGATCGAGGGGGTGTCCTCGTAGTTCATCGCGAGCGCCTGCTTGACGAGCTCGGCCCGCTTGCCCTGGTCGAGCTCGACGTGCTGAGCCTGGTAGAGCTTGTCGAACTCGGGGTTGCAGTAGCCGTCCTGGGTGGTGCCGCCGTTGCCTTCGGCATCGGGACGGTTGCCGCACGTGTTGATGCTCAGCTGGTAGTCGGGGTCAGGGTTGATCGACCAGCCGGAGAAGTACATGTCGTAGTCGCCCTTGGTCGAGCGTTCGGAGACGGTGTCGGCGTCGCTCGACTCGTTCTTGAGCTGGATGCCGATCTCCTTCATCCACGGTTGCAGGAACTTCGCCGTGTTCTGCTCGATCGGCGCCGAGGCGTCGGTGAGGAATCGGAGTTCGAGCTTCTTCCCGTCCTTCTCGCGGATCCCATCGGAGCCCGGCTTCCAACCGGCCTCGTCGAGCAGCGACTTCGCCTTCTCGACGTCGTAGCCGCTGATCACAGGACTGTCGGCCGGCAGCGCCCACGTCGAGTAGATCGCGGGGATGAAGCTCGTCGCCGGCTGTGCGTAGTCCTGCATGACCTGTTTGCGCAGGGTCTCGAGGTCGATGCCGGCGCGGATGGCCTGGCGGACCCTCTTGTCCTTGAGCGCCTCGTTGCCGGTGCCGAACTCCTTGCCCTTGGCATCGGCGAGTCCGGAGTTGATCGAGATGCTGTTGAAGCGGCGTCCGTTGCCGTCGTTGAGTTCGACGCCCTCGGCGCCTTTGATCGCTGTGAACTGTTCGGGACTCAGTCCCGTGATCATGTCGACCTCGCCCGAGCGGATCGCCTGGACCTGCGCGTCGGAGTTCGTGTAGTAGCGGTACTGGATTCCGTCGACCTTGGGCTTGCCGCGCCAGAAGTTCGGGTTGGCCTTGAGCGTGACCGATTTGTTCGCCTCGTAGCTCACCAGCTGGAACGGTCCCGATCCGACGGTGTTCTTGTCGTTCTTGAATTCTCCGGGCTTGTCGATCTTCGACCACACGTGTTCGGGGACGACGGGGATCTCCTGGCCGGGATTGTTCGCCTGCGCCTTCTTCAGCGTGATGACGACGGTGCCGTCATCGGGGGCTTCGACCTTGGCGAAGTTCTCCACGAGGCTGCCGTTGGCCACGGCCATGTCCTCGTTCTCCATCATCTGCGTGTACGTCCACACGACGTCGTTCGCGGTCAGCGGCTGACCGTCGGACCATTTCATGTTCGGTCGGATCGTGTACGTCCAGACCGTGCCGGAGTCATCGGTCGACCATTCTGTTGCGAGCCCCTCCGTGATCGACCCGTCCTTCGCATCGTTGGCGACGAGGTTCTCGTACATGTACCGGAACGTGTTCGTCGGCAGGAGGTAGAAGGACGTGAACGGGTTGAAGGAGTCGATGAATCCGTCGGTGGCGATCCTCAGCGTCGAGGCGTCGGCGGCACCGGATGACTCGGCGCTCGACGATTCGGGGCTCGTCGACTCCGCCCTGACCGGTGCCGTGGAGAGTCCCACGGTCAGGGCGATCGCGGCGATTCCGGCAAGGGATCTGCGCAGCTGCTTATGGGTGAACATCATTGTCCTTCCGCTCGTTGTCGGGACCTCGTGGACCATAAGTCCAGGTGAGACCCTGCTATTACCTCATAGTAGATTCTTCGCCGCCGATTTTCGGGGACGTCGGCCCGGCTGTGTCCCGGCGCGATCGCAGCGCCGGAGAGCTCGCCTCCTCCCCTGCCTCGGTGAGGAGTTCCGCGATCGTCTGCCCGCGGCGGATGAGGACGAAGTCCAGGCTTCCCTCGCCGAGGCGGTCCCCCGGATCCGTGATCCCGTCCCCTGGCGCGCCCGTCGTCCGGTAGCCGTAGACGGGGACACGGGGCAGAAGATTGTAGGAGAACGGGTTCGAGAAGTAGTACGCGCCCGTGTCGGGGACGGCGACGAGGTCGCCGGCGTCGAGCCGGGGAAGGAGACGGTCCTCGGCGAGAAGATCACCGGCGAAGCAGGCAGGACCCGCGACATCGGTGGCGATCACCTCGGCGGGGTCGTCGGCCTTGGGCCTGCCGTCCGCGGTGAACGGGAGGACGCGCAGGGGCCAGTCGCTCGGGGCATACGCGGTGCGGGTGGCCACCTGGACTCCGGCATGGGTCATCGCGATACGGCGGCCGCCGGTGGTCTTCGCGTACTCGACGCGGGTGAGGATCGTGCCGGCCTTCGCGAGCAGGGACCGGCCGAACTCAGTGATGATGTCGAAGTCGACAAGCCCCGGCACCCGGGCGTCGAGGACCGCACGGTAGTCGGCGAAGGTCGGCGTCACCTCGTCGCCGAAGAAGTTCACCGGCAGTCCCCCGCCGATGTCGATGCCGGTGACCTGCCGACCCTCGGCGCGGACGTTGATCTCGCGGGCAAGGTCGACGGCGGCGGCGACTCCCTCGGCGATCTGGTCGAGGGTCATCCCCTGCGACCCCGAATGGACATGGATCCAGCTCAGCCACGGTCGGGCGAGGAACGCCTCGAGAAGAGCCTCACGCGCACCGGGGTCGGCGAGGCCGATGCCGAACTTCGAGGTCGCCGTCGCAGTGCTCAGCGCCCCGATCTCCCCGACCCCGGTCTGCGGGTTGATCCGCACCCCGATCGCCGAGGCGGTGCCCGGGTACTCCGTGCGCAGCGCATCGAGGCGGTCGAGCTCCTCCCAGTTGTCGACGTTGATCGCGACGCCGAGGTCGAGGGCGCGACGCAGTTCGCTCCTGGTCTTCGCGGGAGAGTCGAAGACGATCCTCTCCGGGGCGAACCCCGCGGCGAGGGCGAGTTCGAGCTCCCCCGGGCTCGCGACCTCGCACCCGGCTCCCGCCTCGGCGAGGAGACGCAGCACGGGCAGCAGCGGCACCGCTTTGCACGCGACGGCGTGGAGGACTGCGGTCTCTGGGGCGAAGGCCGCCGTCAGTGCCGTGAACGCCGCGTCCACCTCGTCGAGGTCGAGCAGACCGATGACGGGCGAGGCGTCACTGAGCGCCGGGACGCCTCCGGGCACCGGGACGCTTCCGGGCGTCGGGACGGAACGATCGGCATAGGCGAGATCGCTGCCGATGCCCTCACGGCCGGCGTCCGAAGCAGAGGCGCGGGCGATCCGTGCGATCGCGAGCGCACGGCGGTGGGAGGGGCTGAAAGCGGCGGGCACCTCGGCGACGGAGGACTGCTGATCGACTGTGCGAGACGGCATACCGCCACTGTAGACGCCCTCACCTGGGCCGATGCGGCGACGATCCTCCAACGTCGACGCCAGCCGATTGTGGGATTCTCACAATGGGAGCCTCACCCGTCGTCGTCACACGTTGCGCAGCTGGACGGGGATCGACTTCCACCACCAGCCGGCCGACCGATCCCAGGTGCCGTTGGAGCGCAGGAAGGATTCGATCTTCTCGCGGGTCGTGTGGGAACCGTACTGGACTTCGATGATCGCGCCCTGGCACCGGGGCACGGCGATCGCCTCGGAGTCGTCGAAGGTCGGGAAGTCGATCACGGCGGATTCGACGATGCCGCTGTCGGGGACCCGCGAACAGTCGACGAACGAGGGCACGCTGTCGTAGAGGGCACTCTGGACGATGACCGACGACATCACCGTGCGGTACGCGAAGCAGCCGGCGAGGAACGCGACGACGAGGGTGCCGAGGATTCCTCCCGTCCACATGAGGGCACGACGGCGCCTCACGACTCGGATCCTGTCGGACGTCGACGCTGCCGGTCGAGGACGAGGAGGGAGACCTCGAGCCAGAGCCGGTCCGCTCGGCGCATCGGTGAGAGTCCGGTGAGCTCCTCGATGCGGAAGAGGCGGTGGCGCAGGGAGTTCGCGTGGACATGGAGACGCCGGGACGCCTCGGCGGAGTTGCCCACCGTCTCGAAGTACACCTCGAGGGTGCGCACGAGCTGTCCCTGATGGGCGGCATCGTGGACGGCGAGGATCTTCGCGGGCGCGGCGATCCGCGGGTCCGCCTCCGTCAGGGCATCGGCGATCTCGAGGCCGACGAGTTCGGCCGGGAGGTCCGCGGCGATCGCGGCATGGACCGAGGTCGACGACCACCCCGGCAGGTCCTCGGGGCCGCCTTCCTCAAAGGAGGCGGAGTCGGGGTCGGCGAGCGCCGCGAGGGCGTCGAACACGTAGACCGCTTCCGTCCACGACGCAGGGACGTGATCGAGGCGGTGCACACTCGCCCCCACTCCGATGGTGAGCCTCGCGCCGGTGGGCATCGTCCTCTCGAGGGTGTCGACGATGCGTTCGCGCACGTCCTCTTCGTCGGTCGCCTCGGCGGATTGGAGGAGGACGGCGACCCGACCGGCGATGCGGGCGAGGACGACATCGGCGAACGCGGCACGCAGATGGAAGCGGAGTAGCGCCTCGGTATCGGCGGGCAGCGGACCAAGGGCGAGAGCCGTGTAGTGACCGGCGAACGGCAGGGAGAGCAGGGTCGCGGCCGGGGCGAGATCGTGGGTGCCGGCGAGGATCGACCCGAGCGCCTCGGCCCGGATGCGTGCGTCGAACGGCGAGCGCCGCAGGGTCCGCAGCATGACGGGGACCGCGGCCCGGGCGGCCTCCCGGAGGATGTCGCGGACGGTTCCGGGGTCCACCTCGGCGGGGTAGGCGGCCCAGATCGTGCCGAGCATCTCCCCGTCGCTGCGCAGGGCGATGACCGAGCGCGCGGGATCGTCCGCGGTGGCCGCGCGCTCGACGACGTCGGTCGACGCGCGGACGGCCGGGAGGAATCCGGACTCCTCGAGCTGGGCGATCCGCCAATCCGGGATCGCCCCGGTGAGGATCGTCTGCTTGCGGATCTCATCGAGGTCCTCGCCGAGGTTGGCGTGGGCGAGCACGCGCGACGCCGGGTCCTCGATCGTGATCGATGCCCCAGTCGAATCCGCGATGACCGCGGCAAGCGAGCTGAGATCGTCGACATCCGGCCAGGTGAGAGCCGTGGAGGCACCCTCGGCGAGCTGCCGCAGATGAAGGAGCGTCTCCGCCCAGGTGACGCCCGCGGTGCGTTCGAGGACGAGGGGCGGGGCAGTCGTGGTGTCCGACGCGGTGCCTGACACGGAGGTTGTCGCTGGGTTGGAAGCGGCGTCGGGGCGGGCTGAGGTGCTCGGGTTGATCGCCTCATCGCCGAGGTGGGCGTGCGAACCCGGGGCGACGACGAGGGCTACCGCGCCGTGGAATTCACCGAGGCGGCGGGCGAGGTTCGCCGCTGCCTCGGTGATGAGGACGACCGTCCCGTTCAGTCCGCGAGGGTCGCTGCGGTCGACGTCGAGGTCGAGGTCGAAGTCGATGCGTCGGACCGCGGTGTCGCCGTCGGTGCGGTTGAGCGGCAGGAGGATGCCGGCCGAGTCGCGGATGAGACGTGCGAGGGTGAGAGTCGTCGGTTCACTCATAGGCCCACTCAATCACGGATCTCGTCCGCGGCATCCGGGGCCTGTGGTGTGGACTGATGCGCAGGAGACGTCGTCGGCGCGGACGGAATGTGCGCCGTCGCCTGTGATGCAGCCGGTGTCGCGGGCTGGTGCGCAGACGTGCCCGTATGCGCCGAATCGGTGGGGACGAGGTGCGCGAAGGATCGGGTGCGGTCCGCTGCCTTCTGCGCCTTGAGCCGATCACCGAGCAGCCGATTGACCTTGATGAGCACGGCCAAGCCGACGATGAGGATTGCGAGGACGAGCACCGTCACCGCGACGTAGACGAGTGTGATCAGGAACCCCACGGCCCCCATCGACATGTCCATGTCCATTCGAATCGCCTCTTCCCCGTCGCTCCGTTCCGCCGAGCACAGGCACTATCCCGCGCTCGGGCCGCCGCACGTCGACGACGTCCCAGCCATCCACTCTGACGGGCGCGCAGCCATGTGTCATCGCACGAAAGGATGAGATTGCGCGACTTTCTCAGGACCCGACCGTCCCGCACCGCCTATTCGGGCGAGCAGAAGCCTATTCGGGCGAGTAGAACTTGTACTGGATCGCTCGGACGACGACCTGCGCGAGGTTCTTCGCGCCGAGCTTGATCCGCAAATTCCGGGCGTGGCTCTTCACCGTGTGCATCGTGATGAAGTGCCTCTCGGCGATCTCCGAATAGTCGCGGCCCTCGCAGACTTCGATGAGCACGGTGTGCTCCATCTCGGTGAGGACAGGTGCCTGGGAGGGCACGTCGGGAACGGTGTCCCCGCTGATGAGGATGTCCTCGGCCAGGGATTGCAGCAGCACGGGCGAGTCCCCGTCGAGGGCCGCCTCGGCGACCCGGAGGAGTTCGGCATCGGAGGCGGACTTGTTGACGGCGGCCATCGCTCCGGCCTCGAGCGCGCGGGCGAGACCGGGACCGGGAGACACCGTGGTGAGCAGGACGATCGTGGCCTTCGGCTCGAGCGCGATGATCTCCTTCGTCGCGTCGACCCCGCTCATCCCCGGCGGCATGTTGACGTCCATGAGCACGAGGCTCGGTCGCATGCGGGCGAAGGCCTCGACACCGGCCTCACCGGAATGCTGAGGGTCGAGGACGTCGAAGGATCCTGACTCCCGCAGCGCCGCGGCGACGGCCCGCGTCGTCCACCGGTCGTCGTCGACGATGAGCACCGAGGCGGGCCGCACCGCAGCCGTCGGTTCAGCTGTCGGTTCGCTCACGCCCGTCGGTCCTCGAGGCGGCGATGGGAGTGTCCGCGGTGGAGGGTCAGCTCCTCATCCTCCGGGGAACCGACGGATCGTCCGGTCCCATTGCGCGTGGCGATGCTCAGAGAGCGGTCATGACCGGAAGTCGCGCCGACCGCGCCCGAATGACCGATGCCCGCACTGTCCGCACCGCTGGTCAGCGCAGCCGATCTCGCGTTCTGATCGCGGAAGTCGTCCTTGACGGGCACGGCTTCGACGCCCACCTCGGAGTCGACGAGTTCGAGCGGATGGGTGACGGTGACGACGACCCGGCCCTGCGGATCCGCGCTGACGAGAACCCGGCCGCCGACCGCCTCGGCGCGGGTGTTCAGGGACCGCGGCACCTGGGTCAGGGGCGCGTCGGCGACGTTGATGCTCGTGTAGCTGAGTTCGACCGACCGCGGAACGGTCCGGCGGGCGACGATCTCGAGGGTCGACGCGGTGCCGGGGGTCGAATAGCGGATGACGTTCGTCGCGAGTTCGAGGATGAACGCGGTGAAGTGCTCGCCCACGGCCGGCGAGGCGAATTCGGGCAGGGTGCCCACGGTCGTCGAGACGCGCACTCCCCCGGCCGCACTGCCGTCCTCGATCGCTGAGGTGAGCAGGTGCGCTTCGGCCTGGAGCTCGATGTGGGGGCTGGTCGGGGCATCCTCGCGGAGGCGGCCGACGAGCTGGCGCAGTCGCTTCGCAGCCTCGGCGTTGACCATCGCGAGTTCGGCGATCATCCGATCCGAACCGAGCGCGTGCGGGTTCCGGCCGAGCGTCTTGATGATCGCCGCCTCGGTCGACAGAGAGTGCGAGATCGTGTCGTGGGTGTCGCTCGTGAAGCGCGTCCGCATCGTCTCGAGCGCTCTCGCGTTCTCCGCGGCCGCCTGTTCTCGGCGGGTGATCTCGCGACGGATCCGCAGTTCGACGAAACCGGCGGCCGCACCGACGAGGCACGTCGTCAGCCAGCCGTAGCCGAGGTCGATGAGGCCTTCGGGACCGCCGTCGAGTCCACCCTGCGCGGTCGCGGTCAGCTGATAGGCGAGCAGGCACAGCGTCCCGAGTCCGGCCGCCCACCAGCGCATATAGCTGAACAGGACGGCGGTGGCGAGGATGAGCGACTCCGTGAACATGTTCTCGAAGTCGGGGTACTGCCAGAGGAACACGCCGCTGAGGACCGCCGAGGAGATGACGGCGGTGAACGGCAGGAACGGTGCGACGACGATGAGGACGTAGGCGAGTGCGGTGAGGGCTACGTAGAGCGGTTCGTCGAGTTCGAAGGCTCCCGGGACGAGGGCGGTCAGTCCCATGACAAGAGCGAAGGCCCGGATGGGCAGATCGACGAAGCGCGGTCCGCGCAGGAATCGCCACACCGAGGTGCTTCCTCGAGCCCCGGATCCGTCCTCTGTCAACGCACGCATGACTACTATTGTCCTACATCTGCGCCGTTTTCGCCTCGTTCGTCCCGCCATCGTGTGAGTCGCCCTGCGAGCGCCGCAGACGGAGATCAGTGCTGCAGGTCGCGCGTGCGACTCACACCGGCGTCGGCAAGAGCAGATCGCGGACCCGATCTCATCCTTTCGTGTGAGGCCATCGGGCCCGCACGGCGACTACGATGACCTCGGCCGCCCGTCGTCGAACCGACCTGGATTGGGCCGCTCACCCTCGTCACCGTCACCCCAAGGACCCCCTCATGATCAGAAGCTGGCTGCGGAACACTTCGAAGCGGACCGTGGGAATCGTCGTCGTCATCCTCTGTCTCGTCCTCATCGCGGTTCCCGCGGCGATCCTCAACGGTGCTCTGTCCTTCCTTTTCGACTCCCCCGAGGAGGGGCTCCTCTCGTTCGTCATCGTCCTCGGCCTCGGGGTGGCGATGCTCGTCGGCGAGCTCGCGATCGACACCGTCAGAGAGAAGATCGCCGAGCGGCGTCGCGGCAACACCCGCTGACTCCCCCAACGCGAACGACCCTGCCCGCACCCCGACCGGAAGGAATCCGGTACCGGGTGCGAGCAGGGTCGCAGTCGTTCAGCTCAGCGCCGACGACCGGGCTCGGCCGTCGATCGCTGTTCAGCCGAGGATCTCGGCGAGACCGGCTTCGATGACGTCGAAGCCGTCGTTCAGCAGTTCGTCGGAGATCGTCAGCGGCGGGAGGAAGCGCAGCACGTTGCCGAAGGTGCCCGTCGTGAGGACGAGGACGCCGTTCTTCGCCGCGTAGGCCGCGAGCTCCTTGACGAGTTCGGGGTTCGGGTCGATCGAGTCTCGCTTGACGAACTCGGCGGCGATCATGGCGCCGCGGCCGCGGATGTCGCCGATCTCCGGGTACTTCGCCTGGAGCTTGACGAGACGATCGGTGATGAGTTCGCCGATCTCGGTCGCGCGTTCGAGCAGGCCGTCGTTCTCATACGCCTCGATCGCACCGAGGGCGGCCGCACACGCGGTGGGGTTGCCGCCGTAGGTGCCGCCGAGGCGGCCCGGGCCGACCGAGTCCATGATCTCCGCGCGACCGGTCACGGCCGAGAGCGGCAGACCGCCGGCGATGCCCTTCGCGGTGGTGATGAGGTCGGGGACGATGTCCTCCCATTCGGAGGCGAACATCTTGCCCGTGCGGGCGAAGCCGGCCTGGACCTCGTCGGCGACGAAGACGATGCCGTTCTCACCAGCGAACTCGACGAGTGTCGGCAGGAAGCCCTCGGCGGGAACGATGAAGCCGCCCTCGCCCTGGATGGGCTCGATGACGATCGCGGCGACGTGCTCGGCGCCGATCTGCTTCTCGATCATCGTGATGACGCGCTTGGCCGCCTCTTCACCGCTGACCTTCGTGCCGGCCGCGTCGTTGTCGCGGAACGGGTAGGACATGGGCGCGCGGTAGACCTCACCGGCGAAGGGACCGAAGCCGGCCTTGTAGGGGTGGGCCTTCGCGGTCATCGCCATCGTCAGGTTCGTGCGACCGTGGTACGCGTGGTCGAAGACGACGACGGCGTCCCGGCCGGTGTGGGCACGGGCGATCTTCACGGCGTTCTCGACCGCCTCGGCGCCCGAGTTGAGCAGCACGGTCCGCTTCTCGTGGTCACCGGGGGTGAGCCGGTTGAGCGCCTCGGCGACCTCGACGTAGCTCTCGTACGGGTTGACCATGAAGCACGTGTGCGTGAAGGCCTCGAGCTGCTCGGTCGCGGCCTTGACGACGCGGGGGTTCGAGTTGCCTGCGGTGGTCACGGCGATGCCCGAGCCCAGGTCGATGAGCTGGTTGCCATCGACGTCCTTGAGGATTCCTCCTCCGGCGGCCACGACGTAGGCCGGCAGGCTCGAGCCGACACCGGTCGCGACGGCGCTCGACCGCCTGGCCTCGATCTCACGGGACTTCGGTCCCGGGATCTCGGTGACGATCTTGCGTTCCTGCGGCAGCGCTTCGCCGCCAATCTCCAAAGCTGTCATAACGGGAACAATAGAGTGTGGCGACGGTTCTTGTCATACCGAGTCCGTCAGGTGGGCAGAACCCGTATTCAGGCCTGCCGAAAGGTGCGGAATCCGTCGTCACCTCGACGTCACCGTCGCGGTCGTTCCGGAGTCACGGCAGGGGCTCTCATCACGGACGATCCCCTTGCCGAGGCGACCGACCGTCACCGGGGCACCCCCACCTCGGCGCGGGGCCGGGTGAGGAGGTCTCAGCGGTGCTGATTCCGCATGTCGACGTCGCGGTTGCGGCCGGGCAGGGTCCGGTCGTGTCCGCGCTCGGGGGCGACGATGATCTCCTGGGCACCGGTGACGATCCCGCCCTCGCCGAGGTCGACGCTGAGCGGGGCGTCGGCGGCGACGGTGCGCTTGACGACCGCGAGCCCGATGGGCCCGAGCTCGTAATGCTGGGCGACCGAGGTCAGCTCACCCACGGGACGCTGCGTGCCGCGGACGGCGGCGAGCACCTCGGCGCCGGGATCGGGGTGGATGTGCCCGGACCCGTCGAGGTGGACGAAGACGAGGCGCCGGGGCGGCTGGCCGAGGTTGTGCACCCGGGCGACGGCCTCCTGACCGCGGTAGCAGCCCTTCGCGAGGTGGACGGAGGTGCGGAGCAGGTCGAGTTCGCCGACGAGGGACTTGTGGTCGATCTCGTTGCGGCCCGGCCGCCAGGCGGCGACCCGCAGGGCCTCCCACGCGTCGAATCCGGCGAGGCGGTATTCGCCGGCCGAGGTGCCGGCGAGATCGGCGCGGGCGACGATGCCGATGACGAACGGAGTCTCGAGGCCGGGGTGGTCGGTGCCGGCGACGTGCTCGCCGAGGTCGACCTGCGCGTACGAAGCCGAGCCCGTGCCGATATGAGGCCACGGATCGGCCCAGACCCGGGTGACCGGCAGGGATTCGGGGAGGGCGCGCACGGCGCCGATGGCCTGGAAGTCGTCGCTGAGGTCCTCGATCTCCACGCGCATCATGAAGACCATGCGGCGGAGGAAGTCGAGGGTGTCATCGGTGCGCAGGTCGCTCAGCGCCCACAGCGCCTCACCGTCGTCGATGAGCCGCAGCCAGCCTTCGATGCGGCCGTTGGGGTCGAGGACGAGGGTCTCGGTGGAGACCCCAGGGGCCAGGGTGTCGAGCTTCTGCGTCGTGATCGAGTTGAGCCAGGTGAGCCGGTCGGCTCCGGTGAGGCGGAGGACGCGCAGGTGCGGGAGGTCGACGATCGCGCCGCGTTCGGCGAGCGCCCGCTGTTCGCGCAACGGCTCCCCGTAGTGCATCGGCGTCTGTGCGAGATCCCCGGCGCCGAGGACCGCGGACGAACTCAGGCCGCGCGGCAGGGACGACGGTCGCGGAGGCGGGGCCGCCTCGGCGGGGGTGGTGTCACCTGCACCCGCAGGGGTGTCGGTCGGGTCCGCTACGGGGCGGGTCTCGGGGTCCGGTGTCCCGATCATCTCAGCTGAGCTTCTTCAGCCTCGCCGAGGAGTGGGTGGCGAGTTCGTGGCCGAGGGCGGCCATGTCCCATGCCCACATCAGCTCGCCGCCGACGAGACCGTACATGCGGGTCGAGGCCGTGTACTCCTTCGCGGTCTTCGTCCTGGCCACGACGTCGGTGCTCAGGTCGATGCGCGGGCCCTTGACGTAGCCGGCGTAGAGCTCCATGACACCGTGGGGGTGGACGATCTCGGCTTCGATCTCGAAGGCGTCGTCGTTCGTCCGCAGGGTCTCGACCGCCGCCGCCGAGGTGAAGCTCGGCTCCTCGGTGGGCACGAGCATCCCGGGTCCGACGTCCCCGGCATCGCGCGGGCGCACGAGCTGCCAGATCCCGGTCTCCAGGGTCAGGGTCGAGTCGAGTTCGCCGTCCTCGGTGAGCAGCCACGCGTGCGCGTTGTACTGGAGGTACGGGGTGCCCGGGTGCGCGACGAATTCGATGCGCTGGCCGAACTGCTTCTCAGGGGTGTCGGCGTATCCGACGACGCCGACGCCTTCCCACGAGCCGATGAGCCACGAGAGGGGAACGAGTTCCGGGTTGACTGAGGCGTCGATCTCGATCATGGGTATCAGCGATTGACCACGATGAGGGACTTGACGACCTTGTACGCGACACCCGCTGCGCCGAGCGCGGCGATGCCGACGAGACCGGAGAAGACGATTTCGAGCAGAACGAGGTTTTCTTCCATGCCGCTCAGTCTACAGTCCGAGCCCTGACGTGCGACAACCGTCCGGGCGCCGGCTCAGCGGCGGCCTCGCACTTGTTCGTGCCGCGCCGCCCGGCGGCAACCCTCCGGACGCTGAGCAACCCTGCGGCGAAGGGCGTGCTTGCCGGCAACCTTCCGGGCGCTGGGCAACCGTGCGCCAGGTTGCCGAGCGCCCGGAGGGTTGCTGAGAACGGAGGGTGGCTCAGAGGGCGATGCGCTCGAGGGCGTAGACGACGACGCCGCCCAGGGCGATGGGGGCCGCGCCGAGGGCGAGCTGGACCGCGAAGCTGCGGGCCTTCTCGACGTTGCGCTTGAGTTCGATGTTCTGCGACAGCTCGAGGTTCGCCGCCTGGTACTGGGCGTAGGCGATGAGGCCGAGCATCCGGTCGACCCCGGCGACGAGGAGGCCCATGACCGCGCCGAGGATGAGCGCGATCGGCCACGTGAAGCTGCTGTCGAGGATGATCACGGACATGATGCCGGCGACCGCCGTCGACATCGCGACCGCGAGCGGGGAGGTGTAGATCGCCGGCCACGGCAGCGCCGTCATGCACTGGGCGGCGATGATCGCGACGAGGCCGACGACGATCGCCTCCTTGTCCCCGGGCACGGTGGCCGCCGCGACCCAGGTGCTCGCGGAGAGCACGATGACGACGCCGGCGACCTGCGCGGAGACGTTGGCGACCGCATCCGAGGCGCCCATGCCGCGGGTGAGGTTCTGCACGAAGGTCCACAGCAGTCCGAGGCCCGCGAGGACGGGAAGCCAGTCGAGGTAGGGTGCGGTGTCGTCCTGCCATGCGGCGAAGAGTCCCGCGAGGCCGAAGAGGGCGAGCATGATCGAGGTCGCCCGCGGCTGCGGGGAGTCGGTGAGGCGCGGCCAGCCGTAGGAGACGCCCAGGACGATGAGTCCGGTCGCGATCACGAAGAGCGTGTAGCCCCAGTACACCGACCCGCTCAGGGCGACGGCGAGGGCAAGCGCGACTGCTACTCGAATCCATCTGATCACTCATCTATCGTGCCCTATCGCCCCCACCGGCGACGATTCGTGAAACGCCGCCGGGACGCAACCCGCGGCCTCGATATACTTTGGCTCAGGCCGCACACACGTCGATGAGGGGGCACGCAGAGCATGAGGATCCTGCACGTCTGCCCCTCCCCCGCGCTCGCGGCCCCACTTGCCCCGCAGGCTCTGGAATACCTCGGCCACCAGGTCGAACGCATCAGCGCCGAGGAGGTCCCCGGCTCCACGACCACCGCTGACGTCGCCGTCGTCGACGCCTGCCTCGACCTCTCCCTGGCTCCGCGGATCGGCGCCGTCCTTGACTCCGCCGGCCTCAGCCTGCCCATCGTTGTCGTCCTCACCGAGGGCGGCCTGGCGACCGCCTCGGCGAAGTGGGAGGTCACCGACATCATCCTCACCACGGCCGGCCCCGCCGAGGTGGAGGCCCGGCTCCGCCTCGCCCGCGACCGTTTCCGCTCTGCGGGCTCTCCCGCCGCCGGTCAGGGACCCACCCGCCTCGGCGAGCGTGCCGGAGCCGGCAGCGCGGGACCGGTGGGCGGGTGGAACGAGAACGGCGAGCCGATGGTCGTCGTCACCGGCGCCCTGCGCATCGACGAGACCTCATTCACCGCCGACCTCGGTGGCCGGGCGCTCGACCTCACCTACCGCGAGTTCTCGCTGCTGAAGTTCTTCGCGATGCATCCGGAGCGGGTCTTCACCCGCGATGAGATCCTCCTCGGCGTATGGGGCGACGACTACTACGGCGGCACCCGCACCGTCGACGTCCACGTCAGGCGGCTGCGGGCGAAGCTCGGCAAGGACCTCGAGAACGCGATCCACACCGTCCGCAACGTCGGCTACCGGTTCAGCCCCGACGCCGGGGCCGGTGACGACGACGAGGAGGGCGACCCCGGCCCCGGCAGGACTTCCGACGACACCGCGGGACCCGCCGAACCACGCGACGCCGGCCCCGGCAGGACTTCCGCCGCTGCCGCGACCAGCCACCCCGCCGATGAGGAGATGAGTGCATGAGAATCGCCGCGTCCGGTGCCGTCACTGGCACCCCGATCGACACCGTCACCGAGGCGGAGCTTCACTTCCTCGAGCGCGTGGCCGAATCCGACGGGGCGCCGGAGATCTCGGGCGGGCTCCTCGCGATCGCCCGCGGTGAGGATCGCAGCCACGGCGCCCAGACGGCCTCGAGCGTGTGGCGCGTCTACGGAGGCGACCCGACCCCCGGCGGCTCGACCCCAGCCGACGGCACGGCACCAGCCGGCGACTCGACCCCAGCCGACGACCCATCAGCCGCCGAGCTCATCGGCTTCGGGATCCGGGCGCGCCAGGGCGAGCGCCACGCCGCCGAGTTCCTCATCGCCCCCGAGCATCGCGGCCGGGGTCTCGGCGAGACACTGCTGAGCACGATCCTCACCGAACAGCCCGAGGCATGGTGCTGGGCTCACGGCGACTCCCCCGCGGCTCGGCATCTCGCGGACAAGCATGGGCTCAGCCGCGACCGCGTGCTCTTCCAGATGCGCACCGACGACGGCCTCACCATCGCCGACCTCCCCGAGGTCAGCGTCCCCGAGGGCGTGAGGCTGCGCTCGTTCGCCCCCGGCGACGAAGCCGGCTGGCTGCGGGTGAACAACGCGGCCTTCGACTGGCACCCGGAACAGGGTGCGCAGACGCTTGACGACATCGCGGCCATCGTCGGCGCCGCGGACTTCGATCCCGACTCGGTCATCCTCGCCGTCCGCGACGGCGAGATCATCGGCTTCCACGAGACGAAGCTCACCGACGGTCCGGACGGCCGCCTCGGCGAGGTCTACGTCGTCGGAGTCGACCCCGCGATCCACGCGAAGGGGGTGGGCCGGGCGCTCACACTCGAGGGGATGCGGCGGATGGTCGCGGCCGGGGCGCAGGCGATCGAACTCTACGTCGAGTCCGACAATGCACCGGCGCTAGGCTTGTACGAGCGACTGGGGTTCCACGTCGCGGTCGCGCATGTCTCCTATGCGCCGGCTTCCTCGACTCAGAGCACTCAGGAGTAATCGATGTACGACGTCATCGCAGCCGGGCGCGAGCTCGACCTGCCCGATCCCGCCGACCGATTCCTCGACCGCGAACTCAGCTGGCTCGCCTTCAACGAACGCGTCCTCGCCCTCGCCTCCGACCCGGAGGTCCCGCTGCTCGAGCGGGTGCGCTTCCTCTCGATCTTCGCCTCCAACCTCGACGAGTTCTTCATGGTCCGCGTCGCCGGCCTCAAACGCCGCATCAACACGGGCCTCGCCGTGCCGACCGTGACCGGGCGGATGCCGCTGCAGGTCATGCACGCGATCAGCATCCGAGCGCATGAGCTCATGACCCGGCACGCGGAGCTGCTCAAGAACGTCATCGGACCCCAGCTCGACGCCGAGTCGATCTCGAAGGTCTCGATGGACGAGCTCACCGACACCGAACGGGCCCGCGTCGACGAGTTCTTCGCCGGTCACGTCTTCCCCGTCCTCACCCCGCTCGCCGTCGACCCGGCCCACCCGTTCCCCTACATCTCCGGGCTCTCCCTCAACCTCGGCGTCCTCCTGCGCTATCCCGACTCCGGCAAGGAGCTCTTCGCCCGGGTCAAGGTGCCCCCGCGCCTGCCCCGGTTCTTCAATGTCGCCGAGACGACTGACCGTCCCGCCGGACGCGACGTCCCCGCCCGCTTCGTGGCGCTCGAGGACATCATCGCCGCCCACCTCGACGCCCTCTTCGACGGCATGGAGGTCATCCACCACTCGACGTTCCGGGTCACCCGCAACGAGGACCTCGAGGTCGAGGAGGACGACGCGGAGAACCTCCTCAAGGCCCTGGAGAAGGAGCTGCTGCGGCGGCGCTTCGGCCCGGCCGTGCGCGTCGAGATCACCGAGGACATCCATCCGCGGGTCCGGGAGATGCTCAAGGACGAACTCGGCATCGACGAATCCGAGATCTACCAGCTGCCGACCCCGCTCGACCTCTCCGGCATGTCCGACATCGCCGACGTCCCCCGCGACGACCTCCACTTCCCGAAGATGGTCCCGCAGATGAACAAGGACCTCTCCCTGCGGGAGTCGAGCGACCAGGTCGACGTGTTCGCCGCGGTCTCGAGCCGCGACATCCTCCTCCACCACCCCTACGATTCGTTCTCCACGAGCGTCCAGGCCTTCCTCGAGCAGGCCGCGGCGGACAAGAACGTGCTCGCGATCAAGCAGACGCTCTACCGCACCTCCGGCGACTCCCCGATCATCGATGCCCTCGTCGACGCCGCGCAGTCGGGCATCCAGGTTCTCGCGGTCGTCGAGATCAAGGCCCGCTTCGACGAGGAGGCCAACATCACGTGGGCCCGCAAGCTCGAACGCGCCGGCGTCCACGTCGTCTACGGCATCGTCGGGCTCAAGACCCATGCGAAGCTCTCCCTCGTCGTCCGGCAGGAGGCCGAGGGACTCGCACGCTACTGCCACGTCGGCACCGGCAACTACCACCCGAAGACCGCGCGCCTCTATGAGGACTTCGGCCTGCTGACGAAGGACAAGGCCGTCGCCGACGACCTGACGAAGCTGTTCAACCAGCTCTCCGGCTACGCCCCGCGCGCCGAGTACTCCCGCCTCCTCGTCGCCCCCACCCGGGTGCGGGCCGGGCTCATCGAGCTCATCGATGCGGAGATCGCGATCGCCGAGGCGGGCGGTGAGGGCTGCGTGCGGATCAAGGTCAACTCGATCGTCGACGAGGGCATCATCGACGCCCTCTACCGGGCCTCCCGGGCAGGGGTCTCCGTCGAGGTCTTCGTCCGCGGCATCTGCGCCCTGCGTCCGGGGATCCCCGGGCTGAGCGAGAACATCACCGTCCGCTCCGTGCTCGGCCGGTTCCTCGAGCATTCCCGGGCCTTCGTCTTCGGCAACGGCGGCGACCCGATCGTCTACATCGGCTCGGCGGACATGATGCACCGCAACCTCGACCGGCGGGTGGAGACGCTCGTCGAACTCGTCGCCGCGAACCATCGGGCGGAGATCATCGAACTCTTCGATCTCGCGTTCGCGCCCACCACCTCGGCGTTCGAACTCTCCGGGGACGGGACGTGGACGCGGATGACGCACGGACCCGACGGGGAGGAGCTCACCGACTACCAGTCCGAGCTCATCCGCAGGCACCGGAAGCGACGGCAGATCGGGGAGGACGCGTGAGTCCCTCGACGGTCGCATCCGCGCAGGCGTCCTCGCGGGTCACCGCCGACATCCTCGCCGCCGGCGCCGTGTGCTGGCGCAACGGCGCCGAGGGCATCGAAGTCGCCCTCATCCACCGCCCGCGCTACAACGACTGGTCGTGGCCCAAGGGAAAGGTCGAACCCGGGGAGACGCTGCCCGAGGCGGCGATCCGGGAGGTCAGGGAGGAGACGGGCTTCGACGTCCGTCTCGGCGTGCCCCTGCCCACCGCGGAGTACATGGTCGGGGGGAAGAATCTCAAGAAGGTCTTCTACTGGTCCGCCGAGGTCAAGGGGGAGGCGACGTTCGCCCCGCACAATCCGCGCGAGGTCGATGAGGCCGTGTGGCTGCCCATCGCCGAGGCGCGCACGAAGCTCACCGCGTACGCCGACCGGGAGCAGCTCGACGCGCTCGAGAAGTTCGACGAGACGGATGCACTGCGGGCGTGGCCGCTCATCCTCGTCCGCCACGGCAAGGCGTTCCCGCGCGCGAAGTGGTACGAGACGGAGCACGTGCGCCCTCTGCTCGCCCTCGGCACCCGGCAGGCGATGGCCCTGACCGGGCTGCTCTCGGCGTGGGAGGTGAGGAAGCTCGTCTCGAGTCCGTGGAAGCGCTGCGTGGCCACGCTCGCGCCGTTCTCCGCAGCCACGGGCAAGTCGATCAAGAAGGTCTCGACGCTGAGCGAGAAGGCCACCGCGGCCAACCCGGACAAGACCGCCCGCTACATCGAGAAGCTGCTCGAGAAGGGTAAGCCGACCGCGTTCTGCACGCATCGTCCGGTGCTGCCGACGATCCTGCGGGTCTTCGCCGAGCACGCGCCCAAGCGGGTCGCCCAGGTCCTGCCGACCGAGGACCCCTACCTCAAACCCGGGGAGATCCTCGTCGCCTACGTCCGCCCGGGCACGGTCGCGCGCATCGTCGAGATCGAGCGGTTCCGGCCGATCGACGCCTAGGGGCGACCGCCTCGGCGGGGAGATCCGGGGACGGCGGCAGCGGTCGGAGTCATGCCGGTGGGCACACGCACCTCGGCGGGGAGTCTTTCACGATTCGGCCGTTCCCTGTGATCGAGCACTCAGCACGCCCCCAACCCTTCAGCGTCCATTCACCTTCCGTTCACTGAGCAAATCCCCAGCCTTTACACACCCTCTTTAGCGTTGAAGGCGAACGATCGAGATCGCTCGAAAACGTGTGCTCAATCCAGAAAGGCATCTTCGTGAAGCTGAAGCATCTTGCCCCCACCGTCGCGTTCCTCGCAGTCGGCGCGCTCACCCTGTCGGCCTGCGGCGGAACCTCCGCCACCGGAGAGTCCGCCAGCGGCGGCGAAAGTAACCTGCAGGGCACCATCACCGGCATCGGCGCCTCCTCGCAGAAGGCCGCCATGGACGCGTGGACCGCTGACTTCACCTCGGCGAACTCCGGCGTGACCGTCAACTACTCGCCCGACGGTTCGGGTGCCGGACGCGAGCAGTTCCTCGCCGGCAACGCCCAGTTCGCCGGTTCGGACGCCGCTCTCGACGATTCCGAGGCCGAGAAGGCCAAGGAGGTCTGCGGACCCGACGGAGCCTTCGAGTTCCCGGTCTACATCTCCCCGATCGCCGTGGCGTTCAACGTCGAGGGCGTCGACTCGCTCAACCTCTCCCCCGACACGATCGCGAAGATCTTCAAGGGCGAGATCACCAACTGGAACGATGCGGCGATCAAGGCCGACAACCCCGACGCCACGCTTCCCGATCTCAAGATCACCGCCGTCCACCGCGCCGACGACTCGGGCACGACGGAGAACTTCACCGATTACCTCAAGTCCACTGCCGGCAAGGTCTGGGACCAGGAGCCGGACGGCAACTTCCCGAAGAGCTACGGCGGCGAGGCCGCCCAGGGCACCGACGGCGTCGTCCAGACCGTCACCGACACCAACGGCGCGATCGGCTACGCCGACGCCTCGGCCGTCGGTTCGCTCAAGTCCGCCAAGATCAAGGTCGGCAACGAGTTCGTCGAGCTCTCCCCCGAGGCTGCGACCAAGGTCCTCGACGCTTCGCAGAAGGTCGAAGGCCGCGGCGAAGGCGACCTCGCCTTCGACCTCGCCCGCGACACCACCGAGTCCGGCGCCTACCCGATCGTCCTCGTCTCGTACCACATCGTGTGCTCGTCGTACGCCGACCAGAACACCGTCGACATGGTCAAGGCCTGGGAGAAGTACGTCGTCTCGGAAGAGGGACAGGCCTCGGCTGCCGAATCGGCCGGTTCCGCCCCGCTGTCGAACGACCTGCGCTCGCAGATCAACACCGTCCTCGACTCCATCAAGGTCTCAGGCTGAAACTGACGCTTTGACCTGGAACTCCGTACAGTCGAAGAGCGGCGTAGCTCGCGCTACGCCGCTCTTCGGTGCCCAGGATCGCCCTCTGATCCACACTCGTCACCTGAGGAGCAGCTGTGCCGACCAGCACACAAACCACTGAGACCGGCCCCGCCGGCACGCCTCAGCCGCGCGCTGAGGACCGTCCGAGCCCGACGACGAAGGCTGTCGTTCGGCCCGGAGACCGGATCTTCTCCACCGCGACCCTGCTCGCGGGCATCCTGATCCTGCTCACGCTGGCCGGCGTCGCCCTCTTCCTCCTCGCCCAGTCGAGCGAAACCATCGAGGCCCAGATCTCCGATCCGAGCTCGATCACCGGCGGCAACGGCTTCTTCGCCTACGTCTGGCCGCTCGTCATCGGCACCCTCGTGTCCTCGGCGATCGCGCTCGTCGTCGCCACGCCCTTCGCCCTGGGCATCGCACTGTTCACGACGCACATGGCGCCGCGGAAGCTCGCCCCGGCGCTCGGCTACGTCATCGACCTCCTCGCCGCGATCCCGTCCGTCGTCTACGGCCTCTGGGGTCTCACGCTCGCCGGCAACCTCACCGGCTTCTACGCATGGCTGGCCCAGTGGTTCGGGTGGATCCCCCTCTTCGCCCCCGACGCCGACGGCAGCGTCTCGAACACCGGTCGCACGCTGCTCACCGCCTCGCTCGTCCTCTCGATCATGATCCTGCCGATCATCACCTCGCTCACCCGCGAGATCTTCCTCCAGACCCCGCGCCTGCAGGAGGAGGCCGCGCTCGCGCTCGGCGCGACCCGCTGGGAGATGATCCGCATGGCCGTCCTGCCGTTCGGCAAGTCCGGAATCGCTTCGGCGACCATGCTCGGCCTCGGCCGCGCACTCGGTGAGACGATGGCCGTGGCCATGATCCTCTCCCCGGGTCTGCTCACCGCCTCGCTCATCGTCAGCGGCAACCAGACCATCGCCTCTGAGATCGCGCAGAACTTCCCAGAGGCCGCAGGGCTGAGGCTCTCCGAGCTCATCTCGATCGGCCTCGTCCTCTTCGTCATCACCCTGCTGGTGAACATGGCGGCGCGCGCAATTGTTGCCAAGACATCCGTGAAGGGCAGTTGATGATGTTGACCACTTCAGACAATTCGACGACCAAGACCCGCGCGCTGACCTCGAAGCAGCTGCCCAAGGCCACCCCGTGGATCATCGCCGTGGCCTCGATCCTCATCGCCGTCGGCATCACGTTCGCGGCCACCGGCGGGTTCTCCGTCGCGATCGCCGCGATCCTCGCCGGCCTCATCAACCTCGTCGCGGTGCTCGTCATCTCCGGCGCCTACGAAGGCCGGCGCAAGGCCGTCGACCGGGTCGCCACGACGATCGTCACCTCGACCTTCGTGCTTGCCTGTGTGCCGCTCATCTCCCTGCTGTGGCTGACCGTGTCGAAGGGCGGATCGGCGATCAACATCGATCTGCTCACCCGCACGATGCTCGGCATGAAGGGTGTGCTCGACCAGCAGTACGTCGCCGGTGAGGCCTCGCTGGCCGGCGGCTTCTACCACGCGATCGTCGGCACCGTGCTCATCACGCTCGCCGCCTGCGTCATCTCGATCCCGATCGGCGTGCTCACCGCGATCTACCTCGTCGAATACGCGGGCAAGAACAAGCTCGGTCGGGCGATCACGTTCCTCGTCGACGTCATGACGGGCATCCCCTCGATCGTCGCGGGTCTCTTCGCCTTTGCGCTCTTCTCCACGATCCTCGGCATCGTCATGCCGGATGCCGCGGGGGCGGCGAAGACGGGCTTCACCGCCTCGGTGGCCCTGTCTGTGCTCATGATCCCGATCGTCGTGCGCAACACGGAGGAGATCCTCCGCCTGGTGCCGATGGACCTGCGCGAGGCCTCGTACGCGCTCGGCGTGCCGAAGTGGAAGACGATCGTCAAGATCGTCCTGCCCACCTCGATCTCCGGCATCCTCTCGGGTGTGACGATCGCGATCGCCCGCGTCATCGGCGAGACCGCCCCGATCATGGTCACCGCCGGCTTCGCGAAGTCGCTCAACTGGAACCTGTTCTCCGGCTGGATGTCGACGCTGCCGACCTACATCTACGATTCGCAGCTGCGGCCGGTCTCCCCCGGCGAGGCGGCCCTGGCGAGCTCCGAGCGCGCGTGGGCTGCGGCCCTCGTCCTCGTCCTCCTCGTCATGCTGCTCAACCTGCTCGCCCGCGTCATCGCCAAGGTGCTCGCACCGAAGGCCGGACGATGACCCCGGCGACCGCCTCGGCGGGGATCCCCTCCTCCACCACGCTTCCGCACCTCTGACGCCTCGACAAGACAAGGACACACCATGTCAAAGCAGATCGACATCAAAGACCTCGACATCTACTACGGCGACTTCCAGGCCGTCGACGATGTCTCCATGCACATCAAGCCGCGGTCGGTGACCGCGTTCATCGGCCCCTCCGGCTGCGGCAAGTCGACGGTGCTGCGCACCCTCAACCGCATGCACGAGGTCATCCCTGGCGCGAGCGTGCGCGGCGAAGTCCTCATGGACGGCAACAACATCTACGGCGCCGGCGTCGACCCGGTCAACGTCCGCCGCGAGGTGGGCATGGTCTTCCAGCGCGCCAACCCTTTCCCGACGATGAGCATCAAGGAGAACGTGCTCGCCGGTGTGCGTCTCAACAACAGGCGCCTGTCGAAGTCCGAGGCCGACGATCTCACCGAGCGCGCGCTCAAGGGCGCGAACCTGTGGAACGAGGTCAAGGACCGTCTCAACCTGCCCGGTTCGGGACTGTCCGGCGGACAGCAGCAGCGTCTGTGCATCGCCCGTGCGATCGCCGTCGAGCCCGAGGTGCTCCTCATGGACGAGCCGTGCTCGGCGCTCGACCCGATCTCGACGCTCGCGATCGAGGACCTCATCAACGACCTCAAGGACAAGTACACGGTCGTCATCGTCACCCACAACATGCAGCAGGCCGCGCGCGTGTCCGACAAGACCGCGTTCTTCAACATCGCCGGCACCGGCAAGCCCGGCAAGCTCATCGAGTTCAACGACACCTCGACGATCTTCTCCAACCCGGACAAGGAAGAGACCGAGAACTACATCTCCGGCCGCTTCGGGTGATCGAGCGCCGCTTCGGGTGAGGGACCTTCCGTCCTCGCCTGAGCGACTCCGTCCTTGCCTCAGCGCCGGATCGGGCTTCGTGCCCGGTCCGGCGTTTCGCGTCCGCTGGGTGCGCCCCCGTCCGCACGCCCATCCCACTTGTGTGGAGGATCCGTCGCGATATCCGCCTCCAGATCGAGGCGGATCCTCCACCTACCAGCCGGTAGTCAGACCTCACCCGGCCCAGCCTCGGTCACTTCATCAGATGTCCATCCCATCCGCACGACGGTCGGCTCCGAACACACGACATCAGAAGTTTCAGTGTCGAAGCCGAAAGGGATCGTCATGACCACGTCGCACGCCTCAGCCTCTGCCGCCGCTCACTCGACCCGCAGCGCCGTGCAGATCGTCGCAGGCATCTTCGGTGCGGTGTTCCTGCTCGTCGGGATCCTCGGATTCGTCCCCGGCATCACACAGAACACCGACACCCTCATGTTCGCCGGGCACCATTCGGAAGCCGCTCTCCTCGGCATCTTCCAGGTCTCGGTGCTTCACAACATCGTCCACCTGCTCTTCGGCGTCGTCGGCCTCGCCGCGCTCCGATCGCGCACGCTCGCGAAGGGCTACCTCGTCGTCGGCGGCATCGTCTACGCGGTGCTGTGGATCTACGGCCTCATCGTTCCGATGGACTCGATGGGCAACTTCGTCCCACTCAACTCCGCCGACAATTGGCTGCATTTCGCCCTGTCCGTCGCCATGATCGGCGCCGGAGTGCTCCTCGGCCGCAGGGCCAAGTCCGACTGACCCCTTCCCCGGCATCCCCAATCCCGCCGAGGCGGCTCCCGGTTCCCCCTAGAACGCCGGGTTCCACCTCGGCGGGCGCCTGCCCAGGGGTCGCCACTCATCGAGACCGCTACTTTGCGCCGAGACCGCCGGCTGTAACTGGCGGTCTCGTTGCTAAGTGGCAGTCTCGGCGGAATAAGGCGGGGATGAGCGGCGAGTCAACGTGCGATTGGCCGCGCCCCTGGCCGAGTGCCGCCGGCGCTCACTCCCGGGCGCTCACTCCCGGGCGCTCACTCCCGGGCCCTCACTGGCCGGCGCTCGCTGCCACGCTCTCGTTATCCCGCCTTCACTGCCCGGCGGCGATGACGATGACGCCGATGGTCACGGCGAGCAGCGCAGCCGCGGGGATCGTCAGCAGCCAGCCGGCGAACATCGGGATGAAGTAGCGCGCCCGCGGATGCCCTTGGCGTCCGGCGTACTGGGTGCCGAGGATCGCCGAGCCGAGCACGAAGGTCAGCGACACGGGCACGCGCATGATCAGCGCCGCCGCGTACATGAGCACCGAGGCGGTCGCATCGGCCGCCGCCGACTTCACCGGGTCGAGCCTGGCCATCCGCACCGAGAGCGTGCGCACGACCCGCCACCCGCTCAGCCCCGTGCCGAGCGCAAGGGCCAGCGCAATGGTGATGCGCACAGGCCAGGAGATCTCGACGACGGCGAGCTCGCTGTGGGGCATGGTGTCGACGGCGAGGATCGCGACCATGACGAGCGCCGCGGTCTTCTGCGCGTCCTGGATTCCGTGGACGAGGGAGAGCGAGGCGGTGAGCACCGAGTCGACCATGCGGGCGCCGCGGAAGAGTGGCTTCGACGGGGTCGAGGCGAAGATCTTCGACAGCAGCAGCGTCAGCCCCCAGGCGAGGAAGAAGCCGAGCACGGGTGAGATGAGCAGCGGCAGGATCACGGAGTCGAAGAACTCGAGGCTGTCGAAGGTGAAGCCGAGGATCAGCCCCGCACCGAGGAGTCCTCCGATGAGGCAGTGCGTCGAGGACACCGGCAGGGCGAGGTAGTACGTGAAGAGGCTCCAGATCGTCGCCGAGACGAAGGCGATGAGGATGCAGGTGAGGATGATGTCCGTCGACATCCCGGAGAACCGGATGATCTGGTTGGCGACGACGATGGCGATGCCTTCGCCGAGCAGTGCGCCGATGAAGTTGAAGACGACGGCGAGTCCGAGCGCCCACTTGGGGCTGAGTGCGCGGCCGACCACCGCGTTGCCGATCGTCAGAGCCGCATCATGGAAGCCGTTGGACCCGGCGAAGATCACCGCAGCCACGATGACTCCGGCCATGAGCAGCTCCACGGATCATGACTCCTTGATCGCGATCGAGGCCACGGCCTTGCCGAGCTCGGTGAATCCGTGGGCCGCGCGGACGAACGCCTGCCCGAGCTGGGAGACCGCCGCCATATACGTCAGGCCCCGCTTCGCATTGGGCACGGCGTCGGACATCCGCCACTGCAGGGTCTCCACCTGGTGGGTGAGTCGGTTGATCGAGTCGACGAAGTCCCACTGGTCGACCTTGCCCGGCAGCTTCGTCACCATCCGCGAGGTGTGGTCGGTCTGGTTCGACAGAACCGCGAGGGTCTCGAGCACGCCCGAGGGCAGAGTGTCGAAGGCCTCCGAGGCGAGCACGTAGCCGACGCCGTGGAGGCGGTGGCAGATCTCGCGCATGTGGTGGCAGAGGAGGTAGAGGTCGTAGCGGTCGAAGGGGGTGATGTAGTTCTCCCGCAGCGCCCGCAGCACCGCGCCCATGTCCTCGTCGGCCCGGTCGCCGATCTCGCGGAGTTTGTCAGCGACTTCACGGCGCTGGCCGACATCGACGCCGGAGAGTTCGGCGAGGACGAGGTTGCATTGGCGCATCTGACCGACGAGATCGGCCATCCGCTCGTAGAAGACAGTGTCCTGCGGTACACGTCGGAGCCGCATGCGTATCCTCCTGCCGGGACCCGGACACCGCCGGACGCGTGCCGATATTTCTCTGTCGACGTTGAGAACCGGACGCTGAACCGAGAGCGCCTCTCGGCGATAGGCCGCTCGAAGCGGCTGAGGTTGGAGCCCGGGGCTTCAGCGATCCAACGTCCGGTGGCCACGAGGGCCGTCTTCCACGATACCGCTTCCTCCCCGTGCGTCCACCCCGCGCCGACCTGGGAAAGCTTGAAAAATCTCACAGTCCGCGACGTCTGGTCTCGTGCCCGGGCAAGAGTCCCTGCCAGGGGCGATGCCCTCGCCGAGGTGGGGGAACGGTCGGTGCGGTCGATTCCGTATTCGTCGTTCAGTTCCGTCGGCGAGGCGGGGAACGGTCAGTGCGGTCGGTTCGGTATCCGTCGGGTCAGTCGAGTCCGCCGTGGCGGCGGGACATCGCGGCGTCGCCGAGGTCCTTCGAAAGCTGACGCAGTCGTGTCCGGGTCTCCGGTTCGTCGGCTCCGGCCGCGCAGATGCCGACGAAGGCGGCAGCCCGCAGCAGGGCGATGACGACGTCGCCGCGGAAGGCGCCGACGAGGATCTCGTCGATCGCGCGGGCCACCTCGTCGGGTCCGGCCGGGATCTCGACGCCGGCGAGGATCTCCTCGAGCCCGATGCCGTCGGTGGTCCGGCGCAGGCCGAGGTCGAAGAGGTCGGAGACCTCACGCGGGGCGGTGACGATCCACTCGCGCAGCGCGTAGAGGCGCCACAGGGCGCCGGGTGCCGAGACCGCGGGGGCCGCCGACCACATCTCGGCGATGACTTCGAGGCCGATCTCGTCGGCGAGCTCGACGAAGCGCCTGGTCGCGGCCTCGTCGCGGTTGCCGCGGCAGTCGCCGAGGAGGAGCGCCGCCGTCGCGTGCGAGGTCTCCGAACGCGTGACAGGGTCGCTCGGGTCGCTCACGGCGTCGAGGTCGGCGAGGGGCACAGGGCGGTGGAACGGGCGCTCATTCATCGTGCGTGCAGTCTAGTCCCCGAGCCTGGACACCGGTAGGGCAGACGAAACTGCCCCTCACCGAGGCGGCTCGAGGTCGAGGCGACCGGCGAGCGCGAGCAGCGCCTGGCCGGTGGAGTCCTCGAGGTCGAGCGTCACGGCATTGTCGGCTTCCGTCTCGTGTTCGATCTCCCCGGGCAGCCGCACGCCGTCGCCGGAGCCTCGGATCGCGGCGCCGAGCGCACTCACCTTCTCCTCGGCGGCGCTGCGGCCGTTGAACGCTGCGGAGTCGATCGTGATGAGCATGTGTCCGTTGTTCATCTCCGAGGCCGGGTTGTCCCAGATGTCCTGGGTCTCGTAGGCGAAGGTCGCCGAGGTGAGGCCCCCGGCGAACGCTTCGAGGAGCACTGCGAGTCCTGAGCCCTTGTGCCCGCCGAAGGCGAGCAGTGAGCCCGCCGCGGCCGCCTCGGCGTCGGTCGTCTCACGTCCTTCGCGGTCGACGGCCCACCCCGGTGGGATCGGCCGGCCAGCGTTGCGGGCGGCGATGACCTTGCCGAACGCCCCCGCCGAGGTGGCCATGTCGACGGTGAGAGGCGTGCCGTCGGTGCTCGGCGCGGTCAGGGTCAGCGGGTTGGTGCCGATGACCTTCTCACTGCCGCCGTGGACGGCGACGGTGGGTCCCGTCGTCGAGGTGAGGAACGCGAAGAAGCCGGCGGCGGCGAGCTGATCGGTCCAGAACGCTCCGGCTCCGTAGTGGCTCGAATTCTCCACCGCGATCGCGCTCACCCCGTGTTCTCGGGTGCGCTCGAGCGCCCAGTCGACGGCGACCTGCATGACGACCTGCCCGAGGCCGCTGCCGCCGTCGAGCACCGCCGTGGCCCCGCCGTCACGGACGAACGCGATCTCAGGCACCGAGGCGATGCCGCCGGTTTCGAGCGCACGGACGTAAAGCGGCAGACGCAGGAGACCGTGCGAGGCGATGCCCCGCTGGTCCGCCTGGACGAGCGAGTGGGCTGTCAGAGCGGCATCGTCCTCGGGCACTTGGCTCACGGCCAGGGCGGCGCGGGCGAACTCGCGGAGGGAATCGACGGAGAATTCGCTCATCCTGCCTGCTCCTGCGTGCCCGTCGCCACACTCGCGATCCCGCCGTCCTCGGCGCCTGCAGCTCCCTCAGCTGGCTCGTCGTCGTGCCCGCTCCTGCCCTCGGCCGCGACCGTGATGTTCGCGGCGTCGGGGAATCCTGGCACGCTGCCGAGGACCGACGCATACGTGTCGGCAAGGTCGCGCCGGACGTCACGAGCAGCTTCCGCCTGATCGGTCGCAGCGCCGCTGACATCGGCACCGCCGCTGGCCCTGGAACCCGCGTCATCACGCTCCGCACCGCCCCCGTCGCTCGTGCTCGCCGAGAACCGGCTGAGCGCGCGGAGGATGTGCTCGCGCATCGCCGCCTCGGCGGCATCGGGGTCGCAAGCGGCGATGGCGGCGGCGATCTCGGCGTGCTCGTGGGAGGTGTCGGTGCCGTGCGGGTCGCCCGGGTAGAGGCGGAAGAGGTGGAGGTGCGGGTGCATCTGCCGGTACGCGTCGAGGAGGAAGCTGTTGCCGGTCGCCTCGAGGATGAGCAGATGGAAGCGGGTGTCGTGCCGGAAGAGCTCGTGCTTCCACGCCGCCCCGTCCGCCGCGGCCCCGGAGAAGGTCGCGAGCTCGGCCAGCAGCGCCCGGCCGGGGTTCGAGGCCCGATCGACGGCGGCCATGCGCGCCGCCCACGGTTCGAGCAGGAGCCTGACCTCGATCATCATCTCGAGATCGCGCTTCGTCAGCAGCGGGGTCGTCGCGTACCCGCGCGGCTGCCGGGTGCGCACGAGCTTGTCCCCCTCGAGCCGCTGCATCGCCTCCCGCACCGGAGTCTGCGACACCCCGAGCTCCCGGGCGATCCGGTCGATGGTGATCCGCTCCCCCGGCGGCACTGTGCCGTCGAGGATCATCGCCTTGATCCTCGCGTAGACGGTCGGGTCGGCCTCGCTCGGCATCCCGTCTCCCTTCGCGCGTTTCGCGGCGGCTCGCGCCAGGCCGCCCTCGATGGTCTCCACTGTGCCCACGAGACTACCGCTGTCCTGCACCGATATCGGCGAAGAGGGCACGGATTCCGTAGTCCCAGGCCGGCAGGTCCTCACATCGACCCACCGTGTTCCTCAGCGCTCCCAACCGGTCGTTGGCGATCGTCACGACATCGCCGAGGTGGTGGGTGAATCCGAGTCCGACTGCATCCCGGTCCTGCGTCGGGGCGAAGAGGGTGCCGGTGAAGAGGACGAAGCCGTCCGGGTACTGATGGTGCCTGCCGTGGGCCGCGGAGACGAGTTCCTCGAAGCGTCGGCTGAGCGATCCGACCGAGTTGACCCCGGTGAGCTCGCAGCCGTCGTCACCGGTGACGGTGAGCCTGAGTTCGAGGCTCCTCGCGTCATCAAGCTCGAAGCCCTCATCGAAGAGCCTGATGAGCGGCCCGATCGCCGTCGACCGGTTGTTGTCCTTCGCCATGCCCAACAGCAAAGCGCTGCGGCCCTCGACGTCGCGGAGGTTGACGTCGTTGCCCATCGTCACCCCACGGATCGCACCGGCGGAGTCGACGACGAGGACGAGTTCGGGCTCGGGATTGCTCCACTGCGAGAACGCGGGAATGCCGACGGCGTCCCCGGACCCGACGGCCGAGAGAACCGGGCCCTTCGTGAAGACCTCGGGGTCGGGACCGATGCCGACTTCGAGATACTGCGACCACCACCCCTTGGCGATGAGGGCCTCCTTGAGGCGCGCCGCCTCGGCGGATCCGGGCACGATCGCGCTGAGGTCGGCGGTGACCGCCTCGGCGAGTTCTTCGCGCACGGACTGAGCCCTGGCGGGATCGCCGTCGCAGCGCTCCTCGATGAGGCGCTCGACCATCGACCCGGCGAAGGTCACCCCGCACGCCTTGATGACCTGGAGGTCGATCGGGGCGAGGAGGACGGGGGCGTCCGCCGACTCGGGAGCTGCAGGAGCGGCCGGCTCAGCGGAGATGTCCGCGGGGGCCGCCTCGGCGGGGGTGAAGATGTCGTCGATCGCCCAGTCCGCAGGCCTGGTCCTCACCTCGTCCAGCCGCCGAGGCAGGTCCCGGGTTTCGAGGATTCCCGAGATCGTGGGGTCGATGCCCGAGATGTCATGGACGGCGTTCCCGGTGACGAGGACGGGGACGGGGGCCCGGCGTCCGGGGACGCGGAGGCGGCCGAGGAAGGTTCCGGTCGCCTCGGCGGGGAGGAGGTCGCGGATGCTCATGCGTCTCCTTCCCTGCCAGCCGAATCAGAGGTGGAGGAGCCGACGGCGGCCCGGTCGCCGGTGCGGACCCAGCCGGGTCCGGTCGGGTAGGTCCATTCGGACACGGATTCCGGGACCATCTCCGCGCTCGTGCCCGGCGCACTCGGTGCCTGATAGCGGCCGTCGACGACGGAGACCGGAGCGACGAAGTGCTCGTGGAGGTGGTCGACGAACTCGATGACACGGTCGTCCTCGGTGCCGGAGAGGCGGGCGAAGTCGAAGAACGAGTAGTGCTGGACGAGTTCGCACAGGCCGACTCCCCCGGCGTGCGGGCACACGGGGATGCCGAACTTCTTCGCGAGCAGGAGGATCGCGAGGTTCTCGTTGACGCCGGCGACCCGGGTCGAGTCGAGTTGGAGGATGTCGATCGCCTCGGCTTGGAGGAGCTGTTTGAACATGATCCGGTTGTGGACGGCCTCACCGGTGGCGACCTTGACAGGTGTCACGCCGCGGCGGATCTCCGCATGTCCGAGGATCTCGTCGGTGCTCGTGGGCTCCTCGATCCAGTAGGGGTCGAACTCGGCGAGCGCGTTGACCCAGTCGATCGCCTCACCGGTCTCCCACTTCTGGTTCGCGTCGATGGCGATGCGGATATCCGGCCCCACGGCCTCGCGGGCGAGCGCGAGGCGACGTCGATCGGCCTCGAGGCTGCCGCCGACCTTGAGCTTGATCTGCGTGAACCCCTCGGCGACGGCCTCCTTCGCCAGCCGCACGAGCTTCTCGTCGTCGTAGCCCAGCCACCCAGGCGAGGTCGTGTACGCGGGGAACCCGGTCGCCTCGAGATCGGCGATGCGCTCGGCGAGCCCCGCTTCTCCTGCGCGCAGCATCTCGAGGGCTTCGTCCTCGGTCAGGGCGTTGCGGATGTGGGTGAAGTCGATCGCGGCGACGAGGTCCTCGGCGGGCAGTTCGGCCAAGAACTTCCACAGCGGTTTGCCTGCGCGCCGGGCCGACATGTCCCACAGGGCGCTGACCAGGGCGCCTGCGGCCATCTGCGTCACCCCCTTCTCGGGTCCGAGCCAGCGCAGCTGCGAATCGTGGACGAGCAGCGCCGAGGCGGCCCCGAGGTCGGCGAGGAGGTCGTCGAGTTCACGGCCGATGAGCAGGGCCGCGTAGGACTCGACCGCGGCGACGATGAGTTCGTTGCCGCGTCCGGCGGTGAACACGAGCCCATGCCCCACCTCGGCGGAATCGCCCTCACCGGCGCGGATGGTGACGTAGGCGGCCGAGTAGTCGGGGTCGACGTTGACGGCGTCGGAGCCGTCGAGCTCGAGCGAGGTGGGGAAGCGGACGTCGGTGGCGCTGATGTCGGTGATGAGAGGCACGGGATCGTGGTCTTTCTGTGCGGTGGGGAGTCGGGCGGACGGGTCAGGACCGGCAGATCAGGGCGGGCTCGTGGCGACGGGTCAGACGGGGTAGCCCAGCAGCGAGGGCAGCCACAGGCTGAGGAACGGGACGACGGAGATGAGGACGAGGGTGGCGAGCATCGGGACGAAGAACGGCAGGGTGCCCTTGATCACCGTCGTCACCGGGTACTTCGTCACCGAGGAGAGGACGAAGAGGACGAGGCCCACGGGTGGGGTGAGCAGGCCGATGAGGAGGTTGAAGATGATCATGATGCCGAAGTGGACGGGGCTGAGTCCGAACACCTCGGCGACGGGGAGGAGGACGGGGACGAGGATGAGGATCGCCGAGGTGGGTTCGAGGACGCAGCCGATGATGAGGAGGAGGACGTTGACGAGGATGAGGAAGACGATGGGGCGGTCGGTGATGGACAGGAGCACATCGGCGGCGAGCTGCGGTGCCTGCTCACGGGCGAGGACCCAGCCGAAGAGGGCGGCGCCGGCGACGATGATGAGGACGCCGCCGGTCGTCTCGACCGCGGTGACGAGGGCGTGCCGGACCTTCGGCCACGTGAAGTTGCCGTAGACGATCGCGAGGATGCCGATGTAGGCCACACCCACGGCACTCGCCTCGGTGGGGGTGAAGACTCCGGAGAGGATGCCGCCGAGGATGACGACGGCGGCGCCGACCGGGGGCAGGGCGCGCAGACCGGACCGGACGCGTTCGCCGAGGTCGGCCTTGGGCAGGCGCAGGTCCTCGCGTTTGCGGGTGAGGAACCAGCACATGATGCTGAGCGTGATGACGAGGAGGACCGCGGGGACGATGCCGGCGACGAAGAGGGCGCCGACGGAGACGCCTGCGGTCACGGCGTAGATGATCGCGGGGATCGACGGCGGCATCATCGGGGCGATGAGGGACGAGGCGCCGGTGACGCCGAGGGAGAGCCCGACGGGGTAGCCGCGGCGAATCATCGCGGGCACCTGGATGCGGCCCATCGCCGCGGCGTCGGAGATCGCCGCACCCGAGACCCAGGAGAAGCCGAAGCTCGTGAGGATGTTGACGTAGCCGAGCGATCCGCGCACGTGGCCGATGGCGGCGACCGCGGCGTCGTAGAGGCGGTCGGTGGCTCCGGAGATGTTGGCGAGGTTGCCGAGCAGGATGAACATCGGCACCGCGAGGATCGCGAAGTCGAACACGCCGGAGGTGGCCTGTTGGACGGCGAGCGCCGGGCTCGACGAGGGGTCGAAGGCGATATAGATGATCGAGGGCACGAGGAGGGCGATGCCGACGGGCACACGCAGGGCCAGGAGGATGAGGAGCGCTAGGAGCATGAGGAGCAGAGTCATGTCACAGTCCTTCCAACTGGGCTGCGGTGTCGACGGTGTCGGGGTTCTCCTCGGGGTATCTCGCGATCATGATCATCTCGATGATCGTGTGGATGAAGATGAGGATGAAGCCGACGGTCGCTGCGAGGTAGAGCAGGGCGGTGGGCAGGCCGGAGGCGGGCATCGCGATCGCAGCGACGATGTCGACCATCATGATCCCGGCGACGGCCATGAACGCGGAGACGGCGAGGACGACGAGGCGGGCGAAGGTGCCGATCACCCTGCCCACCCGGGGCGGGACGACTGTGGCGATGAGATCGACGGTGATGTGCGAGCGGCGGGAGCTGACGAAGGCCGCGGCGATGAAGGTCAGCCACACGAGGGTGAGGCGGGCGACCTCCTCGGTCCACGACAGGGGCGAGTCGAAGACGTAGCGGGTGATGACCTGGAGGAGGACGAGGACGAAGACGCCGACCATGAGCAGGATGCCGATCGTGCGTTCGAGTCCGATCGCCCAGCGGTAGAGGGTGCTGCGCCTCTCGAAGGAGTCCTGCTCGAAGGCCAGGGTCGCCTCGGCGTCGGCGATGCTGTCGGCGGCGGCGGGGTCGGGGTTCGGGTCGGTGGAGTCGGGGTTCGGGTCGGTGGGGTTCATGAGTTCTCCTCCCCCGCCTCGGCGCGGGCGTCTTCGAGGGATTTCTTCACGGCGAGGTAGGTGTCACCCCAGGTCACCCGGTTGGGCAGTTCCTTCGCGACGAGGTCGCGGAAGGCGTCGATGTCGACGTCGTCGACGACGGTGATCTCGCCGGTCTTCTTCCAGTCGGCGAGGATCTCCTTCTCCTGTTTGACGGTGCACTCCTCGACGCGGACGCGGGCGTCGTCGATGGCCTGGGTGAGGATGTCGCGCTTGGCAGGGTCCATGCTGTCGAGCAGGCGCTGATTGCCGACGAGGTAGACGCCCTGGACGATGTGCTCGGTGATGCTGATGTAGTCCTGGACCTCGTAGAACTTCGCCGAGGCGATCGTCGGGATCGGGTTCTCCTGGGCGTCGATCGTGTTCTGCTGGAGGCCGAGGTAGACCTCGCTCAGGGCCATCGGGGTGGCGGTGGCGCCCATGATGTCGAGCGTCGTGAGGTAGAGGGGTGCGTCGGGTGTGCGGATCTTCAGTCCGTTGAGGTCGGCGGGGGTGCGCACGGGTTTGTTGGCGGTGACCTGGCGGGCACCGTAGTAGAAGTTGCTGACGACGCGGAGGTCGGTCTCGGCGGCCATGCGGTCGAAGACCCCGGTCATGATGTCACCGGTCGTCGCGGCTTGGAGTTCGGCGGCATCGGCGGCGAGGTAGGCGCCGTCGAGGACGGCGGCTTCGGGATACCAGGCGCCGAGGAAGGAGGGGCCGCTGTTGACGAAGTCGAGGGCACCGGTGGCGACCTGTTCGACCATCTCGGCTTCGCTGCCGATCTGCGCGGCGGGGTAGATGAGGACGTTGAAGCCCTTGGCTGCGAGCTCTTCCTTCATCGGTTCGAGGCCGCACGAGTTCACGGGGTGGCTGGCTTCGTAGACGTTGCCGAAGCGCAGAGTGATGGCGTTGGGGTCGACCGCCTCGGTGGCGGCGCGGTCGACGTCGACGGGTTGGAACATCGCACAGCCGGTGAGCGTGAGCGCGGACAGGCCGGCTCCGATCATGGCGGTCAGACGCTTCTTCATGGATTCCCCTCAGACCGCCCCACCGCGGTGTGGGGCGTCACGACGTTGTGACAAGCTGATGGGCGGGACACCCAGGAGCCGGAATGTATAGCTTTTGCCAGAATCATATAGTTTAGATGTAACGGACACAACCCTCGGGGTGCGGGCGAGACCAGACCTGATCCCGCTCTGGCCTCGACCCGGTCTCGATGTTCGGTCAGCAAATGCTCGGCTGCTTGTACGAAAATCACAGCGTGCCCTACTAAAATGATCTCGGATCCGGGCTGAAGAATCGGCCCGTGAAGACAGTGAACGAGGAGGAGCTCCCGTGGCGAAGCAGACAATGGTGCAGAAGGGTCTCGGCAAGGCGACGAAGCTTGCGATCAACGACGATGGGTCCTTGAACCCGCGTGCGCAGTCGGCGCTGTCCAAGCTGCTGTCGGTGCAGCGGCCCGTCGTGCTGGCCTATGTGCGTTCGCTGCGCAGGCGGAATCCGGATGCCACCCCTGAGGAGCTCGTCGCGATCATCCGCAAGCGCTATCTAGCACTTGCGACGACCGGTGGTGCCGCTGTGGGTGCGACGGCTGCGGTGCCCGGCATCGGGACGATGGCTGCGCTCGGTGTGGCGACGGCTGAGACGGCCGGGTTCCTCGAGCTCACGGCGCTGTTCGCGCAGGCGATCTCGGAGATCCACGGTCTGCCGGTCAACGATCCGGCGCGGGCGAATGCGCTGGTGCTCGGGCTCATGCTCGGACAGGACGGGAAGAACCTCGTCCAGCGGTTCGGGAAGAAGTCCGTGGGGCCGGAGGCGCTCCTCGGCGATTGGGGTGCGACCCTGACGAAGCAGCTGCCGGCGCCGGTCGTCGACCTGCTGCTGCGGAAGCTGCGGAAGACGTTCATCCGGAAGTTCGCTGCGAAGGCCGGCGGATCGCTGTTCGGTCGTCTGCTGCCGTTCGGCATCGGCGCGGTCATCGGCGGTGTCGTCAATGCGCAGATGTCGCGCAAGGTCGCCAACGAGTCTAAGACCGCGTTCGGTGCAGCGCCGACGGTCTTCCCGCTCGAGACCGACCCGCAGTATGTGGCACCGAAGAGCGACAACAAGCTGCTGGGAACACTGCAGCACGTTGCCGCGCTGGTGCGGAAGAAGGACAAGGACTCCGTCGACGGCGAGGTCGTCGACGAGGGCGTCGAGCACGATGCGACGAAGTACGATTCGGACTCGTCGGTCTCGGATTCGACGAAGCCGTCGAAGGAGATCGGTCGCTGAGGTTTCGCAGGCGGCGGTGAGTGCGCGGTGGTGACCGCGGTCGCCGCTGACGCCGTTGCCGGATCGAGAGGGTGTCCCGCGAACTGCGTGGGGCACCCTCTCGGACTGCGAGGGGCACCCTTTCGGGTTTGAGCGAACGCCTGGTCTGGCCCT
Organism: Brevibacterium metallidurans; assembly: GCF_037101285.1. Taxonomy (NCBI): domain Bacteria; kingdom Bacillati; phylum Actinomycetota; class Actinomycetes; order Micrococcales; family Brevibacteriaceae; genus Brevibacterium; species Brevibacterium metallidurans. Next base: position 175,465 of record NZ_BAAAAF010000004.1, read on the forward strand.
AGTATTGGGGAGTCTCCAACAGCAGCTTCCGGGCGCACGCCCATGCCGATCTGTTGGGACCGGGCCTCTAGCTCAGTTGGTAGAGCAGCGGACTTTTAATCCGCGGGTCGTGGGTTCGATCCCCACGGGGCCCACCATAGGAATAAGCGCCTCACCAGGAAAAACTCTGGTGGGGCGCTCTCGTTCATAGACTGCGTTCGCTGTGGAGACTTACTGGAATGTCACACAGGCCTGCTTGCATTCACCGAAGAGGCGTGGTCGCCCCAAGGCTGGATTGTCGCTCTACTTCAGGTACTCCGAAGCCATCTTCCGATAGACCTGCTCGAGCACTGCAAGAGAGCGTCGGGCGAGCCGCCCCTGCAATTCCGATCGGTACTCGTCAATGCCCCGATTCTGGTCATCTTTCTTACTGAGTGGGATCACATCGGCAGACACCCAAGACCACTCATGGGTCACCATGGGGAACACAATTGGGAACTGAAACCCGCCTGTGTTGAGCTGGAGAGCGTCGGCCCACTGGTGGTGAACCCGGTTCCTCGCGAAGCGGATTCCTCTGATTGTCGCGCGCTCTTCTACTTCCAGGAGATCTCTCCATCGGTATTTCAGCAACTCACCCCCAGGCTTCCAGTGATGAACGATATGATCATCCATCACAACGGCCCAGTTAAGTGCTTCGAAAAGCGGGAGGAATGTTGCTTCAGCACTCTGGGTACGCCTTGCTGTTTCGAAACGGAGGTGTGCGTCGATGTAACCGTTCAGCAGTGTTTCAAACGTCACTGTCATCTTTTCGCGCATGTCGCAATCAGACCACATTCGCATCGTCCCGAATGTGACAAATCCAATGAAACTCTTATTGCGCGGCGAACCGACCACTCTCGACGACGCCCACCACACGGTGGCCGCCGACCCCGGCTGAGCCGTCTCAGAGCAGGTCGAGCAGTTCGGGTGCCGCGCCTGCGCGAACGGCTTCGCGGGCTTCCTCCGGCGACTCGGCGGCGAGCGCCGCCTCGGCGAGGGCACGACAGTCGTCGAACGCATGGCTCCGCAATGCCAGCCTCACGGCACCGACCTTGCCCGGAGCCATCGACAGGCTCGTGATTCCCAAACCGACGAGGACGAGCGCGAGCAGCGGATCACCCGCGGACTCCCCGCAGACACCGAGCGGCTTGCCAGCGGCCTTCGCACCGTCGGCGGCTGCGGCGATCATCGACAGCACGGCAGGCTGCCATGGGTCGAGCAGCTCCGAGAGCTCGCCTTCCATCCGGTCGGCCGCCATCGTGTACTGCGCGAGGTCGTTCGTCCCGAGACTGCCGAAGTCGACGGCCTGAAGCACCTGTCGGGCACGCAGCGCCGCCGCAGGCACCTCGATCATCACGCCCGCCGAGGCGAGACCGTTGGCCCGCACCTGGTCTGCGAACCATCGGGCCTCCGCCGCGGTCGAGACCATCGGGGCCATGACCCTGACATCGGCACCCGTCGCCTCCGCCGCAGCCGCGAGCGCTTCGAGCTGAGCCGTGAGCACATCCGGCCTCGCCTGGGACAGACGCAGACCCCGTCGCCCGAGCGCCGGATTCTCCTCCGGCCCCAGGTCAGCGAACGCGAGCGGCTTGTCGGCACCCGCATCGAGGGTGCGCACGACGACGCGACGACCCGCGAACGGGGCGAACACCTTCCGATAGATCTCCGTCTGCTCCTCAACACTCGGGGCGCTGACAGCGGAGAGGAAGACGAATTCGGTGCGGAAGAGACCGACCCCTTCGACATCCTCGGCGCCGGCGAGCTCCGCGTCATCGACTCCCCCGATGTTGGCCAGCACCGCCACCCGGTGACCGTCGGATGTCGCACCCGGACCGCTCACCTCGGCGAGCGCTGCCGCACGTCGTTCACGACGCTGCCGCTGCGCCTCCACGGACTCCGGATCCGGACGGACGACGACCTCACCGCTGCCACCGTCGATGAGCAGCGGAGTGCCCATCGGGATCGCCGTCGCCTCCGGCAGCTGCACGACGGCGGGGATCCCCATCTGCGCGGCGAGGATCGCGGTGTGGCTCGTCAGCCCGCCGGCCCGGGTGACGATGCCGAGCACGAGGGAACGGTCGAGCGTCGCGGTCTCCGCGGGCGCGAGGTCCTCGGCTGCGACGATGCTCGGTTCGGTCAGCGTCGGCAGTCCCGGCGCAGGCTTCCCGAGCACCTCGGCGATGGCCCGGGCCCCGACGTCACGGAGGTCGGTGACGCGTTCGGCGAAGTACCCGCCGAGGGCTTCGAACTGTGCCGCGAACACCTCGATCGCCTCGGCGACGGCACCTGCCGGGCCCTTCCCCGCGTTGAGACGCTTCGTCACCTCACGGTGCAGCGACCGGTCGCGGGCGATCATCGCCGTAGCCTTGAGGATGTCGCGGGCCGTCGGATCGGCGCTCAGCGCCTTCTGATCGAGCGTGTCGGCGACGTGCATGAAGCTCGCGATGGCCTGCTCCGAGGCCGCCGCCGGATCCTCCGCCGCCGGCTCATCCTCGGGAGGCGCGACCGGCGCTGCCGCCTGGACGACGGGCCCGTACGCGGATCCCGGGCTCACTCCGATTCCGTGGAGCGTCGCCGACTCCGCCCCCGCAGCGGGCGCGCCGAGGGCCTCGCCGTGGCCGCTCATTGTGCGTCCATGTCCGTGGCGAGCAGGTCGACGAGACGATCGAGGACCGCCTCGGCGCCCTCACCCTCAGCGGAGAGGACGACCTCTTCGCCGTGCTTGGCACCGAGGGCCATGACGCCGAGGATGCTGCCGGCGTCGACGGCGTCCTCACCGGGGCGGCTGATCTCGACGTCGACCCCGGATTCGGAGACGGCTTCGACGAAGAGCGAGGCCGGGCGAGCGTGGAGTCCGACGGTCGAGGCGATGGTGACGGTGCGAGTTGCCATGATCTCTCCTTGTGGTGCGTGAGTTGTGGTGCGTGAACTGTGCGGTGCGATGGTGCGGGTGGTGCGAGGTCTGATCATGCGGCGACCGGGGCCGCCTCGGGAAGGCTGTCGGCAGCCTTCTCAGCCCGGCGCCGGGCCGCGAGCGCCTTGAGCAGGACGACGAGGGCGGCGGTGATGGCGACGCCGACGGCGAGGGCGAGCACGAAGAGCAGCGGCTGGCCGATGAGCGGGAGCACCCAGATGCCGCCGTGGGGTGCGAGCAGCGTCGACCCGAAGAACATGACGAGGGCGCCGGTCGCCGCCGATCCGATCGTCGAGGCGATGATGATGCGGATCGGATCCGCCGCGGCGAAGGGGATCGCCCCTTCGGAGATGAAGGACGCGCCGAGCAGCCATGCGGCCTTGCCGTTCTCGCGCTCGGGGGCGGAGAAGAGCTTCGGTGCGATGGTCGTCGCCAGCGCGAGCGCGAGCGGCGCAACCATCCCGGCGGCCATGACCGCGGCCATGATCTTCAGCTGCGGGGCGTCCATCGCGGTGCCCGCGGCAGAGAGACCGGCAGTCGCGAACCCGTAGGCGACCTTGTTGACGGGACCGCCCAGGTCGAAGCCCATCATCGCGCCGAGGATGAGTCCGAGGACGACGACTCCGCCCCCGGTCAGCCCGTTGAGTCCCTCGTTGAGTCCGTTCATGAGCGCGACGATGGGTCGGCCGAGGACGGTGATGAAGAGACCGGCGGTGATGAGCGTCGAGAGCAGCGGAATGACGACGACGGGCATGACACCGCGCACCCCTTTGTGCACCTTCCAGCTCGAGATCCACTTCGCGACGGCGCCGGCGAGCAGGCCCGTGACGATGCCGCCGAGGAAGCCGGCGTTCATCGTCACCGCGACGAATCCGCCGACGATGCCGGGCACCAGCCCGGGTCGGTCGGCGATCGCGAAGGCGATGTAGCCGGAGAGGATCGGGACGAGGAACCCGAACGACGCGGCTCCGATGACGTAGGCCAGCGCCGCCCATGAGGTCAGGCTGACGAGGTCGAAGTTCTGGGCGATGTTGTACTGGTCGTCACCGGTGAGGCTGTACTTGACGATCTCGATCGCCCCGTTCTCCCCGAGAGCGATCTGCGCGAGCATGAAGGAGACGGCGATGAGGATGCCGCCGGCGGCGACGAACGGGATCATGTACGACACGCCCGTCATCAGCCACTGCCGCAGCTTGGTGCCGAATCCGAGCCGTTCGGTCGCCTCGTCTTCGGTCCGTTCGTCGATGATCGCCGAGGCGGTGGCCTCGGTCGGTCCGGCTGCGGCCAGTTCGGCGGCCCTGCTGATGAGCTGGGGTCCCTCCGAGATCGCCTTCTTCACGCCGACGTCGAGAGTCGGTTTGCCGGCGAAGCGTGCCCGTTCCTTCACCTCGACGTCGTGGGCGAAGATGACGGCGTCCGCCTCGGCGATCTGTGCCGCGGTCAGCGGGGTCGACCCTGCCGATCCCTGCGTTTCGACGACGATCTCGAAGCCTGCGTCGCGGGCGGCGTTCTCGAGCGCCTCGGCGGCCATGTAGGTGTGGGCGATGCCGGTGGGGCACGAGGTCACCCCGACGAACCGGAAGCGTCGGTCGGTCGGTGCGGACTCGCTCGCCGAGGCGGCTGCTGCCGGTGCCGGAACCTCGGCTGCGGATGGGGCATCGGTCGCCGAGGCGGTGGTCGTGTCCGCGGGTGCTGCGGCTGCGGGGGCGGCCGAAGCGGTGGTGGCGGGTTCCGGTTCGACCGCCTCGGCGGGGGCGGCCTTCGATTCCGTCGGGGACGCCTCTGCGGGTTCGAGGCGCACCTGCTCGTCGACGATCGCGACGACCTCGGCGGGGGTCTCAGCGTTGAGGAGGGCGGTGCGGAAGTCCTCGCGCATGAGGGCGCGGGCCAGCTGCGGGAGCACTTTCATGTGGGCGTCGCCGCCGTCGGCAGGGGCCGCGATGAGGAAGACGAGGTGGGCGGGGCCGTCCTTCGCGCCCCACGGGATGCCGTCGGTGGTCCGGCCGAAGACGAGGGACGGTTCGGTGATGGCGGCGCTGCGGGCGTGGGGGATGGCGATGCCGCCGGGCAGGCCCGTCGCCGTCTTCGACTCGCGCTCCTCGACGTCGGCGACGAAGAGCTCGAGGTCGGTGCAGCGACCGGTCGCCACGAGGCATTCGGCGAGTCTGCGCGTCGCCTCGGGGCGGTCGGCCCCGCCCAGGTCGAGCAGGACCTGTTCGTCATTGATCAGCGGCATGTCGATTCCTTTCGTCATTCGGTCCGTCGTTCGGGCGCGAATCAGTCGTCCAGGGGCAGAGCGAGGTCGGGTTCGCTCGAGATCGTCAGGGGGATGTCGACCAGGTCGGCCGGGGTCGGCACCGCTGTGCCCTCGAGCCGCACGGCGGCAGCTCCCCAGGTCACGCCCTGAGCGAGTGCGCTCCGGGCCTCGGTGCCGTCGTCGAGGCCGAGCAGCAGCCCGGCGAGCATGCAGTCACCGGCGCCCACGGTCGAGACCGGGTCGGAGATCACCGCGGTCGCGTGGATGGCCTGGTCAGCGGTGACGAGCACGGCGCCGTCGCGGCCGAGGCTGACCGCGACGTTCTCGATGCCGCCGGCCACGAGTTCGCGAGCGGTCTCGATCACTGCGCCGAGGTGGGTCAGGGGTCGTCCGCAGAGCTCGGCGAGCTCGACGCGGTTGGGTTTGATGAGTGTGGGGCCGGCGGCGACGGCGGCCTCGAACGGGGCCCCTGAGGAGTCGATGGCCACGCGGGCGCCACGGCTCTTGGCCTCGCGCACAAGCGAGGCGTAGAGGTCGGCGGGGGCTCCCGGCGGGAGACTCCCGCAGCCGGCGATCCAGACGCCGGGGGCCGCGTGGTCGAGGGTGGTCGCGAGCAGGGAGTCGACCTCAACGCTGGTGAGTTCGGGTCCGGCTTCGTTGAGCTTCGTCGTCGTGCCGTCGGGTTCGAGCACGCTGATGTTCATCCGCATGCTCTCAGCGATGGGGACCACCTCGGCGGGGATGTCGTCGGCACTGAGCAGCGACTCGAACAGGGCTCCTTCGGGCCCTCCCGAGGGAGCGACGACGAGCGGGCGGGCGCCCATGGACGTCAGTGCCCGGCCGACGTTGACGCCTTTGCCGCCCGGGTCGACGCGAGAGGAGGCGGCGCGCAGGACATGGCCGCGACGCAGCGCACCGACGGTGATAGCCCGGTCGACGCTGGGATTCGGGGTGAGCGTGATGATCATACGGCGGCGACCTTCGGTCCGGCCGCGCGGAGGGTCCCGGCGATCGACTCGTCGATGCCGGCATCGGTGACGATGAGGTCGACTTCGTCGATGGCGGCGAAGCGGTGGAGGTGGGCGTGTGCGGCTTTGCTCGAGTCGGCGACGAGCACCGTGGAGCGGCAGGCCTCGACCATCGCCCGTTTCGTTGCGGCCTCGGATTCGTCGGGGGTCGTCAGACCGCGCTCCGCGTCGAAGCCGTTGGCGCCGATGAAGCCGACGTCGATGGTCAGTTCGGCCAAAGCGTCGGTGGTCCAGCGGCCGACGGCGGCTCCCGTCCGCTCACGGACTCGGCCACCGAGCTGGAGAAGGGTGATGCCGGGTTTGGAGGCGAGGATCGCGCAGATCATCGGGCTGTTGGCGACGACGGTCAGGGACAGGTCGTCGGGCAGGGCGTGGGCGATCGCGAGCGTGCTCGTGCCCGCGTCGAGGAGGACGCTGCCGCCGTCGGGGAACTCTTCGATCGCGCGCAGGGCGATCCGCTGCTTCTCTGCGGCCCGGTGTCCGATGCGCTCTTCGAGTGCTGGCTCGAGCGCCACGGCGTCGGCGGGGATCGCGCCGCCGTGCATGCGCTTGAGGAGTCCGCGCCGCTCGAGGGCAGTGAGATCCCGGCGGATCGTCTCGGCTGTCACATTGAGCTGTTCAGCGAGAGCAGTGACCTCGACTCGGCCCCGCGATCTCGCGGCGTCGAGGATGGTCTGTTGGCGTTCGGCGGCGTACACATGTTCATAATGTCACACATTCGGGCATAAACACAGAGATAACCACATCTATTTGTGTTCGGGCACACACGGAAACGCCCCGCGCACCCTCCCTGTCGAGGAATCGCGGGGCGTGAGCGCGGGTGACGAACCTAGTGCGTGCGGCCGTCTGGGGCGATGGTCGGCCTCGCGAGCATGGCGAACCAGGCGCTGACGGCGACGATGTTGACACCGAGGAGAACGACGAGGGCACCGTTCATCGCCACCCAGAGGAGATTTGAGGCAGGCAGCAACTGCGAAGTATCGAAGCCCGCAGCTTCAGCCCTGCTCACAGCCGCCTCGTCGGCGTTGAACCAGAGGATGTAGGCGACGACGAACACGGTGTCGACGGCGATGAGCGCACCTGCCGCCCAGATCGTCATCGCCGATTGAGTGGTGCGCGTTCTCATCCGTGTCATCGGAGAATCGTCTCACGACCGGAGTGGCGGCAGACACCGGCCGTGCTCCGGAATGCACAGACGCCCCGCGATCCCTCCCTGACAAGGGATCGCGGGGCGTCATCGCGTGACCGGAACTGCCGATCACGATCACGCGAGCTATGGGCCTCTCGGCGGCAGGTGCCTAGCGTTCGAGCTGACCTCCGCCGAAGGCACGCTGGAGCGGGATGCTCCCGTCCTGCCATGGGGTGATCGCCCAGACGACGACATAGGCGCCGACACCGAGCACCGGAAGCAGGAATGACAGGAGGACGAGGATCCTCACGAGCCAGACATTGAGTCCCGTGACGGCGGCGAGCCCGCCTGCGATGCCACCGAGGATGCGGTCGGGTCCGCGGCGGAAACCGATCTTGCGAATGGAATCGAATAGTGAGTTCATGTCTTCGACACTACGCCGCCCCCGGCCCGCTCCACAGGGGTGAAGACCTGAGACCCGACTGAGGAAAACCGTAAACCGGTGGGGGCGGCGCGGGTTGAGATGCCGTCAGACACCCCGGGCCAGCCACCACCTCGGCGAGGGTGCCGACAATCACTCCCCCGCGCGCTCCACATGTCCGCGTCGCTCGAGCGCCGGGCTGTCGGCGAGCTTGAGCCAGACGACTCCGCCGATGATCACGGCCAACCAGATTCCCTTCGTCACAGTCAGCGTCTCATCGAAGAAGACGGGTCCGAGCACCGCAGCGCCCACAGCCCCGATCCCCGCCCACACCGCATAGCCGATGCCGACGTCGATCCGCTTGAGTGCGACGCTGAGGAAGAAGAGCGTGAAGAGGAAGAAGACGATCGCCACCAGAGACCAGCCGAGGTCGGTGAATCCGGCACTTCCGTTGACGCTGAGGGCATAACCGACCTCGAAGCCGCCGGCCAGCAGCAGTGCCAACCATTGTCCGGTCCTGCTCGTCGAATGAGTACGGCGAGGAACCTCGCGCGCCCCGCTCATGCCGTTCCTGCCAGATTGAGGCCGACGACCCCCGCGATGACGATGGCGATGCCGACCGCCTTCCTCCACGTCAGACGTTGAGAGAGGAACAGCGCGCCGAGGATGACGATCCCCACTCCGGCCAGCGAGGTCCACAGTGCGTAGCCGACGCCGACGTCGAAGGTCAGCAGTGCCAGGCTGAGGAAGAACGTGGCGATCCCTCCCGCAGCCAGCGTCGCGATCGTCCACCACAGCCGGGTGAATCCTTCTGCCTTGCCCGCGGCGATGCCGACGGCGATCTCGAAGATCACCGCGATCGCCAGATAGAGCCAACTCATCGTATTCAGCCTTTCTATTTGTGTGTACATACAGTTATATGAGGATGAAGCAGCAAACATGTCGACCGATCTTCAGTTCACTGAACGCAGAGGGCCGGGCGATCGAGGTTCGAACGATGCCGAGTCGTCCGTGCGAGCGGTCCGAGCCATCCACCCGAGGCGCTCACCCAAGTCACTCGCCCAGCAGTCGTCGGACATCGGACATCGCCGAACCGACCACCTCGGCGTCGAACTCCGGAAAGTGCACATCCGGACTGGCCAGCACGTCGCGCAGTCGATCTGCGAACGGCTGTTCGATCTCTGCGGCGAGACTCTCCCCACGGTCGCTGAGCACCGCGAAGACGCCGCGCCCGTCATCCTCGCACACATCGCGCACCGCCAGCCCTTTCGCTTCGAGCCTGCTCACCAGCCGCGTCACCGAACTCGGATTGAGCCCGACCTTGCGCGCCAGCTCACTCACCCTCAGTTCGCGGTCGTCGGCGAAACGGAGGAAACCCAAGGCCCGGTACTCCGTCAGCCCCAGCCGATAGCTATCGGCCAGCCACTTGTCGAGATTGCCGTCGACCGCGGAGGCGAAGACCGCCACCCGCGACCACGACCCCCCGAGGTCAGCAGGCCCCTGTGAGCGATTTGTTTGCGTGTGCATGCATTTAGGCTAGCAGTGGTGTGAGCGAAGCACCACCTTCGGCCAGGACTTCTTCGGACGAATCCGGCCAGCCACCACCTCGGCGAGGGTGCCCGAGTCACGCGGACCGGCGCAGCTCCGCGCTGTGTCGCTTCTCCGTGACGTCGAAGCGCTCACGGTAGCGACCGGTGAGCAGGCACCACTGCGAATACAGCGCGGTCCCGGAGTTGAAGACGAGGAGGGTGAGCGGATAGAGCAGCCACTGCAGCCACATCGTCAGGCTGCGCACCGGAGCGACGTGAACCGGCCTCGGCGGCAGGAGCGCCCTGAACACGAGCACCGAGACGAGCAGTCCGATCATCCCCACCTGTTGGACGATGCCCACGGTCATGGGCATGACGTCGATGAAATCCGTCGACTGGCCGGTGTGCGTGGCGATGACGAACGGGATCCACCCGCCGACGGCGATGATCACCGACAGCGACGCCAGGCTGACGTGCCCTTCAAGGAGGGAGAGGAAGCGCAGGAACCCAGGCCAGAACGGCGAGCGCGCGTCTCCGGCGAACACCCGCACTCCGACGTAGGGGACGTCGCTGGCTCCGTACGACCACCGGCTGAGCTGCTTGAACTGGGCGACCATCGTCTGGGCGAAGCTGCCGGCGAGCACGGCATCCTGATAGATCGGCACGTGGACGGGCACCACCCGGTAGTCCCCGTCGAAGTGGAACCAGCTGCGCCAGTACTGGTGACCGTCCTCGACGATCGTCTTCGTCGACCAGAACCCCATCGCGATGAGCGCGGGCAGAGGCTGCGAATGCGAGGCGAAGTTCCGCAGCGCGAAGAGCCTCACCGTCGTCGTCAGGTTCCAGAAGCAGTTCGCACTCGCCACCACCCGCGAGGGAGCCGGGGCATCCCAGATGTTCGTGACATAGAGGCTGATCGGCTGGAACGAGACCCGTTGCCGATCGGGAGCGATCGCGTACTCGTAGGCGACGCAGTCGAAGTAGGACTCGTGCGGGATGTTGTCGCAGTCGAGGCTGGTGACGATGACCCGTTCGGGGTCGATCGCCTCCTCCCGCACCCAAGCGGCCAACCGCTTCCCTGCGTGGGTGATGTTCGCACCCTTGCCGGCGATCTCGCCCGACACACCTGCTGGATGCGCAACGAGCTCGAAGGCGCGGAACCGGTCACCGTACGCGGCGGCGAGGCGCCGCGCCGTGGCTGCCATCGCCGGTCCCCCGCGCTCCTCGTATGCGAAGAACACCGCGATCTGCCCGGGCGAGGTCGAGGTGTGCAACAGGGTGCGGATCGTCCCGGCGATGACTTCGAACGGCTCGTTGTAGGCTGCCACGACGACGGCGTGGATGAGCGCGGACGGGCGGACAGCCTCGGCGGGATGCTCACGCACCCGCTCCACGGTCGCCGCATGCTCAGCGGCACGGAACCCGCTCTGCGGGAACGGCAGCGCCGGCAGACCGTCCATCGCCCGCTCGAGGTCGACGAGCCGGGCACCCCAGTCGACGCGCGCCGCCCGCCGGTACCGCGCGAACCCGCGGGCGACGTCGACGGCCCCGCGCATCGCCCGGACGAACGTCAGACCGACGATGGCGAGGACATAGACCGCGCCGAGCATCGGGTCGATGAAGGGCAGGATGAAGACGAGGGCGATCGCGGTGTAGCTGACCACGGCCGGCAGCGCCTCGAAGACGCGGTAGGCACGGGTGCGTTCCCCGGTGGGCAGTTCGAGGTCGACGAATCGCTTGCGAGGGGTGTGACCGATGGGGCCGGGCGTGCGACCGAGCGAGCCGGGCGTGCGATCGCTCGCGGGGAGGATGACCGGAGACGAGTGGCTGCCTGAGCGGTGAAAGCGACCGGCGGCAGGCGACGGTTCAGGACTGATTCTCACAATCGTGATTGTGCGTGCGCCTCCTGGCCGCCGGTTGATCCGCGGGTGCAGATCAGGTGAACATTCGAGGACGGCGGTGACCGCGCGGTTCTGGTCCACAGGGCATGGATCTATCCATACCGTGTGGACGTCAACCGCACGGTCGGCCGATTGCGCGACTGAGCGCATCGGCGAAGAGCGTGCGACTGAGTGCGTCGGGGACACGGGCGCTTCCGCCGAGGTGATCGACCCGCCGAGCCCCGCACCGCACGCAGCGCACGTAGACGATCGTCCCCGTCGAGATTCGGTGGCGCGATTCCGTCAGCCACCCGTGCTCACATGCGCCGCCGCCCCCATCGGCGTCGCGGCAGCCGCCCGCGGCGTCGTGGCAGCCAGCCGGATGTCCGCCCGGCGTGGGCATGTCCTCTGCGCAGGGACTTCCGGTCCGCGGGAAGCGGAGGTCCGCCTCGGTCGACGAATGCCCACTCGGCTGCGGCTCACCGTGGATGTGTTCGCGTTCTGCTCTGGTGTCCATGACTCCACCCTGGTGTAATGGTCTTATGCAACTCAACCCTTACGGCGAATATGCGGTGCTGCTCGCCGCCTCGCTCGCAGACGACTGGCCTGAGGATCGCGACGGCATCGAAGCCCGGACCAGGGAGTTCGGGATGACGATGGGGTTCACCCGCACGCCGACCGACCTCGGCGACACCCGTGCCGTCATCGACGAATGGCTGAAGATCGTCGATGCCGACACCGCCGAGCACCGCGCCGAGATGCTCAATGCGGTCATGGCACACGCCGCGACCTTCCCACGGCTGGTCGACCACGACGGCGAAGGCTGGCACCTGCACTACCGCGATGCCGACCAGTCCCTGGCCCACGTGCTGCGCGCCGTCATCTCCGTGGGCACAGCTCTGCACCTGACGACACGCGGCATGCACCGCCTCGGCAGATGCGCGGCAGGCCTGGCACCCGGCGATGACTGCGAGCACGTCGTCGTCGATGTCACGCGCGGCGGACGTCAGCGCTACTGCTCGGTCCGATGCGCCAACCGCGACGCCGTGCGCCGGCACCGGGCCAGAACCGGGCCACGGACGCAGCCGATCGCGAACCGTCCGCACTGAGCGTCGACACAGTTCGGGAGCAATCGCGGCCGAGGGGTTCCCGCGACAGACCGCGGTTCCTAGCATGGAACCATGACTGAATACACGGGACACACACTCACCGATGCCCTCGAAGCAGCTGGGCTGACCGATTGGCGTGGCGAGGACGAGACCATCGTCGCCCGATACGCCACGGGAGACTTCGCGACCGGGCTCGAATTCGTCAACCGAATCGGCGCCGCAGCCGAGGCCGCCAACCATCATCCGGACATCACCCTCACCTACCCGAGCGTCGCCATCACCCTGACCAGCCACGACACCGGTGCGGTGACCGACCGCGACCTCAAACTCGCCGCCCGCATCAGCAACTTCGCCGCCGAGGCGGACATCGCAGCCGAACAGGCCCCGTGACCTAAGCTGAAGAGAGCCACTGTTCGCCTGCCCGGGGAGACATCTGTGTACACCGCCGCGAAGAACCGCTACGACTCGATGACCTACCGTCCCGTCGGGCGATCCGGCCTCGTCCTGCCCGCACTGTCGCTGGGCATGTGGCACAACTTCGGTGACGACGTCGCCTTCCAGACTCAGCGCGACATGGTTCACCGCGCCTTCGACCTCGGCATCACTCACTTCGACCTCGCGAACAACTACGGCCCACCCGCTGGATCCGCCGAGACCAACTTCGGGCGTCTGCTCCGCGAAGACCTCCACCCCTATCGGGACGAGCTCATCATCTCGACGAAGGCCGGTTGGGCCATGCACCCCGGGCCCTACGGCGGTCCCGGCGGCAGTCGGAAGTACCTGCTCTCGAGCCTCGACGCCTCCCTCGCCCGCCTCGGCCTCGACTACGTCGACATCTTCTACTCCCACCGACCCGACGCCTCGACCCCGCTCGAGGAGACCATCGGCGCGCTCGATACCGCAGTCCGCTCCGGTCGCGCCCTCTACGCCGGAATCTCCTCGTACTCCGCGGCCGACACCGCGCGGGCCGCGCGCATCGCCCGCGACCTCGGCACTCCCCTGCTCATCCACCAGCCCTCGTACTCGATGCTCAACCGATGGATCGAAGACGACGACCTCCTCGACACGACCGCCGAGGAGGGACTCGGGGTCATCGCCTTCTCCCCTCTCGCCCAGGGTCTGCTCACCGACAAGTACCTCGGCGGAGTGCCCGAGGACTCCCGAGCAGGCAAGGCCACACCCTCGTTCAAGGATGGGTTCCTCTCCGCCGACAACCTCGAACGGATCCGCGGTCTCGGCCGGATCGCCGAGGCGCGCGGTCAGTCGCTCGCGCAGATGGCACTCGCCTGGGCGCTGCGCGACCCGCGGGTCTCCTCCCTCGTCATCGGCGCCAGCCGCATCGACCAGCTGGAGAACAATGTCGCCGCGCTCGACGCCCCGCCGTTCACCGAGGATGAGCTCGCCTCGATCGATGCCTTCGCCGTCGACTCGGGCGTCGACATCTGGGGCGACGCCCGCCGGAGCACGCAGAGCTGAGACCGCTCAGCGCTCCTCACCGCGCCGCCCGGAGGAGCGCCCCGGTCCTGCCCGCCCACTGCGGGCGGAAGGCATAGACGCAGGCCAGGCGCAGCAGGGTCGCCCGCTCGTACAGTCTCACCCTGACCGGGTCGAAGCCGTTCGCCGAGGCGGTCGCCCGGATCGCCGTGAGAACGACGTCGGCGTGGGCCGGAGACCAGATCCCCTGCTCGCGCCGCCATACGGCGTGCGCACAGAGGTTGCCGAGGTCGAGCTCCCGTTCGCCCGCACATGCCGTGTCGACGTCGAGCAGACCCGGCCCCGCCGCGGCATCCCACATCAGCTGCTTGTCGTGGAGGTCCCGGTGCACCGGCCCCCAGCTGCCCCGAGCATCCGCCGCAGAGGCGGCGATCCCGGTCGTATCGGCCCCCACCGCAGCGCCCTCGCGCAGCTCTGCGGTGACCTCGGCCAGGAACGGGTCGAGTCCGGCCGTGAGAGCGCCGAGGGGGCCGGCGGCGCGGTCGCGCCAGTCCTCGAGCACGCGTGCTTCGTCTGCGGCCGAATGCGTGGTCGCCGACGTCGGACCGTGAGAGTCGCCGGACGCAGCCGGGCCCTGCTCCGGGAACGAGCCGGCCTGTGCCCAGGCTGCCAGGCAGTCCGTCCACGCACGCTCCCAGTGCTCACCGAGGCGACCGGGGTCGTGGAGTTCGACGCCCGGCACCCGGGACAGACGCACCGTCGAGGCGTCGGCATCGAGCACCGTCGGGAGGGTGAACCCTGCGGCGAAGGCGACAGAGCGTTCCTGACCGGCGAGGATCGTCCCCGTCCGGCCTTCGCGCACGCATTTGGCGAAGGTGCCGTCGGCAAGAGCGACCACGGCACGCCGACCGGGCCGATGCGAGATGAGCCGTCCGGGCTCCGTCCCGCTGAGCAGCGGCGCGAGTCCCGGCAGCTGCGGGTCGACGCCTTCACGTAGCACCGTCACTCGCGGCGCATTCCGGTCGGAGCCGAGTGCGAGGTATCCGGCGCGAAGCCTCCCGTCGGCGACCGCCTCGAAGGCGATCCGCCCGCTCTTCTCCGGCCACGCCCGTCGCACCTGCGCGTCGACGCCGTCGACGGCGACCGTCCGGGGGATCGGAACGGCGGCCTCGGGCTCGGGGACTGCCGACCGGAGGCCGCCGCGCCCCGGAACACCGCTCAGCGCCTCCTCGGCGAGGACGAGATGCCGGTCGGTCCGCTCCTGCCAATCGGGTCGGCACGTGCGCCACGGTTCGACCGCGGTGACCAGCAGCGCCCACGCCGCCCAGGCATCATGGACCGAGGCAGCAGGTCCGCCGGACACCGATGTGCCGCCGGCGCGCGCATACCCGCTCAGGAACCCCTCCTCGAGGTTCCGGCCGTTGCCGTCATCACGGAGACGGCAGGCCGCGAGCCACCGCCCGAGGTCCATCCCCGCCGACCCGACGCCCGCCCGGTCGAGGTCGATGATCCGGATCTCACCGTCTCCGATGAGCACCTGATCCGGGCTGAGATCCCCATGGACGGGGCGCGGGCCATCGAGCATGTCCGCCGCCTCGAGTCGCTGTCCGATCCGCCGGACGAGACCGGCGAGACGGTCGTCCTCGCCGAGGAGACGCGAGAGCAGGCGCTGCGCCCCGGCGAGCATCGCCAGAGGTGAGGGGTCATGCCCTGCCGCGGGCAGCCCGGTCGGACTGTGCGCGTGGAGTTCCGCGATCACCCCGCCGACCGCCTCGGCGAGCGATCGGTCCGGGAACCGGTCGAGGTCCCCCGACCCCCACCACGGGGTGCGCACCGCTGTTGCCTGCCCGCCGAGGCGGGTGACGGGCAGAGTCGGCAGCCCCCGAGTCCGCCACCACGCCGAGGCGGTGATCATATGGTCGAAGGAATCGGCGCCGATCCGCACGAGCTCGACACCACCGCCGCCGTCCGCCGTGTCTGCTCCCGCTGCCATGACCGTGCGGCCGGGATGGCGCAGCAGCACCCTGCGCCCGGGGTTGCAGCCGACGACGGCGCACGTGTCGATGTCGATGGCCCGAGCGGCCCGCCCGATGAGCCGCCCGAGCTTCGGATCCGCGCGCACTCCCCCGCTGAGCAGGACGAAACCGCCATCGCCGACCGCGTGACGGTGGAGAGCCTCCCCGCTGCGTGCGGCACGCCGATCGAGGTTGCCCAGCTTGTCGGGATCCCGCATCACCGCCGACCACCCCCACCCGGCCAGGCCCTCGCCCCCGAGCCGCTGCCACGCGACGATCGCACTGCGGCCGGGTTTGACGCGGATCCGCACGGGGCGGACAGGGAACCCGAGGCGAGCGCTGAGCGCGGAGTCCGAACGCAGCTCGTCGACGAAGGGCACGCCGAGGCCGCGGGCGTGGCCGGGCACCGGTGGTGTGGTCTCGAGCGTCGTCATCGGTGCGCCCCTGCTTCCACGGCCGTCGATCGCCGCGGTTGCCCGCCCCTGCGGGTGACCGCGGACCGGATCCGGGCCGGGGCAGCCTCGGCGAACCGGTCGCTGCCCTGACCATCGTCCTGGTCGCGCATCCACTGGGCGAGCCGGCTCGACGGGTCGGCGGCGAGAACCTGGGGCGAACCGTCCTCGACGATCCGGCCGCCTTCGAGCCACACGACTCGGTCGAGGCCTCTGACCATTGCGACGTCGTGGGTGATGACGATGCCGGTGCGTCCCTCCGTGAGCGCCCACAGCGATTCGGTGACCTGCGCTCGGGTGCGCGGGTCGAGTCCGGTGCTCGCCTCGTCGAAGACGACGACGGGAGCGGAGCGGACGAGGGCGCGGGCGATCGCCAGCCGCTGCCGCTGACCTCCGGAGAGCGTGTCCCCGCGGTTGCCCAGCACTGTGTCGTACCCGTCGGGAAGCTCCCGGATGAACTCATCGGCGCGGGCCGCGCGGGCGGCGGCCTCCACCTCGGCGTCGGTGGCGTCGAGGCGCCCGTAGCGGATGTTCTCCCGCACGCTGGCGGCGAAGAGCACCGACTCCTGGAGGAGGACCGAGACACTGCCGCGCAGGGAGGACCGGGTGACCTTGGCGGTGTCGTAGCCGTCGAGGTAGATGTGTCCCTCTTCGGGCTGGGCCAGGCGGAGCAGGTAGCTCGTCAGGGTCGATTTGCCCGCCCCGGAGGCGCCGAGGATCCCGACCCTCTGCCCGGCGGGGATGAGGAGGTCGAGTCCGTCGAAGAGCGGGCGGCCGTGCCCGTCCTGGGACCGGATGCCGTCGAAGACGACGTCCCCACTCACCGGGCCCATCGTCAGTGCATCCGGACGGTCGGCGATCTCGATCGGCTCGTCGAGGAGATCGGCGATCCGCTCTCCCGAGGCGGTGGCGCGGGCGATGCGTCCGGTGTACTTCGCCATATCGCGCAGCGGCTTCATCGCGATCTTGAGATAGAGGAGGAAGAGGACCAGATCTCCGGGCGTCATCGCACCTCGGAGCACCTGATAGCTGCCGAAGGCGAGGACGAGCGCCTGGGAGATGCCGACGAGGACATCCGTCGAACGTTCGAGACCGGCGGCGAGGCGACGGGCGCGGACCCCGGCCCGCAGCGCGCGTTCGTTGCCGTCGGCGAAGTCGGCAGCCACCGTACGTTCGAGCCCGTAGGCCTGGACGACGCGGATCGCCCCGAGGGCTTCGGCGGCGGATCCGACGAGGCGGCCCTCTCCCTTGCGCGTCGATCGTGAGGCGGTCGTGATCTTCGGTGTCGAGAACCGTGAGAGGAGACCGTAGACGACGGCGGTGGCGAGCACGATCGCTGAGAGCACCGGGTCGAGGACGACCATGACGACGAGCAGCAGGGCGAGGGTGATGATGTTGCCGAGCAGGGGCAGTCCCGCGGTGACGGCGACCTCTTGGAGACGGCCGATATCGCCGACGAGACGCTGCGAGGTGTCGCCGATCGAGGCGCGGGAGTGGTACTTCAGCGACAGCGCCTGGATGTGGTCGAAGACCCGGGAGCGCAGCTGGGTGGCCACCCTGGCGCCGACAAGGGCGAAGCAGATCGTCGACGTGTAGTTGGCCAGTGCGCGTCCGGCGACGATGACGGCCAGCCCGATCGCCGTTGCGGCCAGTGTCGTCGCCGGCCCCGAACCGAGGCCGAAGCTCGTGCCGATGTTCGCTCCGAGCGCTGCGGTGACCGCGTCGACGGCGATCTTGATCGGCCACGGCTCGAGGATGCGGAAGACGACATCGGCCAGCAGCGCGGCGAGGCCCGCGATGATCAGCCACGTGTGCCGGCTCAGATGCGGGGTGATGATGCGCAGGGTCCGGCGCAGAGCGGTGGCGGTCGGCGGGGCGGAGGATGTCCCCGCCGGCCGACCACCGTGCCGGTCGTCGGCGGCGCGCTGAGCGGCGGTGCGCTTCGGGCGGAGCTTCATGCGGTCTCCTGGAGGACGGGGTCGAGGATGTCGCGGACGCGACGGGCCCACGAATGGTTCGCCACCGCCTGGGCGCGGGCCGTGTCTCCCATGCGGGTGCGCAGCGCAGGGTCGTCCAGCAGCGTCTGGAGCGCGGCGGTGAGGGCGCCGGTGTCATCGGGCGGGACGAGCAGCCCGGTTCCGTCGATGAGGTCGGGGAGGGCTCCGACTGCCGAGGCGACCGTGGGCAGCCCTGCGGCCATGTACTCGTAGACCTTGAGCGGTGAGAAGTAGTTCGGCCCCGACGGGTAGGGGGCCGCAGCGATGTCGAAGGCGCGCAGCCGGGCGGGAACCTCAGCGGGGGCGAGCGCACCGTGGAAGGTGACTCGGTCGCCCAGCCCGAGGTCGGCGGCGAGCTCGGCGAGGGTCTCGGCTTCGGGCCCGTGTCCGACGATGTCGAGTGCGAACGGTCCTCGCAGTCCTGCGCAGGCGCTCAGCAGTCGGTCGGTGCCGTGCCACGGTTTGAGGGTGCCGACGAAGCCGATGCGCACCGGACCGTCTCCCCCCTGTCCGGGGACGATCCGGTCGGTGTCGACGCCGTTGGGCACGACGGTCACATCGGGCAGCCCCGGGTGCTCTCTGTGCACCCAGTCCGCGACGGCGTCGCTGACGCAGACGAGGCGCCGTGCCCGACCGAAGCTGACCGCGGTGGCCGCAGCGGCATGGTCGTCGTGGACCAGACCACGGTGAGTGCGCTGTTCGTCGATGAGCGGTGCGTTGACCTCGAGGAGCAGGGGAACATCGAGACGGTCACTGATCCGCGCACCGGCCGTCGAGAACAGGGAGTATCTCTCGTAGACGAGTTCCGTCTCCGGGTGCTGCGTGGCCACCAGATCGGCGAGCGCGTCGGAGACCCGCAGCAGTTCGACCTCCCGACTGCCCCGATCGAGCCCCGCGGGAAGGTCGAGGCGCACGACGTCGAGATCGGCCAGATCGGCGGGCACCTCGGTGTCTGTGCGTGTGCAGAACACGGTGACCTCATGACCGAGGGACCGGAACGTGCGGATGACCTCCTGCACGTGGACGCTCGCGCCCTTCGTGCCGAACACCCCGATGCCGGGGTCGAGGAGGAGGTAGGCGATTCTCATGAGGCGACCTCGAGTTCTTCTGCGGGAGCGGCGATGAGTGCTGCGAGCTCCTCGGCCTGCACGCGGGAGTCGTGGAGGGCGCAGACGCGGTCACGGGCTGTGTCGGTGATCCGTCGCAGCGACTCCGGGTCGTCTGCTCGTCGGTCGACCACCTCGGCGACGGCGGCTGCGATCGCCCCCGGGTCGGTGCCGTCGACGAGCCACCCGGTCACTCCGTCGACGACGATCTCCGGCACGGCGGTCACACTTCCTGCGATGCAGGGGATGCCCGCGGCCATGCCTTCGAGGAGGACGGTGGGCAGACCGTCGACATTGCCGTCGGAGGCGGGGACGAACGGGGCGACGAGGATGTCGTGCCCGTCGACCATCGCCTGGACCTCCCGTTGGGTCAGTGCCCCGTGCATCGTCACGGCGTCGTCGAGGCCGAGTGCGGTGCTCTGCGCTCGCAGGTCCGCCTCGAGCGGGCCAGTGCCGACGAGGTCGAGGCGACAGCGCCGTCCCTGTCGAGCGAGCAGGGCGAGCGCGTCGAGCAGATGGGCGAAGCCCTTCTTCTCGACGAGTCGGCCCACGGCCAGCAGCGCCGGTGTCGTCGTCGCGGGGCGTGCGGGACGGTAGGGGAAGCGGTCGATCTCGAGGCCGTTGCGGACGACATGGATCTTCTTCGCCAGGGCCGGGCCGAGCCGAGCGGCCAGGAATGCCCTGTTGAAATCGCTGATCGCGACGATGTGGTGGGCGTCGGCGGCCTTGCGGGCGAGATCGGCGGTGACGACGCTGTCGTGGAAGATGTCCTTCGCATGCGTGGTGAACGAGTAGGGGATGCCGGTGAGCAGCGAGGCCGCTCGGGCGATCGTCGTCGACACCGACGCGAAGTGCGCATGGAGATGGGTCACGCCGTGGTCCCGGGCCAGCCGGGCGACCGCGAGGCCCTGGGCGACGTCGTCGTGGTCGAGGTCGAGCAGCTCGCCGAGGTGCTCGGCTGCCGCCTGCGCGACGACCGGGTCCGCGTTCGCCTCCTGCCACAGCTCCCAGAAGCCACGAGCGCTCGAGGGCCGCGGAACGTGGATGACCGGGGCTCTGACCCTGGCGAGCTCGGGATGGAACCGCGCGTCGGTGCAGGGACGCAGGGAGAAGATGACGATGTCCTCACCCGCCGCTTCGCGGGCGAGGATCTCGGAGACGATGAAGGTCTCGGAGAAGCGGGGATACATCTTGAGGACGTAGCCCCGCCGAGGCGGGATCGGCGTCACGGCGGTCTCAGACGGCACAGCGGGCCTCCTCGGTGAGAGTGGGATGGGGGCGGGCGGTCGTGGTCGCCAGCGGCACTGCGCTGACCTGGCCGAGCAGCTCAGCGGCGAGGCGGGGGACGGTGTGCAGGCCGCTGCGGTCGATGTGCCCTCTCGACATCGTCGACCCGACCCACCGGGCGAACCAGTCGCCGAGGGATTCGGGAGTCGCCTCGGCGAAAAGGCAGGATTCGAGGGCTCCGGCGGCGGAGAGCGCTCGGGCTCGACGAGGCTGCTCCTCCCGGTGACCGACCCGGGGAACGACGAGGGCCGGGGTCGCGGTGGCCATGACCTCGGCCATCGTGTTGTACCCGCCCATGCAGACGACGGCAGCGGCGCGGGCGATGAGTCCGGGCATGTCCGGGCAGTGCCGGACGATGTGCGCCCGTTCGGGGGCTGACCGGGTGAGGCGGTCGACCTCGGCGGACTGCATCTGCGGGCCGACGACGACGATGTGCCGGTGGCCGTCGGGCGGCGCGGCGAGGATGGCGCGTTCGGCCAGGGCCGCTCCGTCCGATCCGCCGCCGAGGCAGGTCAGGACGAACGGTTCTGCCGCGCTGAGGACCGGATCGGCGAAGGATGCGACCTTCTCCCGCTGGGTGAGGCTGAGGTAGCCGGTGGTTCTGGCCAGGCGGGCGAGTTCGGTGGGCACTTCGCCGGTGGTGCGCGGGTCGTAGACCTCCGGATCGCCGTAGATCCACACTTCGTCGAACGCCGAGGCGACCGCGCCGGGACCGCCGACACGTGCCCATTCCGAGGCGATGACAGCGGGGTCGTCGAGCACTTCCCTGAGGCCGAGCACCGTGCGGGTCCCGTGGGTGCGGGCCCGGCCGAGCGCCTCGGTCAGCTCGCCGTCGATGCCGAAAGGATGCCGGTCGACGATGAAGAGGTCGGGCTGCTGCTGTTCGAGGACCGCTGTGATGGCCGCCGATCGCAGGCTCTTGAGTCCCTCCATCGTCGAGGCGAGCGCGCGCGGGGCGTAGCCGCCGGCCGATGGTGTCACGCCCGGGAGGATCACCCAGTCCCAGCCGCCGGGCAGGTCGAAGCGGGCGGCCTCGGGGCTGCCGGCGATGAGGAGTCCGCTCACCGAGCGTCCCGTGAGTTCCGGCAGCTGAGCGGCCAGCGCGAAGGCGAGCGCACGGTTCCGGCGGATATGGCCCAGGCCCAGGGAGTCATGGGAGAAGAGCGCGATTCTCAGGTTCTCTGTCATACCCTTCAGCGTGGTCGCGAAGACTAAGGTCGCGATGAGACGAGGATGAGAGACCTCTCATCAGGTCAGTCGACGCGATAGCCGAACCCTCGGACCGTGGTGACGAAGTCGCTTCCGAGCTTGCGCCGCAGGTAGCCGACGTAGACGTCGACGACGTTGGAGCCCGGGTCGAAGTCGAATCCCCACACGTGGGAGAGCAGCTGTTCTCTCGAGAGGACGTTGCCGCGGTTCTTCAGCAGGATCTCGGCCAACGAGAGCTCCCTGGCCGAGAGGTCCACGGCACGGTCCCTGACCCAGACCTGGCGACCGAGGAGGTCGATGCGCACATCACCGCGCGTCAGTTCGGTCGTGGGGACCTCCTGCACGGTCTCCTTGAGCCGCAGCCGGATGCGGGCGAGCAGTTCACCGAAGCGGAACGGCTTGATCATGTAGTCCACGGCCCCGGATTCGAGGGCGTAGATCGTGTCCTCGGCGTTGTCCCGCGCGGTGAGGACGAGGACGGGAAGCGTCGGGCGCTGTTCGCGCAGCTGTGCGAGGACGCGAAAGCCGTCGAGGCCGGGCAGTCCGATGTCGAGGACGAGGAGGTCGAACTCGCCTGTCACCGCCAGGTCACGGCCGGTGATGCCGTCCGCGGCGATCTCTGCTGCGAATCCGGCGGCACCGAGGCCCTTGGCGATGAACGAGGAGATCCGGTCTTCGTCCTCGACGACGAGAATTCTCTTCACGGGTGTCCTTTCGGCAGGATCAGACGGAACCGGGCACCCTCCTCGGTGGGGTCGAGGACGATGGTGCCGCCGTGGGCGTGGGCGATGGCGCCGACGATGGACAGACCGAGCCCGAAGCCATCGCCCTCCGAGGTTCCGCGGGTGAAGCGGTCGAAGATGTCCGCGGCGATCTCCGGGGGCACCCCTTCACCGTCGTCGCGCACCCAGAGGTGAACGTGCGTCGCGTCCTCCTCGGCGCCGAAGGTGATCGTGCCGGCGTCGTCGGTGTGGTCGACGGCGTTCGCCGCCAGCTGGAGGAGCGCCTGGGTGAGTCGCTGACGGTCGGCGCGCAGCTCGAGGTGGGCGGGAACCTCGATCTGCCACTGCCGGTCTGCCAGTCCTGTCGCCTTGGCGAGGACATCGTCGAGAAGGCTCGGAACATCGACCGTCTCCGGGCGGACGAAATCGGGCCGGCGGGACCGGGCGAGCACGAGGAGCTCTTCGACGAGTCGGGCCATCCTGTCGGTCTCGTCGAGGAGGAGCGCCCGAGTCTCGTCGACATCGTCGACATCGGCGGCGTTCATGGTCTCGAGGTGACCGCTGAGGATCGTCAGGGGCGTCCGCAGTTCGTGACCCACATCGTCGAGGAACTGCCGTTGGGCCGCGAACGAGGATTCGAGGCGGTCGAGCATCGCGTTGAAGGTGCGACCGAGTTCGGCGATGTCGTCGTTGCCGCGGGTTTCGAGCCGATTGCTCAGATCGCCGCCGGAGATCGACTGTGCGGTCTGCCTGAGCTCTGTCACCGGGGAGAGCAGACGTCGGGCGAGGACGGAGGAGATGCCGGAGATGATCAGCGTCGCCAAGAGGGCGACGACGACGTAGAGCTGCATGACCTGTGTGAGGTCGGCCCGACTGGCGGTGGCGTTGGTGACGATGACGAACGACCCGCGTGCGCTCTCCGGGTCGACACCGCCGCTTCCGGCCGAGCCGCCTGCAGGCGCTCCCGCTGACGTGGGCGCGGCCGATGGGGCAGGGGGCGAAGCGGATGAGGTGCTGGTCGCCTCGCTGCTCGAGGTGACGCTTGCGACGGGGAGGACAAAGCCCACGTACTCGCTGCCGTCGACGCGCAGCGAGAATTCCCCTCCTTGGTCCGATTCCGCAGCGACCGCCCGTTCGAGGGGCTGCGAGCCGCGCACGAGTGCGCTCGGTTCGCCCTGGTAGAGGACCCGTCCGTCGCTGAGGAACGCGAAGAGGGCTTCGTGGGCATCCGGCTGGTTCTGGGCGAGGAACTGACCGAGGATGTGGTCGATGGAGACGAAGGGTCGACCGGTCTCGGGGTCGACGCCGGTCTGGGCGAATGCCCGCATCTCCCCGATCTCCTGTGACATCGAGGACGAGATGCGATTGGACACGTTGTTCGACTCCACCGAGTAGAGGACCAGTCCGACGATCGTGAGAGTGAGGACCGAGAGCACGGAGACCGCGATGGTCAGACGGTTCTCGACGGTGAGCCTGATGCGACGATCAGTCGTCGTCATCGACATCTCCGTCATCGTCGTCGTCATCGTCGTCGCCTGAGTCGTCTGCGTCATCGTCGTCGGGCACTTCTCGCGGCGGGTTCGGGGCCGGTTCGTAGCTGTGCTGGAGTTCGCCCTGTCCCTGCGATGACGCATCGCCGGAGGCCGACGCGCCTCCTCCAGGTGAGCGTCCGTCACCTGAGCCGCCGGCGTCGGCATCGGCGGGGTCTTCTTCTGCGCTTCCGCCCGGATCAGTCGGGGTGGGAGAAACGTGGACCGGGGTGAGGTCGGGTGTCTGCGATTGGGCGGTGCCGCGGACGATGACGAAGGCCAATCCGGCGAGAACAACGACCAGCCCGGTCACCGCCGCGCTGAGAAACTTCGAGTGTCGCCCCACACTGTCCACCCTGCCCAAGGGGGGTCGGCTTTGTCGAGTCGTCGGCGATGAGAGTCTTCTTAAGCAGACTCCGGGCTGTCGTGCGATACTGTGAACGCCCACCGTCGACGCAGTCGCAGGAGATGCCATCAGCGAGGAACGCCGCCACGACGAGTCCATCCGCCGCGACGAGTCCTCCGCTGAGACCGGCGGCTCTTCCGTCGAGGACCGCGACGCTCAGGCGGCCACCCCCGACGCCTCTTCCGAATCAGCCGGGACCACCGCCTCGGCGGGCGAGGAGCCGGACGGCACCGGTGAGGAGTCCGGAGAGAAGCCGGCCGCCGAGGAGAACCCCTGGGCAGCGATCAAACCGTGGCAGGGCAAGGCCGCTCCGCTCGACAAACTCCTCCTCTTCATCATCATCGGCGTCCCGGTCATCTATCTCGCGCTGCTGCCGGTGCGACCGTGGATGCTCGTCAACGCGCCGGTGCTCCAGGAATTCATCAACGGCGCGAAGACGGCGATCGTTGCGGCCGGTGCCTATGCCCGCGTCGGCGAGATTCCGCTGTGGCTGGTCATCCTCGCCGGGTTCATCGGCATGGTGAAACTCGATTGGGCGTTCTGGCTCGCGGGACGACGCTGGGCCGACGGGGTGCTGCGCCTCTTCGCCCAGGATGAGCGTCAGCTTCGCCGCATCGATCGGCTCAAGCGCATCCCCAAGTGGGCACTCTTCCTCATGACGCTCATCGCCCCGTGCCCCGGTGTGCCCCAGCCGCTCGTCTACATCGTCGCCGGGTGGACGGGTATGCGTCTGAGGCTCTTCCTTGCCGCGAACTTCCTCGGCAGCATGCTCTTCACCCTGCTCTGGGCGCTGCTGGGCTATCAGCTCGGCAGGGCCGCCGTCGACGTCCTCAAGGTCATCGACAAATACTCGCTGTGGGTGACGATCGCCCTCATCGTCGGAGTCTTCGTCTTCGCCTTCGTCAAGGAGAACCGGAAGGCGAAGCAGAAGGGCTGAGGTCAGGTGATCGCCCCTCGCTGTCGACGGCTCACCCCGCACTGATGGCGAGGCCGCTCCACGCTTCGGTGTCCTGCCTGCGACGTGGCGGCCGGATGCGTCCGTGAGCCAGCTGCCAGACGAGTCGCCCGAGCTCATCGACGCGCATTCCGAGGACATCGGCGGTCTCGCTGATGAGGCGGCGGGCGTCGTCTGCCTCCATCGGGTGATCGCCGAATCCCGGGCCGCTGAAGTCCCACCGACCGTTTGCCGGCGACCAGTCTCCACCGGGGCCGGCCCACTCATCTCCGAGACCCGCCCCCTCCTCGACGACCGCCTCGCCGACCTCCTCGTCGGACGGCTCCGTATCGACCGCCTCGGCGAAGCGGCTCTCATATTCAGCGGTACCGGGGTGGTCGTCGTCACCGGGACCCACCTCGGCGAAAGGAGGGAGGAACTCGCAGGTGATGTCCGTGAGAAACCGTCGGACCCGAAGATCCGGTTCGAAATGAGCGGATCCGGCAAGGGCGAGGAGGTGGAAGAACGTCACCTTCGAACTCTGGCTCGGCAGGGTCGTCCACCCGCTGAGCACCTCGTTATCCTCGGGGTTCGCCTCGACTGCCGAGAGCAGATCGGGAACCGTTTCGATGTCGAGATCGGCCATGAGCCTCGTCGCCTGATCGATGACTGCGGCCTTGAGCGGCGCGCCCGCCTGCGTGCTGGCCGGTTTGAGATTGTGGGCCACCGTCTCCGCCCATGCTCTCTCCCCGCCGACCGAGGCGATCGAATACCGCAGGGACTTCGCGCCGTCGGCATTCCCATGTCTGGCGATGTAGCGGTCGACGATGTTCCCAACCGCGGTCGGATGCGACCCGGTGGAGTAGATCGCGTCGATGATGCACAGCGCAAGACTCAGCGGGTAGCCGATCGGGCCGCGCGGGCCCGCCTCGGTGTCGGTGACGTCTCGGCAGCGATTCGCCAGACGTCGAACGCTCTCTGTCGTGATCTCCATTGATCTGACCTTCCATCAGGCACCGCGCGATGCGGTGCGGCTGCTCGGGCCCCAGCGGCCGCGAGATTGACGAACAGCGTAACCATCGGCACTGACACGACATCATCGGCGCGGAATAGAACAGGAATTTCGTCTGGTAGCTCCAGCAACGGAAGACTGCCGCCCCAGGTCAGCCGACACCCCGCCTTGGCAGGCACGATGGCCATCTGGCAGGGTTAGGACATGAGCAGCGAAGAGATCATCATCGACGGCCCCTTGGCCCGTGCCGCCCGCATCCTCACCCAGGTGTCCCTCAAGGACGTCGCCGTGCAGGCCGAGATCGACAAGGCAGCCCTCAAGGACTACGAGAAGTGCCGCGACGACCTCACCGCGGAGCAGGAACGTCGCCTCGTCCTCGCCCTCGAACACTACGGCGCCCGGTTCGTCCCCGATGACAGCGACGGCGGCTACGGAGTCCGCCTGAAGTTCAACCGCCTCAAGGTCCGCGCCGTCGAGCGCTGGGAGAACGAAGGCGGCACGACCGGAGCCGACGACGTGTGAGGCTCCGGCACCAGGCTGAGCAGGCCGCTGCACCGAGGCTGCAAGCGCCCGTCTGAGCCTATGGGCCCGTCACACCGAGCATGCGGGCCGCCGCACCGAAGCCGGCATGCGCACGATCACAGCAGTGTGGGGCGCCCCTCGATTCGAGGAGCGCCCCACACGGCATTCAGTGCGCGGTCAGCGGCTGAGCTGGCGCGGTTGTCTACGCAACCGGTCCGCGCAGATACTCCGCACGGAAACCGGCGGACCGCTCAGCTGCGGCCGATGAGCTCGAGGTTGTCGACGACGCGGTTGGAGAAGCCCCACTCGTTGTCATACCACGCGACGACCTTGATGTTGCGGCCGTCGACGCGGGTGAGCTCGGCGTCGAAGATCGAGGAGGCGGGCTGACCGACGATGTCGGAGGAGACCACCGGCTCCTCCTCGTAGTCGAGGACGCCCTTGAGCGGACCGTCCGCGGCCGCACGGTAGGCGGCGAGCACCTCGTCGCGGGTGACGTCCTTCGACACCGTCGTGTTGAGTTCGACGATCGAACCGACCGGCACCGGCACGCGCATCGCATCGCCGCTGAGCTTGCCGTCGAGGCTCGGCAACACGAGGCCGATGGCCTTCGCCGCACCGGTCGAGGTGGGGATGATGTTCGCGGCGGCGGCACGGGCTCGGCGGGGATCCTTGTGCGGTCCGTCGACGATGTTCTGGTCGCCGGTGTAGGCGTGGACGGTCGTCATGAACCCGTGTTCGATGCCGGCGAGGTCGTCGAGGACCTTCGCGAGCGGCGCGAGCGCATTCGTCGTGCACGAGGCATTGGAGATGATCGTCGCATCGGGGGTGTACGCCTCGGTGTTGACACCGTAGGCCAGGGTGACGTCGGCACCCTTCGAGGGGGCGCTGACGAGGACCTTCTTGGCACCGGCCTCGATGTGCGCGCGGGCCTTGTCGGCCTTGGTGAAACGGCCGGTGGCCTCGAGGACGACGTCGATGTCGAGGTCGCCCCACGGCAGCTGAGTGGGATCCTTCTCAGCGAAGACGCGGATCGAATGTCCGTTGACGACGAGGCTGTCGCCGGAGGCCTCGACAGTCCCCGGGAATCGTCCCAGCGTGGTGTCGAACTTGAGCAGACGGGCAAGCTCCTCGAGGTCACCGAGGTCGTTGATCGCGACGACGTCGATCTCACTGTTGCGCTCGCTCAGTGCGCGCAGGGTGGCGCGACCGATGCGACCGAATCCGTTGATGGCGATGCGGGTCAATGTCTCTCCTTGGGAGGTCTGATAACCGGTACATCACCATGATCTCGAGTTCGGAGCATCGGCAACAGTGGCCAGCACGACAGTCTGCGAAAGGTTCTTGCCAGTCTTATTGCCAGAGAGCGCAAGTTTCCGGCCACAAGGTCGATTGCGCGGAGATCGCCCACCGGGTGGCGTGCCCCGGACTCCCGAGAACCGACTCGCGCCAGCCCTCGGCTCATCCGGAGAACGAGTGGCGATACTCGTTCGGGGAGATCGAGAGGATGCGCTGGAAGTGCATCCGCAGATTCGCCCCCGTGCCGAGTCCGACCTGGTCAGCGATCTGCTCGATCCCCAGGTCGCTGTTCTCCAACAACTCTCGGGCCAGGTCGACGCGGGCGCGCAGCACCCACTGCATGGGCGTGTACCCGGTGTCCTCGACGAACCGTCGTGAGAACGTCCGCACCGACACCCCCGCATTGGCCGCGAGCTGCGCGAGCGTGAGCTCCTCCCCGATGTGCTGCAGCGCCCACTGCCGGGTGTCGGCGAAGACGTCGCCCAGGGGTTCGGGCACACTGCGCGGCACATACTGCGCCTGACCGGCGCTGCGATAGGCGGCGGCGACGAGCCGCCGGGCCACCTGATTGGACAGCCCGACCCCGTGATCGCTGCGGATGAGATGGAGGCAGAGGTCGATCGCCGAGGCGGCGCCCGCCGAGGTGAGCAGCTGCCCTTCGTCGATGAACAGGACGTTCTCGTCGACGTCGATCGTCGGATACCGCCGGGCCAGCGCCTGCGCCGTCGACCAGTGCGTCGTCGCCCGCCGACCCGACAGCAGCCCCGTGCGGGCAAGGACGAAGGTGCCGGTCGACAGAGCTGCGATCCGCGCTCCCCGCTCGAAGGCTGTGAGGAGGGCACCGATGACGGCTGCCTGAGGTTCCCCGTCGACCGCCGAGGCGGCACCGGGGATGAGGATCGTATCGGCCTCGGCCAGGGCGTCGAGGCCCCGGTCGAGTGCGTATGCCAGACCATCGGAGCCGGTGACCGTTCCGGCCTCGACGCCGCAGACGACGACCGAGTACGGCCAGGCGGTCGCGGTCGTCGCCGACCCGCTCACCTGCCCGGTGACGCTGTTCGACTCGGCCCCGAAGACCTGGACCGGGACGCCGAGGTCCATCGCTGAGACCCCGTCGAGCGCGAGCACGGCGATGCGGTGCGGTTCGCGGCGTGCACTGCGCCGAGGCTGGGGCAGGAGATCGTCGGCTGTCATCGTGCCTCAAGTCTAGGCAGTGAGAGCCCGCTCAGTATGCGTAGCCGCCGGGGATGACGCCGGGCACGGCGGCGACTGCGCCTCCGCTGCCACCCGCAGTGATTCCCGCGCCTCCGCTTCCGGCGACGAGCCCCGCCGGTGCCGGGGCCCCTGCCCCCGCCGCACCGGGAGCAGCCGCAGTACCGCTGGGAACATCACTGCCGGGTACCGCAGTGCCCACGGCCGCGGGAAGCCCGGCGCGCGCCTCGGCGACACCCGTCAGCGGACCCGGGGCCACTGCCTTCTCGGGCACGGCGGACGGCGTGGGAGGGACCGCCTCGACGGGAACAGCCTCGGTGATGGCTTCGAACATGGCCAGGGTCCCGTGCTGGGCGGCCAGGGACACCGGCTCGGGATCGGAGGAGAGCTTGACGCCGACGGTCTGGGTGGCCCGGTCGACGTAGAGCATCTGGCCGTGGATGCCGATGCCGATGACGACGTCGCGGTTGGCCGAGGGCACCCAGAACTGGCTGCGGTACATCCCGCCCGGGTACGACTGTCCTGACGGGGAGTCGGCGAAGACCTGGGCCGAGTCAGGACCGCCTGCGAAGATGTCATCGATCCACGCCTGCGAGACCACCCGGGTCCCGTCCGCGTTGACGCCTCCCCGGGCGATCATCTCGCCGAAGCGCCCGAGGTCGCGCAGCGTCGTGCTGATCGCGCCGTCGGCGATCGACCCGCCCCACCGGTCCTGGCAGACCTGCGCGGCATGGGCGGCACCGATCCGCGACCACACGAACTCGCTGGCCACGACGGCGAAGGGACGGCCGACGACGTTCTCGCAGATCCATGCGAGGACGTCGGTCTCACAGCTGCGGTAGACGAAGGAGCTGCCGTGGTCGCGGACCTTCGTGAGCTTCGTGAGGAAGTCCTTGATCCCATGCGCCGAGGTGGGGGTCCGGGGCGCGAAATCGACGGCTTCGAAGAGGCTGCGGATCTCCGAGCCCTTCGTCAGGTATTCCTCGGAGAACTTCACCCCCGAACGCATGTCGAGGAGGTCCCGGACGGTGGCGCCGGCGTATCCGCTCTCGGAGAGCGCGGGGATGTGGGTGGTGACGAGGTCGTCGACGCTGAGCATCCCCGCATCGGCGAGGGCGCCGACGACGATCGAGACGATCGACTTGCTCACGGAGAAGAGCATGTGCCGGCGCGCGGGCTTCATCGGCCACGCGTACTCCTCGGCGATGGCCACGCCGCCGCGGGTGACGAGCCAGGCGTCGGTGTAGGTGTTCTCGAGCACGTCGCCGATCGTCGCCCAGCCCTCATCGTCGGCCGCGGCCCACTTCTTCGCGTCGATCTTCAGGGGTCGGAAGTCGTTGTCCTGGGAGACGTATTCGCTCACGGAGCCGATGCCGCGCGGAATCCCGGCGCTGGGGAAGATCTCCTCCATCCGGGTGAGCGCGAACGCGAAGTACTCCGGCCACTTCCACGAATCGAGGTCGATGCTCTCGAGGATCGCCTCGGAGGGGTCGACGATCGCGTCTTCGCTCGCAGAGGTGAGCTCCCCGACGTGCGGCAGCGGCCGCCTGCCGTTGCCGCCGGGTCCGTTCGCGCCCGGCCCGTTCGTGTCGGTGTCGTCGGTCGGATCCTCGCCGAGGCGGTCCTTACCGGAGGAATCGCGATCCCTGCGACTGCCGCCGTTGCCCTGGCTGCCGCGTCCGCGGCGACGATCGGTGCCGGCGTCGTGCCCGGTATCTTGCCCGGGGTCCGTCGATTCGGGGCTGTCAGCGGCTGTCTTGTCGTCGCCGTCGATGCCCTTCGTGTTGCCCGACAGCGCCCCGATGCGTCGGGTGGCGGGGTTACGAGTCAGGCTGTGGAGCACCTTCTTCATATCCGCCATCTCTGCCTCCGTCTGTCGTCTCATGCACCGTTGAGCCTACCTCTCGGACATGTGCGACAACAGTCACCGGACCATCGAATCGCGGTAACCGCTGAGTCACGCTCTGAGACTCAGGTCTGCCACCAGGCACAACGCTCACCCACGTTACCCATCAGTTATTTAACTTACAACCATCCGATACGAAGAGTTCAGCTCCGGGCCGCAGTCGGTTCGTCGAGCCGATTCGTCGAGGCGGTTCATCGAGGGGGTCCGCCGAGGCGGTTCACCGCGGAAGTTCACCGCTGTCCGTCCACCGCGGGCCCCGCCTCGGCGGGATCTGTCCCCGTCGTGGGCGCTGTCGCCTGAAGGAGCGCGGCGAGCGCCGGGAGGATGAGCACCGTGCAGGCCCCTGCGAGGACGAGGAGGGAGCCGACCTCGGCGGTGATCAGCTCGGAGCTCTCGGCCAGGGAGGTCACGGCGACGATGATCGGCAGTCCGGTGGCCCCGTAGAGGCCGATCTGCGTCTGCTGGCGCAGTCCCGTGACGCCCGGGGTGATGTGGAGGAACCGTTCGCCGAGGACGAGCGGGAGTCCGCGCAGGAGGACGATCGCGGCGAAGAATCCGAGGAGCATGAGCGGCGCCTCGGCGACGGCGGCCACGGCGATGCCCATGCCCGAGTAGACGAAGAAGACGGGGATGAAGAAGGAGAACCCCAAGGTCTGCAAGCCGGTCTCGAGACGATCGGTCGCCTCGGCGGGGGCGATCCTGCGCACGAGCATGCCCGCGATGAACGCCCCGAGGACGACGTCGAGGTCGAGGACGGCGGAGAGGAACATCAGGCTGATGAGGACGAGCATGATGACCCGCAGCACGAGCTGCGAGGTGCCGCTGGCGCCGTCGATGAGGGCGCGGCGCAGGGCGGGGATGCGGCTGCCGAGGTGGAGGGGCAGGACGACGGTGAGGACCATGATGATGACGAAGGCGACGAGGACGAGGGCGTTGAGGGAGAAGTCGCGGCCGGTCAGCAGCAGGGCCATGGCGAGCACGGGACCGAGTTCGCCGACGGCGCCGTGGACCATCGTGCCCGCGCCCACGGGAGTTCGCAGCACGCCGGCGTTGCTGAGGATCGGCAGGAGCGTGCCGAGCGCGGTCGAGGTCAGGGCGATGCCGACGGCCGCCCAGCCGAAGAAGCCGATCTCACCGGCGAAGACGGCGGTGAAGACGACGGCGAGGGCGAAGCTGACCGCCCATACCAGCCAGGCGAGCCGGCCTTGGCGGGAGCGCATCGCCTGCGGGTCGATCTCGAAGCCGGCGAGGAGGAAGAGGAGGCCGAGTCCGATCTCGGAGAGCAGGCCGAGGCTTTCGCTCGGCGCGGCGAGGCCGAGGACCGACGGACCGATGAGGAGCCCACCGAGGAGGAGCCACACGGTGTCGGGCACCCAGCCGCGGGAGGCTCTGGCCAGCAGCGGGGACACGCACACGACGAGGACCATGAGAACCAGTGGCGCGAACTCCTCTGCCGTGTCCATAGACGACAGAGTACAAGGCCTGAGGCCGGTTCGGTCTGTCACGCGGGTGCGCAGTTCCGCTAATCTCGGGGCAGAGGGCTCTTCGCCGAGGCGCGGACCATGAGTACGGCACCCGGTCCCGTCCGTGCGGAGGCAGTCGATGACGATCCGAGGAGCGACACGCGATGCCGGTGACACAGCTCGACCCCGACCGCAGCACCGACTGCCTCACGATCGCCTGGCTGCTGCCTGCGACCGCCGATGCCGTGTGGGCGCACCTGCAGAACGTCGATTCGATCAGTGAGTGGCTGGGGCGTCCGCTCGTCTTCGACACCCGCCTCGGCGGGGAGATCATCATCGACCATGCCGACAGCTACCTCTGCCGCTCCGAGGTGCTCGCGATCGGCGGGAAGGGTGCGGACGGGGACCAGGTTGACGGGGATCGTCCTGCTCAGGAACGTGCCGGCCAGGATGGCGCGGACGGGGACCGGGTTGGCGGGGCTGCCGTCGAGCACAGTGCGGAACTGAGCTGGTCGTTTCCCGACGAACCGACGAGCCGCATCGCCGTCGCCGTCTCGACCACCGACCATCTCGAGGGCCGCGGTCTCGACGCGGTCCCGGAGCAGAACGCCACCGCACCGGCCGCGGAGAGTCAACCCACGGCGATGCTCATCCTGCGCCACCGGGGACTCGGTGACCTCATCGACTCGTACGCGACCGGTTGGCTTGCACACCTCAGCTATTTAGAGGCCTCACTCGCAGGCACGCCGCTGCCGCAGTCCCAGTTCTGGCCGCTGTGCGCGACGTTCGACCGGCTCGTCGAGGACCGGCGGAACTAGGGTCACCGGTCGACGACGGCCCACATCGTCGTCGAATCCTCATCGGAGACGAGGACGAAGCGTCGCCCAGAGGACAGAGCGGCGAACTCGGATTCCTTCCGCTCGCTCACGGTCTTCCCTGTCGCCGAGTCGTAGAAGCGCGTCCACCCCGCATCGGTGACGACGACGAGCCCGAGCTCCGGGATCACTCCCTGTCCGCCCCATGGCATTCCGAACTGTCCGTCGTCCTCCGACTCCACCTCGCCGACGGTTCGCGGATCCCCTGCCGACCACACGGTCACACCGGTCCGCGCATCGAGTGCGTCGACACCGGATTCGAGCCCGGGCACGATGAGGAGCGGGCCCTCGGGTCCGTCGACCGGTGCGGTCTGCGGGGCACCGGGGAAGCCGATCGAGTCGAAGGCCGCCTCGGGGGCATCGGCCTCCCACGCCTTCAGTCCGCCGTACGTTCCCTGGTACTTGATCGCCGAGGCGTAGAGCTGGGGCTGCACGCACGTCGCCTCGCCCTTCGGGGTGAACTGGAGGTCGACGGTGCATACCGGGTCGAAGGTGTCTGTCATCGTCGCCTCCGCCGTAGTGTCGGCGATCGCCATGACCGGGCTCGATGCCGGCGACGGCCCGGCCGGGAGGTCGAGGACCGCCGCACGGGTCACCGCTGAGCTCATCGGGTCGTCGGGATCGTCGGTGCCGTAGACGTAGAGGGCGGAGTCCGCCTCGGTGGTGGGCATGACGTCGTAGTAGTCGAACTCGGTGTCGTCGACCGAACGCGCCTGCTCGAGGGAGATCGTCGAGTGCTTCCCGGAGCCCAGGTCGATCCGGGTGAGCGCCGAGTCTCCGTCGTCCTCCCATGAGAGGTAGCCGGTCGACCGGTCGGGTGAGATGTTCACCCGCGCACCGCCGAAGGTCCGCGATTTCGGCCCGACCGACAGTGCCGGCCACGCTTCCTTCCCGGTTTTCGGGTCGAGAGCGACGACGGTGAGATTGCCGTTCGCCGAGGTGGGCTGACATCCCGGTTCCTCGATCGCCCCGTAGTAGCTGAGGAGGATGAGTTCGCCGTCGCCGAGGATGGGGTCGGTTCCCGTCGTCTGCGGTCCGAAGCCTTCGGGCATATGGCAGGACTCGCTGCCGCCGGGCAGGGTGTACGCCCATCGTTCCGTGCCATCGGCCCACGAGTAGGCCGCGGTCTTTCCCGAGTAGTCGTGGATGACCACGGTGTCGCCGACCGAGTAGGCCTCCGCTCCCCCGCGTTCGTCGTCGACGCGCGTGGGCATGCTCCACAGTTCGGTTCCCTTCGCATCGATCGCGCGAACCTTCTGGGCGTTCCAGTCCGTGACGAGGGCGCGGCCGACTCCGTCGTCGACGATGATCGAGGAGAGGTAGTCGAGGTCGATCGGGTCGCTGAGCACCGGCTTCGTCGTCGGTGTCGGGCTCGGCTGGCTCGCAGGCGATCCCGAACTGCAACCGGCGAGGGTGAGCAGCAGCGCGGCGGTGAGCGCCGCGACCGAGCGCAGCCTCATGGCAGAAATCTCGTGGTCATACCCAGATGATAGGTCACCCGCAGTCAGGCCGACCGCGTCGCCTCAGTGCGCTTCGGTCGCCGTCGGTCCCGTGTCCGGGGCGCACTCTACGATGGGTCCATGGCCGCACAGCGCAGCGTGGGAATCGTCCTCTTCGAGGGCTTCGAGCTCCTCGACGTCTTCGGCCCGGTCGAACTGCTCAGTGTCCTGCCCGAGGAGTACGAGGTCACCTACTTCGCCGACGAGCCGGGTCCGGTGCGCAGCAGTCAGGGCGCCGAGGTGGTCGCCACCGAATCCCTGGCCGGTGCCCGCTCTCCTGACATCGTCCTCATCCCCGGCGGTGCGGGCACTCGCCGCCTCGTCGACGACGAGGTCTTCCTCGACCGGCTCGCCTCGTGGGCATCCCCGTCGCCGCTCATCACCTCGGTGTGCACGGGTTCGGCCGTGCTCGCGGCGGCCGGACTGCTCGAGGGCTACCGGGCGACGTCGAACAAGCGGGCCTTCGCGTGGGCTGCGACCCACGGCGATGATGTCGAGTGGGTGCCGCACGCGCGGTGGGTCGAGGATCGCGATCGGTGGACGTCGTCGGGAGTGGCCGCGGGCATGGACATGACGGCTGCGCTCATCGCCCACCTCAGTGGGCAGCAGGCGGCACTCGATGCGGCGCGGATCATCGAACTCGAGGTCCACGACGACCCCGACTGGGATCCCTTCGCCGAGCACTACGGACTCGGGAGGTGATCACTGGGACACGCCACCGATCAACGCCGCGGACTCAGGTGCAGGAGTCGAACAAGCGCCGCGGGCTCAGGTGCAGTCGCCTCATGCGCCGTCACCCGCCGGCGAAGAGATCGCGCTCGATTCCGGCGGCATCGAAGAGATGATCGCGGGAGGCCTCGAGCTGAGTGCGCAACCGCTGGAGGTCGACATCGAGGAGTCGACCCTGCCATTTGCGCACAGCGCCGGCGACGATCACCGACTCGACGTTCGATCGCTCCATGAGCGAGACGACGGCACCGGGCACGTTGTTCAACGGCGCGACGTTGATCGCCTCGGCGTCGAGGATGAGGATGTCGGCCTCCTTGCCGGGCGTGAGCGACCCCACCCGGTCGGCAAGGCCCAGACCCTCCGCACCGTTGACGGTCGCCCAGCGGAGCACATCCCGCGTGGTGGCCAACTCCGGAACGTCCTCGGCACCGTCGAGGACCATCTGATTGACCTGCCCGCGCTGCAGTGTCATGGCCGAACGCATCTGCGTGAAGAAGTCCGCCGTCATCGTGCATTCGACGTCGGTCGACAAGGACGGCTGCATGTCCATCGCGACCGCCTTGAGCAGCGGCGGGGTGCCGTGACGCATGTTGAGCTCGATGGGGACCGCCGCCGAGACCTTTGCGCCCGCATCCTTCGCCGCCTGCCAACCCCGATCGGAGACTTCCGTCATGTGGATGAAGAGGTTGTCCGGCCCGAGCGCCCCACTGTCGACGACCTTGTCGAACTCGGGTCTCATGCCGGCGAAGCTCCCGACGACGTGACAGACGACCGGCAGACCGAGCTCGCGCCCCAGACGCCAGGTCTCCTCATAGCCGGGCAGGTAGATCTCGCCGCCCATCATCATCGTCACCAATTGGTCGGTCGAGGAGAAGTGCTCTTCG
Source organism: Brevibacterium metallidurans (assembly GCF_037101285.1). Taxonomy (NCBI): domain Bacteria; kingdom Bacillati; phylum Actinomycetota; class Actinomycetes; order Micrococcales; family Brevibacteriaceae; genus Brevibacterium; species Brevibacterium metallidurans. The sequence goes on from NZ_BAAAAF010000004.1 coordinate 212,242, forward strand.
AGCAGACGTTGCGCGTCGCCCGGGTACGCGAAGTCAGGGTGCTGCCCGCTTCCCTCGAAGTAGCCGAGGACAGCCCGTTTGCCGGAATCGCTGAGTGCCTGGACTGTGGCGTTCGAGTGGTCGGGGGTGTGGTGGATCTGGGAGACGTCGAGCACCGTCGTCACCCCGCAGTCGAGCTGACTCAATGCCCCGAAGAGGGTGTTGATGTAGACGTCCTCGGGTCGATACGCTCCGGCAAAGCGACCGAGGATGTAGTCGAAGTAGTTGACGCGGCCGTGCGGTTGACCGTCATCGAACAGCAGTCCGTCGGCGAGGAAGCTTCGCAGGCCGGTCTCGAACTGGTGATGATGCGTATCGATGAAACCGGGCATGACGATCTTTCCGGTGGCGTCGATGACCGGAATGTCGGCCGCGTCGATCCGGGGTGCAACCTCGACGATCGTCGTCCCGTCGACGAGGACGTCGCCCGTGTCGAAATCACCGACGGCAGGGTCGAGGCTCATCACTGCGCCGCCGCGGATCACGAAGCGATCCCCTGAGTGTCCGGTCTCTGCCGGGTCGAACGTATCCATCGCTGACTCCTTCGTCCGATGACGTCTCCCCGTCGAGTCTGGTCCGAATCACTTGACTAGTCAAGACACAAGTCGGATCCCACCCCTCGGTCAGGCGAACCCGAGGTCCTCGGCGACGCGGATCGCTCGGGCCCGCGAATCGACGCCGAGTTTCGCGAAGACGTTGACGAGGTGGCTCTTCACCGTCGCCTCGGTGACGAAGAGCTCCTGCGCGATCTGCGCATTCGACGCCCCGGTCGCGAGCAGTCGGACGACCTCGAGTTCCCGCCTCGTCAGCTGCGGTGCCGGATTGCGCATCTGCGCGATCGCCTTCGCGCTGATCTCCGGTGGGAGGTACGTCTTCCCCTGGGAGGCGGACTCGATCGCCGTGGTGATCTCCGCCGGTTCGATGTCCTTGAGGAGATAGCCTGCCGCCCCGGCGCTCAACGCTGCGACGATCTCGGCATCGTGGTCGAAGGTCGTGAGGATGAGCACCGCGGGCGGGGTCGGCAGGGCACGCAGCTGCTTCGTCACCGCGATCCCGTCCATGCCCTCGCCCAGACGCAGGTCGCAGACGACGACATCGGGCTCGGTCGAGGCCGCCAGGACGAGCGCCTCGGCGCCGTCACCGGCCTCGCCGACGACCTCGATGTTCTCAGGTGCGTCGATGACCGCTCGCAGTCCGGCCCGCACAACGGGATGGTCATCGACGAGCACGACACGGATCGTCATCCGCTCACTCCTCTGGTCGGTACGGTCGCGGAGATCGCGAACCCGGCGCCGGGGTTCGTCTCGATGACGAGGTCGCCACCGAGTTCGCGCATCCGCGCGGCGATGAAGTCGAGGCCGAACCCCGAGTCGGTGCCGCGGGTTCGGGTGTCATGGTCGGCCATGCCCACACCGTCGTCGACGATGTCCATGCGGATCATGCCCTCGGAGTCGATGAGGCTGACCTTGACCCTGGACGCCTGCGCGTGCTGCCGGACGTTGGCGAGTGCCGACTGCGCGGTGCGCAGCAGGGCGACCTCCACCTCGGCGGGCAGCGGCGGCACGGTCTCGTCGACGTCGAGGCGCGTGCTCAGACCGCTCTCCTCCTCCAGCCGGGTCAGCAGCCGCCGCAGCGCGGCCGGCAGGGCCCCGTCCTCGAGTTCGGCTGGGGTGAGTTCCGCGATGATCCGGCGGATGTCGCGCGAACCCTGAGCGGCGAGGCTCTCGACCTGACGCAGAACCTCGCGCGCATGCGGGTCGCTGGTGCGATCCACCTCGGCGTGGGCGATGAGACGGATCGAGGAGATCTCCTGCGCGACGGTGTCGTGGACGTCGCGCGAGATCCGTGTGCGCTCCCTGATCTCCCCCGCATGGCGTTGCGTGAGCGCGAGTTCGTCCTGCAGGTCGACGAGGCTGCGGTGGGCGGCTTCGAGCGAGCGGATGAGCTCCTCCCGTCGCCGGCCCTCCCGGAGGAGTTCGATGTAGCCGCGGGAGAGGCCGAGGGCGAAGACCGCGCCGATGAGGGAGCCGATGACGCTCGGCGTGCTCACCGCACCGTGGTGGAGCAGGGGTGCGGCGATCGTCGCGAGATAGGTCGCTGCGGTGAAGACCACGGCGATGCGCAGGGAGAACAGATGCCCGGCGAGGAGCCAGAGGAGGAACGCGACCCAGATGAACTCGGCGGAGACGACGAGCATGAGCAGCCAGATGACCGCGAGGACGACAAGCCACCACTTCGCGAGCACGACCGCATCGGACCTCGCCGCGCGCACCGCGCCGAGGACGTACCACGCGAAGAAGACGACGCTGACCGCGATCACCGCGGTCAGTGGGGCCCCCACGGAGACCGCCCGGAGGCAGGAGATGACAGTGAGGACGAGGGCGATCGCGTGCTGCCCGATCTCCATCGTGCGCACCGTCCAGCCGTGTGAGCCCACGTCCACCCCTCCCCTCTGTCCGTCAGCATATCGGGCGCCGGGGCGCACCGCGGCGCTGCGCGGTGCGCCCCGGGTCGCGGCCCGGACCTGATCACTGTCCCTGCTGTGGGCGCGATCGCCATCGGCGGGGTCTGAGAGCAGAACCGCCGAGGCGGCCGGTCGTTCGCGCATCAGTGACGAGCCGTGTGCGCCGGGTGTCCGGCAGCCGCCGGAGCGTCGCCGGCTGGCGCACCGCTCACCGGCACACCTCCAGCCTGCACGCGGGCAATCCCGCCGCGGGCGATCCTCCGGTTCGGCCACCAGATCCGGTCTCCGGCGAGTCCGAAGATCGAGGGAACGATGACGGTGCGCACGAGCACGGTGTCGACGAGCACCCCGACGCCGACGATGAGCCCGAGCTGACCGAGCACCATGAGCGGCAGCATGCCGAGGGCTGCGAAGACTCCGGCGAGCACGATGCCGGCGCTCGTGATGACTCCACCGGTGTGGGCGACGGCGTCGATGATGCCCTGTCGGGCGCCGTGGAGCTCCGACTCCTTCTTCGCCCGGTGGGAGAGGAAGATCGAGTAGTCGATGCCGAGGGCCACGAGGAAGAGGAACGCGAGGATCGGCACCTGCGCATCGATCGCGGCCTGCCCGAAGAACAGCCGGCTGAGCACCGACCCGAGTCCGATCGCGGCCGCCGCCGAGGCGATGTTGACCACGAGCAGGGCGAGCGCGACGAACGGTGCGCGCAGCACCCCGAGGAGGATGACGAAGCTGATCGCGAGCACGAGCGGGGCGATGGTTTCAAAGTCCCGGGCATTGCCGTCGCGGGCGTCGAGTTCCGAGGCGGCGGCCCCTCCCACCTCGGCGTTCGCACCGTCGATGCCGTGCACATCGGCGCGCAGCTCTTCGACGAGGGCGAGCCCTTCGGGACTGTCGGGAGCGTATTCGCCGGTCACCATGATCTTCGCGGTCGACTGTCCGTCGATCGTCGTCTCGTCGACCGGAACGGCGCGGACGACTCCGTCGATTCCGCTCACGGAGTCGACGACCTCATCGGCCTGATCGGCATCGGCGACGATCCAGATCGGCTGCGACTCCCCGGGCGGGAAGTGATCGCCGAGGACCTCGAGACCCTGCGCCGACTCCGACTGCACCCGGAACTTCTCCTCCTGGTCGAGTCCCACGGTGGTGCCGATGAGACCGGTGGCCATGATGCCCAGCAGGACGACCCCGACGCCGAGGTGGAGCCCCGGCCGGCGCACCACCCAGGTCGCGACCCGCCGCCAGAACGACGGTCGGGCAGCGGCAGGGCCGACCGCCTCGGCGCCGGAATCCTCGGCATCCTCACGGACCCCGCCGTCGGCCTTGGGCACGAACGGCCAGAACACACGCTTGCCGCAGATCGCGAGCACCGGGGGCAGGGCGAGAAGGACGGCGGCAGCGGCGATGAGCAGACCCGCGGCCGCGGTGATGCCGAGCCCGCGAGTGCCGGGGATGACGGCGAAGACGAGGCTGAGCAGGGAGAGGACGACGGTGAGGTTCGAGGCGAGGATCGTGCCGACCGTGTGCCGCCATGCCGAGGCGAGCGCGAGGCGATGGTCGGCTTCGCGTCCGAGCTCCTCGCGGTAGCGGGAGATGAGGAGGAGCGCGTAGTTCGCTCCCGCTCCGAAGACGAGGACGCTGATGATGCCGGCGTCGAACTGGAGGTCGAGGGCATCGCCGATCGCCGCGGTCACGGTCGAGGCGAGCCCGTCGGCGGTGCCGATGACGAGCAGCGGCAGCAGCCAGAGGATCGGCGACCGGTAGGTGAGGATGAGGAGGAGGGCGACGATGACGATCGTGACGATGAGGAGGGTGAAGTCGGCGCCGTCGAACGCCGAGGCGATGTCCGCCCCGATCGCCGGACCGCCGGTGACGAGCATGGACACTCCCGAGTCTTCGAGGGCCTGCGCGTCCGCGTCGGAGGCGATCGTCGTCCGCAGGACGTCGACGACGTCCGCGGTCTGAGTGTTCGTCATGCCCACGGTGATCGGCACCATGAGCAGTGCCGCCTCCCCGTCATCGCACGTGACCGGCCCGCTCACCTGTCCGTCACCGGAATCTGCGGGCGCCTCCTCGCCGAGGTTGTCGCGCAGCTTCGCCAAGCCCGCTTGGTCTGCTGCGGTGAGGGCAGCCCCGTCGGTCCGGGAGGCGACAACCATGACGGTCTGCTCGTCGGCGTCGGGGAACTTCGCGAGGACATCGGCGACGCGGCTCGATTCCGAGTCCGGCGGGGCCGATTCGATGGGTCGGTCCTCGCCGGCGCCGGCGAGGAGTCCGAAGAGGAGGGTGACGACGATGAGGACAGCGCCGAGGCTGATCCACGCACCGCGCTTCGACGCAAGGAATGCGCCGGCGTGAGCAAGGGAATTCTTCATAGTCCCAGCTCATCAATTTACGGCGCTCGGCACATCGCCTGTCAGTTGAGACTTCGTCTGCAACTTTCGATGGGGATGCCTACTGCCGCGGGCCAGTTCAGGTCAGTCGATGACGGCTCCCGCGGCCCGCATCTCTGCGAGCGCGGCCGCACTCGATTCGGCGCCGACCCCGGCGATGAGGTCACCGAGGACCCGCACCTCGAGCCCGGCTCCGAGCGCGTCGAGGACGGTGGCGCGCACGCAGTGGTCGGTGGCGATGCCGGCGACGTCCACCTCGGTGACGGTGAGGGTCGTGAGCAGGTCGCCGAGGTGCTCCCCCGTCTCCGTGGTCCCTTCGAATGCGGAGTACGCGGGCACGCCCTGGCCTTTGTGCACGGTGTGGGTGATGGTCCTTGTCTCGAGCAGCGGGTCGAAGGCGGCACCCGCGGTGCCGGCGACGCAGTGGACGGGCCACGAGTCGACGAAGTCGGGCTCGGCGGCGAAATGACCGCCGTTGTCGCCATCGGCATCATGCCAGTCCTGGGAGGCGACGATCGCGTCGTAGTCGGCGGCGCGCGCGCCGAGGTAGTCCGAGATCCCGCGCGCAACCGCATCACCGCCGGTCACGGCGAGCGCTCCGCCTTCGGTGAAGTCGTTCTGGACGTCCACGATGAGAAGTGCCTTCGCCATGTCTCGAGCATAGGCGCTCCCGGCCGGTTCGTCAGGGGGCATTGTGTGGTCGCGGCCAGCCGAGAGCCCACCTGGCGGGACGGATTCGGTGCGGGGATTCTGCGGTCGGACGCGGCGACTGCTCAGAGGAGCCCGGAGGCGGCGAAGAGTCGATGGTAGATGTCGCGGATGACGGACTGTTTGCGGGCGTTGTAGTCCATCGTCGTCTCCCCGGCGTCGTTGGACTGCTCCGCGGCCAGGCGTTTGGCGTGTTCGTAGAGTCGGCGGTCGTCCGGGGTCGCGGTCAGCCAGTCACGGAAGAGCCGGTGGCGGACGAATTCGGGGCAGTGGGGGCCGAAGACGTGGAGGTTGCTCAGCGGGTTTCGTTGGGTGCCGTCGGGGTCTTGGTGCCGGAACGCTCGGTGTTCGTGCCATCCGGGTTCGCGGATGACGAGGTCGTAGCCGACCTCGGCGAGCGCCGGACGGTAGTCGTTCTCGCGGCGAGGATCGGCGACGATGAGGTCGATGTCGATGACGGGTTTGGCGGCCAGGTCCGGCACCGAGGTCGACCCGATGTGCTGGAGCGCGAGCACCCGGTCGCCCAGGACGCTGCGGATCGCGGCGGCGAGCTCCTCGTACTGCCCGGTCCACGCCGCGTCGTGGTCGACGATCGCGATGTCGGTGCGCGCACTTCGCTTGACCCACAGGAGCGGGTCGTCGATGTCGGCGAAGGTGACCACCTCGGCGGGGTCGACGGATGTCGGGTCAGCGGGATTCGCGGATGTCGCGGAGGCAGAGTCGGCGGGCGTCACGCGGCGGATCTGCCGGCCGACCAGTAGAACTGGGAGAAGCGGCGCTTCTTGTCCAACGACAGCTCGTGCCGCAGTCGGCTGCGCACCGTGGAGATGAGGCCGCGCTCTCCGGCCGCCCACACGTAGAGCCCGGCGGTGTCGAGGCCGAGTCCGCGGACCTCGTCGACGATCGCCTGACCGGGACCGTCGGTGCGATTCACCCACGTCCACGTCGCATTCGTCCGCTGCCGCTGCGGGATCCCCTCCCGGTCGCCGTCGTCCTCGAGGATGACGCTCACCTCGACCTCGCCGGGGATCCATCCCAGCCAGGAGTTCACGGCCGGCAGGGCGGAGAGATCGCCGAGGAGGAGGAGCCTCCTCGTGTCCCCCGGCAGGTCGATGCGCTCCGGGGTGACCGAGGCGTCGATCGTCGTCCCCGGCATAGCGTTCATCGCCCAGCGGGTTGCGGGGCCGGGACCTCCGTGCCTCCCGGAGGTGCGGAGGACGAAGTCGAGGGCGAACGTTCCGGCGTGGATGTCGACGTCGACGAACGTGTATTCGCGGTGGGTGAACCGGCCGGGACCGTCTGCACTGCCCTCGGTGCTGCTCGTGCCTGCGGCGGGCGTGAGAACGGCGGGACTGCCGCTGCGCGGGACGCGCAGCCGCACCCACGCCGTGGGATAGACGTCGATGAGCTCGCGGAGCAGGTCATCGCCGGTGAAGTGGATCCGTCGGTAGCGGTCGCCGAAGTCCTCGACTCCGGTGACGACGACCTCATGGTTGGTGTCGCGCCTGAGGCGTTCGACACCGCGCTGCCAGTTGACCATGATCCGCTCCCGTCAGCTCGATCCTGCCCGTTTGCTTCAGGGTACTCCTGCGGACTCCCTCACGGGAGGGGCGGACGAAACAGCTTCGGCCTCGACGGGACGAGACGGATCGGCTCTGCGGGAACGGCGGGCCGCCTCGGCGGATCAGGCGGCCCACCTCGGCGGATCAGGCGCGCTTGGCCTCGCGGAAGGCGCGCTTCTCAGCCTTGCGCGCCGCCTTGTCGGCGGCCCGCTCGATCGCCTTGTGCGTGTCGTCGGTGCCGACGATGAGCATCAGTCCGCCGAGCGCGGCAAGGTTCTTCGAGAACTGCATGCGCTGCGCCGAGGCCTCCGGTTCGTCCTGCTCCCAGAACGCGTGGCCGGCGATCGTCGTCGGGATGAGGGACCCGGCAAGGGCGAGCGCGGACAGGCGCGGCTTGATGCCGAGCAGCAGAGTCGTGCCCGCCGCGAGCTGGATGCCGCCGTTGATGCGCACGAGCAGCTCGTTGTCGTCGGGAAGGACGGGGATGAGCTCTCGGAGCTTGTCCAGTGTCGGCGCCGCCATCTGCACGCGGCCGCCGGGCTTCGTCAGGGCCGCATAGCCGCCGAGGATGAAGATCGGTGCCGTGGACATGCGCCCCACGGTGCGCAGCAGGGATGATCCGAGCATGGGCTTCTCCTTCTCGTCCGGGTGAGGTTCCGTACTGGGTGGGACCGTCGTCCTCAGTGTGACGCTGCGACCTGATCCACCCACCTGGGGCTTGAGCCTATAGGATGCCCTGTCCCACCTCAACGCCTGACCACGACGAATGCCCGGTGACGAGGCGACCTGGGGGTTCACCTCGGCGAGGGACCGCAGTTCCGGCGAGGGAACTTGACGTCATGTCTCGAGTGCGGGTCCGCCGTGACTCGGCTGGCGACGGAACTGACCGGTGAAGATGAGGACGAGGATGACGACACCCGAGACGATCCACCCGGAGACGCCGAGCACGGTGACGAGTGCGGCGTCGGGGGCAGGGGCGTTTCCGTTGAGGACGAGGGCGAGCAGCATCCCCGCGGAGGCGTTGAGCGCGGCGTGGGCGAACACCGCCGGCCACAGCGATCCCGTGCGCAGCCGCAGCCAGCCGAAGAGGATGCTCAGCGCGATGCAGCCGCCGACCATGAGCGCGAGACCCGCGAGGTTCGGGCGGGCGAAGTTGTAGCCGAGCAGGATGAGCGGGGCGTGCCAGAGCCCCCAGACGACGCCGATGATGACGAGCGCCGGCCACGTTCCCAGCGGCCGCAGCGAGGTGAGCAGCCATCCGCGCCAGCCCACTTCCTCGCCGAAGGCGAACGCGGCGGTCGCTGCCGTGTTGACGATGATGATGAGCAGGTAGACGGCGAGCGCAGCGCCGAGGGGCATCGTGTCGAGGCCCGGGAAGCCGGTGAGCGCTCGGCGGAATCCGGAGAGTCCGCCGAGGTCGAGGCTGAGCCAGCCGAACGCCGCAGAGACGAACGCGGCGGCGAGGACGAGGAGGTAGGTGCCGAGCACGGCGAGCCCGGTCACCCCGAGCACGCGTCCCACGGGATAGAGCGGCCACAGGCCGAGGTAGCGGGGAATGTTCGGAATCGTCTGCCGGGACCGTCTGCGCTGGACGAGCACCGCGGCAACGGTGCCAAGCAGCGGGGTGAACATCAGCGTCGTCGCACAGATCTGCGTGAGCACCGGATCGCCGAGGCCCTCACCGGAAAGCCACAGCGGCAGGCACACGAGCCAGCCGAGGCCGCCCGCGACGAGGATGAAGACCCCGACCTCGAGCCACGGCACCCTGGCGGGCGTCACGGGAGGGCTGGTCGGGGTCTGCGCGGCGGCGGCACCGGCCTGCTGGGACTCGGCGACCGCCTCGGCGGGGACGTGGGACGCAGCGGTGGCGTTCGCCTCGGCGACGGTGGGACGGGGATTGCTGTTCTCAGTCGATGCGCTCATGATGACCTCCTCAACCAATCTACGACTCGTCCATGCGGCAGGCTTCCCTCTCACGACGGAATTCGGGTTCCCCCGCGCGAGCGAGGAGTCGGCCCGGGCGCCGGGATCGAGTCCGCTCAGGCGGCGGGAATCCAGGCCTTCGCAACAAGCGCCCGGAGCACCGTTCCTGGTCAGCTACGATGAGCTGGTTGAATCACCGTCGATTCGTGCAAAGGTGCCACCCCATGACCCAACAGCCCCCGCAATCCCCACAGCAGCCAGGCAGCCCACAGCCCGGCGCACAGTCAGCCGCACGGGCCGGAACACCGGCCGGCGCTCATCTCTCCGATGGCGACCATCTCTCCGTCCTCGGCTACAGCGACTCCTTCGACCGGTCGATGAGCCTGTGGGCGAACTTCGCGCTCGGCTTCACATACCTGTCTCCGCTCGTCGGCGTCTACTCGCTCCTCGCGGTCGCCCTGGCCGCCGGCGGTCCGCCGTCGATCTGGTGGATCGTCATCGTCGCGGCTGGGCAGATGCTCGTCGCCCTCGTCTTCGGCGAGGTCGTCTCCCAGTTCCCCATCGCCGGCGGCATCTACCCGTGGACGCGCAGACTCTGGGGCAAGAAGTACGCGTGGATGGCCGCGTGGGTCTACATCTGCGCGATGATCGTCACCACCACCTCGGTGGCGGAGTTCGGCGCGGGCTTCGTCGCGAGCCTCTTCGACTTCGAACTCACCCGCAACGTCACGCTCGTCCTCGCGCTCGTGCTCCTCGTCCTCGCTCTCGCGATCAACTTCAGCGGCACGAAGTGGCTGGCCAGGATCGCGCGCATCGGCCTGTTCGCCGAGCTCATCGGCGTCATCGGGCTCGGCCTCTTCCTCCTCATCTTCGAGCGCAAGCACCCGTTCTCCGTGTTCTTCGACGCGATGGGCGTGGCCGGGGACGGCAGCTACCTCGCCGCGTTCATGGGTGCGGCCGTGGCCGGCCTCTTCCTCTTCTACGGCTTCGAGGCGTGCGCCGATGTCGCCGAGGAGGTCACCGACCCCGCCCGCCGCATCCCCAAGGCGATGATCATGACGATCCTCGTCGGAGCGGTCTCGGCCCTGTTCTCCTTCGGCGGGTACGTGCTCGCTGCCCCCAACCTCGACGAGATCGTCGCAGGTGAGGTCGCCGACCCGATCCCCTCGATCCTCGAAGGCAGCCTCGGACCGGTGGGCGCGAAGCTCTTCCTCCTTATCGCGATCCTCGCGTTCATCTCGTGCGTGCTCAGCCTCCAGGCCGCGGCCTCGCGCCTGATCTTCAGCTTCGCCCGCGACGGCATGATGCCCGGGCACCGCTGGCTGTCGAAGGTCACCGAGGGCACGAAGGTCCCCCGCAACGCGCTCATCGTCGCCTGCACCGCGCCCGCGCTCATCTGCGTGCTCATCTGGTTCAACGACGGCATCCTCGTCGCGGTCACCTCGTTCGCGATCCTCGGCATCTACCTCGCCTTCCAGATGGTCGTCCTCGCCTCCCTGCGGCAGCGCGCGAAGGGCTGGAAGCCGGCCGGGCCGTGGTCGCTGGGCGCGTGGGGCATCGTCGTCAACGTCCTCGCGCTCGCGTACGGGATCTTCGCGATGATCCTCCTCGCTCGGCCCGGCGAGACCGGGGAGTTCTTCGCCGACTACGTCGTCCTCATCGGCCTCGTCGTCGTCCTCGCCGTCGGGTTCCTCTACCTCTTCATCGCGCGCCCCGACCGGAAGTCGGATGCGCCGGAGGACGATGCCATCGCCGTCGCCGAGGCGATCCGCGCCCACCGCGGCGCCTGACCTTCCGGGTGGGCTGCGACGGTGGGGCAGCCACGATGCGTCCACGCGCGACGGTGCGGGGAGTCCGCGCGTGACGGCCCCGGGAGGCAGCGTGTGACGGCCTCGGCGCTATGCGCCACCACTCGCAAGAAGTCCCCACGCGATGCGGTCGTCCCGACGGCCCCACTCGCCACTCACAAGAAGTCCGCACGCGATGCACTTGCCTATCGCGTGCGGACTTTCTGCTCGCGGTGCCGTGCTAGTAGCAGAGTGCGGGTCCTCGAACGCACGCACCGAAACCCCCGCCGGCACCAACCGCGCGGTTCTGATCCCTCTGGCATGGATGCATCCAGCGCATTGGCACCAGAACCGAGCGGTTGCCGCTGCGCCGGCACGCGGATGCGTTGGCGCACTGGCACATCGTCTGCGAAAAGTGCTTTCGCGCGTGAAACCGCTGGCCACGCCGGAACCATGTCCGCGAGAAGTAGGTTCGCCCACCGACTGGTCGACGGCGAACAGACTTTTCGCGGACACGACTCGATCGACAACCTCGGCGATCCCACATAAAAATTCATTCCTATGCATAACAATTCGACATGGGTGCCTCGAGCGGGATACAGTGATGACCATGTCGAAAGTTCTCTCTTCTCTCCCTGTCGGTGAGCACGTCGGAATCGCCTTCTCCGGCGGCCTGGACACCTCCTGCGCGGTCGCGTGGATGCGCGACAAGGGCGCGATTCCGTGCACCTACACCGCGGACATCGGCCAGTACGACGAGCCCGACCTCGACGGCGTGACCGCCCGGGCGAAGGAGTACGGCGCGGAGATCGCCCGGTTCGTCGATGCCAAGCGCCTCCTCGTCGAAGAGGGGTTCGTCGCCCTGCAGTGCGGTGCGTTCAACGTCCGCTCGGGTGGGAAGACCTACTTCAACACGACGCCGCTGGGCCGGGCCGTGACCGGCACGATGCTCGTGCGCGCGATGAAGGAGGACGGCGTCGACATCTGGGGCGACGGGTCGACCTACAAGGGCAACGACATCGAGCGCTTCTACCGCTACGGTCTCATGGCCAACCCGAAGCTGCGGATCTACAAGCCGTGGCTCGACTCGACCTTCGTCGAGGAGCTCGGCGGTCGGCAGGAGATGAGCGAATGGCTCGTCGCCCACGGCTACCCGTATCGGGACTCCGCCGAGAAGGCCTACTCGACCGATGCGAACATCTGGGGGGCGACGCACGAGGCGAAGAGTCTCGAGTTCCTTGATGCCGGACTCGACATCGTCGAACCGATCATGGGCGTCGCGGCCTGGCGCGATGACGTCGAGGTCGAGACGGAAGAGGTCTCCGTCCGCTTCGAGGCCGGTCGGCCCGTCGCGATCAACGGCGAGGTCTTCGACGACCCTGTGGCGCTGGTCTACAAGGCCAACGAGGTCGGCGGACGGCACGGACTCGGCGTCTCCGACCAGATCGAGAACCGGATCATCGAGGCGAAGTCGCGCGGCATCTACGAAGCCCCGGGCATGGCGCTGCTCCACATCACGTACGAGCGCCTGCTCAACGCGATCCACAACGAGGACACGATCGCCCTCTACCACGAAGAGGGGCGCCGGCTCGGGCGGCGGATGTACGAGGGTCGCTGGCTCGACCCGCAGTCGCTCATGCTGCGCGAGTCCATGCAGCGGTGGGTCGCCTCGGCGATCACCGGCGAAGTGACCCTGCGTCTGCGTCGCGGCGACGACTACACGATCGTCAACACGACCGGGCCGGCGCTGAGCTACCACCCGGAGAAGCTGTCGATGGAGCGCGTCGGCGATGCCGCGTTCGGTCCCGAGGACCGGATCGGCCAGATGACGATGCGCAATCTCGATATCGCCGACTCCCGTGCCCGCCTCGAGCAGTACGCGGCCATGGGAATCGTCTCGGGTCCGACTTCGGAACTCGTGGGATCGCTCGAGGCCGGCGGCGCCGAGGAGATCGCCAGCTCCCCCGTCGACGTCGATGCCGATGTCGATCGCTCCGGACTCTCTGCTGCGTTCGACGCCGGCACGGACTGAGCGTCCGGGCCGCGGCGTTCGGTGCGTTCAGCGCGGGCGCCGGAAGCTCTGCGGGCTGAGCTCGCTGGCACTCCCCTGACCCGGGTCGCGTTCGCGCGGCCCGCGACGTCGCCCCAGCACCGGTGTTGTTGCCAGGCGGCGTCAGCGTGGTGGGTTCTGTTCGAATGGGTCTTGGATTTCGAACGGAACCCACCACGCAAGCTTTCCCCAGGTCCACCTTGACCGGCCCCTGGTCGCTGGTGAGACTGTGTCCATGACCGCCCCGAAACCCGGCACCGTCCCCGCCGACACAGGGCAGCCGTTCACCGTCGCCGAGGCGATCGCCGCCGAACTGCGCCTGCGCGGAACTCCCGAGCGCGCTGTCAAGGAGAAGGCGTACCTCAAGAGCTCGCTCGATCACTGCGGGGTGAGCGTGCCCGAGACTCGCGCGATCGTCACCGCACAGCTGCGGTCCGTCCAGGGCGGAGCCGGAGCCGGCGTCGGCCGTGACTTCGCTGTTGCGGTCGCCGAGGCGCTCTGGGACAACCCGATCCACGAACTCCGGTCGGCAGCGGTCATGGTGCTCATCAGGGCGAGGGATCACCTCGGCGGAGGAGATGTCGCACTCATCGAACGGTTCCTCAGGGAGTCGGGCACGTGGGCCCTCGTCGATCCCCTCGCCGGCGATCTCGTCGGTCCTCTCACCGAGGTGACCGCGGACTTCGATCAGGTGCTCGAGAGATGGGCGATCGAAGAGGACTTCTGGCTTCGACGCTCTGCGCTGCTCGCCCATCTGCGGCCGCTGCGTGCTGGCGACGGGGACTTCGATCGTTTCTCGCGTTTCGCCGACGTGATGCTTCAGGAGCGTGAGTTCTTCATCCGCAAGGCCATCGGCTGGGTGCTGCGCGACACCGCGAAGAAGCGGCCGGACCTCGTCTTCGAGTGGCTACAACCGCGTGCTCACCGTGCGTCAGGCGTGACGATCCGGGAAGCGATCAGACCGCTGTCGCCCGAGCAGCAGGCAGCGATCCGGGCCGCAAACCGGACGGGCTGAGTGGCTTTCCTGGACAACGGAGGGAAGCCCGTATCGTCATGGTAACGGCCCCGTGCACTGAGGGTCGCACAAAGGGCTGGGATCTCAAGATCTCAACCACCACCTCGGCGGTGCCGAGGAGATCGCCAGCTCCCCCGTCGACGTCGATGCCGATGTCGATCGCTCCGGGCTCTCGGCTGCGTTCGACGCCGGCACGGACTGAGGTTCAGCGGTTCGGCTCGACGCACGCTCGCATCAATGGAGGATCCGCTGTGAAATCCGATCGGATTTCACAGCGGATCCTCCATTCAAGGGCTCAACGGGCCCGGTTCGGGCGACGGCGAGTCCGGACGCGTCGAGCGGTTCCCGCGTCAGGCGGTGACGGCAGCGGAGGCCTCGTCGATGAGGTCGGCGACGGCCTTCGGCTGCGAGGCCAGTGAGGCGTGGCTCGCGTCGAGCTCGATCGTCTTCTGCGGCTGCATCCGCTCGGCCATCCGGCGCTCGTTGTCGGGCGCGATCATCCGGTCCTGCGTGGAGACCTGGTACCAGGTCGGCTTCGCCTTCCACGCGGGTTCGGTGACCATGTCCTCGAACGTCGACCCGAGCGGGGCCTTCTGCGTGACGGCCATGACGAGGGCCTGCTCGTCGGGGAGGTCCTGGCAGAAGCTCTCGTGGAACTTGTCCTGCTTGACCCAGAGGTAGCCGTCGGAGTCGGGCTCGAGATTGGGAGCCGCCTCGGGAGGCATCTCCTGGGTGATCCCACCGGGGCTCTCCCCGGCGTCGGGTGCGAAGGCCGCGATGTAGACGAGTCCGAGGACGTTGGGCTGGTCGCCCATCTCGGTGATGACCGCTCCACCGTACGAATGGCCGACGAGGACGACGGGACCGTCGATCTGGGCGACCATCTTGCGGGTGCGCTCGGCGTCATCGGCGAGCGAGGTGAGCGGATTCTCCACAGCGTGGAGGTCTGTGTAGCCGCGCTTGTTGAGTTCGACGATGACGTCGGCCCAGTGGGCGGCACCTCCCCAGAATCCGTGGACAAGGACAATGCTCGGCTTCTCTGACATCTGTACTCCTCGAGGTAACGGAAGCCTCCATCGGAACCTTCCTTGGTTCAACCGGATGTGCAGGGCCTGCGCCCATCGTGAGCCTACAACGCCCCTTGCCCCGCTTACCAGGGCTGATTCCTGAGAACAGGCTGACTTTCCTGGTCTCAATCATCGGAGAATAAATGTCTTGACAAATTATTCTCTTGAAACTCTTTTGACCGGACAAATATCTCGCTAGGGTGGTGCGTGCCCACCTCGTCTTCGAAGGAGAAGTCATGACCGATCGACTCGGCGTCGCCGTCATCGGAGCCGGCATGGCCGGCCGCGCGCATGCCGCCGCCTGGCGCGCCGCGCCCACCGTCGGCACCGGCGCACTGCCCGACATCGACCTCGTATCCATCTGCGACGTCGTACCCGAGGCCGCTCAGGCCACGGCCGAACGCTTCGGCTATTCGCGCTCCGACACCGACTGGCAGGCGATCGCGGCCGCCGACGACATCGACATCGTCAGCGTCGCCGTCGCGAACTCCCTGCACCGCGAGATCGTCGAAGCCCTACTGGCCGCCGGCAAGCACGTTCTGTGCGAGAAGCCGCTGACCGACACGATCCCCGACGCCGAGGCGATGATCGCAGCAGCGGACAGCGCCGACTCCATCGCCCGCCTCGGCTTCACCTTCCGCCGCACCCCCGGCCTCGCCGCTATTGCCGGACTCGTCGCCGACGGCACGCTCGGCCCCGTCCAGCACGTCGACGCCCACTACTGGACGGACTACGCGTGCTCACCGAGTGCCCCGATGAGCTGGCGATACCAGGGCGGCGCCGGCACCGGAGCGCTGGCCGACGTCGGCAGCCACCTCACCGATTCCGTCGAGTTCGTCGCCGGCCCCATCACCGCAGTCTCCGGCGGCCGCTTCCACACCTCGATCACCGAACGCCCGCTGCCGTTGGGCCACGTCACCGGCCATGACCACGTCGAGGTCAGCGACGAATACGAACCCGTGACCAACGACGACTACGCGGGCTTCGGCGTCGAATTCGCCACCGGCTCCGGCACGCTCCAGGTCTCCCGCATCGCCGCCGGCCACCCGAACTCCTTCGCCCTCGAGGTCTTCTGCGAGAACGGCTCGGCCGGATTCGACTTCCGCCGGCCCGGCGAGATCACCCTCGGACGCACGACAGGCGACCCGACCCGCGACGGACTGACGACCGTCCAGCTCGGTCCTGCCCATCCGTACTTCGCCACCGGCGTGCCGATGGCCGCCCCTGGCGTGGGCATCGGCCAGAACGACGGCTTCGTCTTCCAGGCCCGAGCCTTCCTCGACGAGGTCGTCGGTCGTCCCGAATCCGAGTCCTATCCGCGCTGCGGGAGCTTCGGCGACGGTCTCCACGCCCTGGCCGTGCGCGACGCCGTCATCGCCTCGGCGGCCGACGGCGGAGAGACCGCGGAGATCGCCCGATGAAGTTCGGTGTCTACACTGCCATCCTCCACGACCGCAGCCTGCCGGAGGCGCTGACCGTGATCAGCGACCTCGGCCTCGACGCCGCGGAGATCAACGTCGGAGGCTTCCTCCCACCTGTCCACATGCCGACGATCGACGATATCCTCTCCTCCGACGCCGCCCGCGACGACTATCTCGAGACCTTCGCCGAGGCGGGGGTCGCCCTGGCAGGTCTCAACGCCAACGGCAATCCGCTCGATCCGAATCCGGAGATCGGCCCGCCCACGCTGGCCGACATCGAACGCGCCATCGACGTCGCAGCCCGCCTCGGTCAGACCCGGGTGGTGACGATGTCGGGACTGCCCGGCGCCCGCGCGGAGGCCGCGACCCCGACGTGGATCGTCAACCCGTGGGAGTCATCGCACCTCGACACCCTCGAGGACCAGTGGGCCCGCGCCGTGCCCGTGTGGCGCGAACTCGACCGTCGTGCCGCCGACCGCGGAGTGATGATCGCCATCGAGATGCACCCGCACAACCTCGTCTTCAACCCCGCGACCCTCGAGCGCCTCATCGATGCCACCGGCGGATCGAACATCGGCGCGGAGATGGACCCCTCCCATCTGTTCTGGCAGGGGATCGATCCGATCGCCGCGATCGACCACCTCGGCGATCGGGTCGTCCATGCGGCCGCGAAGGATGTGCGGATCAATCCCGCAGCGGCCGTCCACGGCGTCCTCGACGACCGTCACACCCGCTTCACCGGCGACCGCATCACCCGCATCCGCGGTGGGGCGGCGATCAACCGGTGGCCGGAGGAGTCGGCCTGGGACTTCGTCGCGCTCGGGCGCGGCCACGATCAGGACTTCTGGAATCGGTTCGTCGCCGCCCTGGCCGCCGTCGACCCGGACATGGCCGTCCACATCGAGCACGAAGACGAATCCCTCGGCCGCATCGAAGGACTCGAGACCGCCGCCGAGGTGCTGCTCACCGCCCGCGATCACGCCGGGTAAGCTCAAGGCCAGACCACGTACGGAACGAAGCAGGGACCCCATGGCACGCGCACCCGAGACCGAACTCACCGAGGAGTTCTTCGGTGCCCTCGACCGCACGGCCGGTGCCGCGCCGCTCTACGTCCAGATCGCCCGCCGCCTCGAAGCCGCGATCGCGGCGGGCGAACTGGCCGCCGGCACCCGCCTGGAGAACGAGGTCTCGATGGCCGAGCGCCTCGGCCTCTCCCGGCCGACGATCCGTCAGGCCATCCAGGATCTCGTCGACAAGGGGATGCTCGTCCGCCGCCGAGGTGTGGGCACTCAGGTGCTCCAACGGCCGGTGGCGCGCGCCGTCGATCTCACGAGCCTCCACGAGGACCTGCAGAAATCCGGCAACGCCCCCGCGACGACGGTGCTCAGCCACCGGGTCGAGGCCGCGGACGCGGAGACCGCCGAGCACCTCGGCGTGGCCGTCGGCACTCCGACACTGCACCTGCGCCGGCTCCGCCTCATCGGCGCGACTCCGCTCGCGATCCTCCACAACGTCCTGCCCGCGCCGTTCGCCGACATCACTGCGGCCGAGCTCGTCGGCTCGGGGCTGTACGAGACCCTGCGCGCCCGCGGAGTCGTCTTCTCCGTCGCCCATCAGACGATCGGTGCGAGAGCCGCCGAGGCAGACGAAGCCGACCTCCTCGACATCGAGTCGGGAGCACCTCTGCTGACGATGCATCGCACGGCGCTCGACCACTCGGGGCAGATCGTCGAATGGGGCGATCACTGCTACCGACCCGACCTCTACTCCTTCGAGACGACGCTCGTCTCCCGGTGAGGTTCAGGGGTTCCCGGTGAGGCGCGGGGCATCGGGATTTCGAGGTGCCGAGCAGCGTCAGCACACTCCGCTCACACCCTGACAGCAGAGATCGGTCGGGCGTATAATCTCGCTTAGATGCGTTAACCGAGATTTGAGGACGGTCGAGCGATGCCGACCTACATCGAACGCCAGTGGGAGCCGGGCAATGCCGGGGGTCTGGCCAAACGTGACCGCAGGCCCGGCCGGTACCTAGCCTTCGTCCCCGATGCACTGCCCTCAGAACTGCCCGAACTCGGCGCGGAGGCACGTCGCGCCGCAGAGGAATCACTGACCGCATTGGCCCGAGCCGACGAGCAGATCGGCGAGAAGGGCACGTATCTCAATCATCTGCTGGTGAGGTCCGAGTCGATCTCGTCCTCATGGATCGAGGGCAACCGGATCACACCCAAGCGACTCGCCATCGCCGAAGCGCTGCAGACCGGGGACCGAACGGCGATCGCCGTCATCGACAACGTCCACGCAACGGAGTCGGCGATCGCGGAGCTCTCCGATCCAACCCACACCCTGACCACGACGGACATCGAAGACCTGGCCTCCCGCATCGAACCCCGCCTGCCGCGCGGCGTGCGCGAGGAGCAGAACTGGGTCGGCGGGCCGGAACACAGTCCGCTGCGAGCCGAGTTCGTTCCACCTCCGGCCGAAGAGGTCCCGCGACTCCTGGCGAACCTCGCGGAGTTCGCCTCGGCGGCCGAGGGAAACGCCGTGGTGCGGGCCGCGATCGTCCACGCGCAGTTCGAGACGATCCACCCGTTCATCGACGGCAACGGGCGGACCGGCCGCGCCCTCATCCACACGGTGCTGCGCCGCTCCGACGCAGTGCGCAATGCGCTCATACCGATCAGCGTCGTGTTCGCGAGCGGCACGAACGACTACATCGCAGGCCTCACTGCGTTCAGAGCCGAACCGCAGCGCCTGGACGACTGGGTGATCGGATTCGCCCGTGCGACCGAACTTGCCGCCGCCAACGCCGTCCGATTGTCGCGCGACATCGAGGAGGCCGCTCGCAGCAGCCTCGAGCGCTTCGTCGACTTTCGCACCGAACAGGAAAGATCACCGGCCTTCCCCCGACGCGGCGCGCTCACTCTGCGCATCCTCGACGGTCTCGCAGCCGCTCCTGTCGCAACAGTCGACTCGATCGTCGAGCGCTACGGGGTCTCAACTGCCACCGCGCATCGCGCCCTGACCGAGCTGGCAGATGCCGGCATCCTGACCCGGAGCAAGGACCACAAGGGGCGCCTAGTCGGCTGGAGTGCAGACCGCTACCTGGCACTAGTCTCGCTCACCGAGCGCAGCAACAGAGTCGGCGGCCGTGATACTCACGATGTACGGCCGCTCGCGGGACCACCGGCTCCGGATATCGGGCAGACCGGCCCGCTGCGATGACCAAACGCCCTGAGCGGGAGCGCCGTTCGAACGGAGCACGCGTGCCAGGCGCCGACCGCGCGGTTGCGATCCGTACGGTAGGGATCGAACCATGCCATGCGGATGAGAACCGAGCGGTTGGCCGGGGCGCGGGCCGCGAGCTCACTGCAGATTCATTCGACACTGCGGCGCATTCGCAGGCAACCGCGGAGGAGGCTTGTGGAAAGGCCGCAGACTTTCTCGAAAAAGGGGTGACGCAGAGCACGCGGAGTGATATTGTCATGACAAATAGTTTGTCTTGACAAACTCGACACAGACGACGACCACGCGGCAGTGCAGCCGCATGGAGGGAACCGAAGTCCATGACACAGCAGTCCACGACTCAGTCAGCAGCGCCGCAGCCATCGTCGCCCAGCACTTTCGACCTCATCACGATGGGCCGCATCGGCGTCGACATCTACCCGCTCCAGGACGGAGTCGGCCTTGCCGAGGTCGAGACCTTCGGGAAGTACCTCGGCGGATCGGCCTCGAACGTCGCGGTCGCCGCCGCCCGCTACGGACTCGACTCGGCTGTCATCACCGCCGTCGGCGACGATCCCTTCGGGCGCTACCTCCGTGAAGAGCTCACCCGCCTCGGCGTCGACAATCGCTTCACACGCACGAACGGAACACTCAAGACCCCGGTGACGTTCTGCGAGATCTTCCCGCCCGATGACTTCCCGCTCTACTTCTACCGCGACCCGAAGGCCCCGGACCTCGATCTCACGAAGTCCGACCTCGACCTCGACTCGATCCGCGGCGCCCGCATCTTCTGGGCCACCGTCACCGGCCTGAGCGTCGAACCCAGCCGCAGCACCCATCACGCCGCGTGGGCAGCCCGCAGCCGAGCAGAGCACACGATCCTCGACCTCGACTACCGCCCTATGTTCTGGCCCGATCCCGCAACGGCCACCGCCGAGGTCTCGCGTGCCCTCGACCATGTCACCGTGGCGGTGGGCAACCGCGAGGAGTGCGAGATCGCGGTCGGCGAGACCGACCCAGACAGGGCCGCCGACGCCCTGCTCGAGCGGGGGCTCGAACTCGCGATCGTCAAGCAGGGCCCCAAGGGCGTGCTCGCGAAGACCGCCGAAGAACGCGTCGAAGTTCCGCCCTACCCGGTCGACGTCGTCAACGGCCTCGGCGCGGGCGACGGATTCGGCGGTGCACTCTGCTACGGCCTGCTCCAGGGCTGGGACCTCGACTACCTGCTGCGCTTCGCCAACGTCGCCGGCGCCATCGTCGCCACCCGCCGCGAATGCTCGACGGCGATGCCCTCCACCGAGGAGATCACCGCCGTCGTCGGGGTCCCGCCGACCGCTACCGGGAATTCCGCCTCGACCACCCCCTCAGCCCCGGCACCCACCCCCGCACCCGAGCTCAAGGACGCCTGATGCCCTCCCCCATCCTCACCGCCGAGGCGTTCGCCCGCCTCCGCGATGCCCGCTTCGACGATCCTGCCGCCATCTCCGCCGCGTGGTCGGCGCGGTCCCGTCGCCCGATCGGCGGCGCGGACTCTCGCCTCTTCATCGTCGCCGCCGATCACCCCGCGCGGGGCGCGAACAAAGTCGGAGGCGACCGGTTGGCGATGGCTGACCGCGAAGACCTCCTCAACCGGCTGGCCACCGCGCTCTCCCGTCCCGGCGTCGACGGCGTCCTCGGGACCGCGGACATCCTCGACGATCTTGCGTTCCTCGGCTGCCTCGAGGACAAGCTCGCCGTCGGGTCGATGAACCGCGGCGGCCTGGCCGGTTCGACGTTCGAGATCGACGACCGCTTCACCGGGCACACCGCAGCCGGCATGGCCCGCGACGGCATCGACATCGCGAAGACCCTGCTGCGGATCAACCTGGGCGACCCGGCCACCGCCTCGGCGCTCGAAGCCAACGCCCGCGCCGTCAACGACTGCGCGGCGGAGAACATCCCCGTCATGCTCGAACCCTTCCTCAACGAATGGGCCGATGACGGAGTCCGCAACATCCTCACTCCCGAAGCGGTCATCACCTCGATCGGGATCGCGCAGGGACTGGGCACATCCTCGGCGCACACCTGGCTGAAGATCCCGGTCGTCGAGGACATGGACCGCGTCCTCGCGGCCACGACCCTGCCGACGCTGCTCCTCGGCGGCGAGCGCTCGGACGATCCCGAAGCGACGTTCCGCAGCTGGGAGCACGCACTGGCGCTGCCCGGAGTGCGCGGACTCGTCATCGGCCGCTCCATCGTCTACCCCGCCGACGGCGACGTCGGCGCCGCCGTCGACCGGGCGGCCGCACTCGTCCACGGCGTCCACGGCTCCGAGAGGACCTCAGCATGATCAACGACTGGTTCCACCCGCGGGGCACCCTGAGCTCAGGCGTCTTCGAATCCGTCGTCGACGACTCCCTGCCCGGGTGGGCGCACACAGGACTGCTCATCGTCGACCTCACCGGCGACCCCGTCGACCTGCCCGCCGAGGCGGTCGAACGAGTCCTCGTGCCCCTGTCCGGGCCGTCGTTCACCGTCGACTACTCCACCCCCGGAGGCGACGACGGTGCGCAGACGCTCACCGGCAGGCCCTCGGTCTTCCACGGTCCGGCCGACTGCCTCTACCTGCCCACGGGCACCGCCGCGACGGTCACGGGCACCGGTCGCCTCGCCGTCTGTGCCGCCCCGACCGACATTTCGCGCCCTGTCCAGTATCTGCCGGCCGCCGAGGTACCGCTCGAGCTGCGCGGCGCCGGCCGGTCGAGCCGGCAGGTCCACAACTTCGCAACGCCGGCAGGTCTTGACTGTGTGAAGATCATCGCGTGCGAAGTCATCACTCCGTCCGAGAACTGGTCGTCCTATCCCCCGCACAAGCACGACGAAGCGGTGCCCGGATCCGAGACGAGGCTCGAGGAGATCTACTACTTCGAATCCGCCGTCTCTCGCGACCTCGATGCTCCGGAGTCGGCCGATCCCTTCGCTCTGTTCTCCACGTACTCCTCACCGGCGGGCGAGATCGAGACCTCGGCGATCGTGCGCACCGGGGACATCGCGCTCGTCCCGTTCGGCTACCACGGTCCGCTCGCGGCGGCACCCGGGTACGACAACTACTATCTCAACGTCATGGCCGGGCCCGATGCGGACCGCGCCTGGCTCATCACCGACGATCCCGCCCACGGTTGGGTGCGCGAACAATGGGAGGGCCAGGACTTCGACCCGCGACTGCCCTACACCGCCGAGGCGGTCGCCGGGGAGAATCGCACCACTGACCTCGGACCCGCGGCCGAGGATAGAGGAGAGCACCGATGAGCACAACGATGACGGTCGCACAGGCCCTGATGACGTTCCTGACCCGCCAGTACACGGTCGACGGCGACACCCGGTCGCGTACGATCGCCGGCACCTTCGGGATCTTCGGCCACGGCAACGTCGCCGGAATCGGTCAGGCGCTGCGTCAGCTCAGCCACGACGAACCCGGTGCGATGCCCTACCACCAGGCGCGCAACGAACAGGCGATGGTCCACCAGTCCGTCGGCTACGCGCGGATGAATCGACGGCTCTCGACGTTCGCCTCGGCGGCGTCGGTGGGTCCCGGGGCGGCCAACATGCTCACCGGGGCGGCTCTGGCGACATCGAACCGGATGCCTGCACTCCTCTTGCCCTCCGACACGTTCTCCACCCGAGTCGCCGACCCCGTCCTCCAGCAGCTCGAACACCCTCACGACACATCCCTGCAGGTCACCGACGCGTTCCGGCCGCTCTCCCGGTTCTTCGACCGTGTCGACCGGCCCGAGCAGCTCTTCTCGATCGCGCTCGCGGCCATGCGCGTGCTCACCGACCCCGCGGAGACCGGGGCGGTGACGATCGCCCTTCCCGAAGATGTGCAGGCCGAGACCCTCGAGGTCCCAGACGAGTTCCTCACCGAACGCGACTGGCACCTGCGTCGGCCGCTGCCGGAGACCGGCCCGCTCGAGCGGGCGGTTGCGGCGATCCGCGAGTCCCGCACCCCGCTCATCGTCGCCGGAGGCGGGGTGCTCTACTCCCATGCCGAGGACGAGCTGCGGGTCTTCGCCGAGGCGACAGGAATCCCCGTGGCCACGACCCAGGCGGGCGGAGGAGTCCTCAACTGGGACCATCCTCTCAATCTGGGTGGGATCGGGGCGACCGGATCGGCAGCCGCGAACCGGATCGCCGGTGAGGCCGACCTCGTCATCGGCATCGGCACCCGATACAGCGACTTCACGACGGCCAGCCGCACGGTGTTCCAGGACCCGGGCGTCCGCTTCGTCAATCTCAACGTCGCCTCGTTCGACGCGTTCAAGCACGGCAGCCGCCTCCCCCTCGTCGCCGACGCGAGGGAGGGGATCCGCGGACTGCACGACCGCCTCGGCGAGTTCCGGGTGAGCCCGGAGCTGAGTGCGCAGATCGACCGTGAGCGCACGGACTGGTCGGCCGTCGTCGACACGGCCACAGCACCCACCGATGCAGCACTGCCGGGTCAGGCCGAGATCATCGGTGCGGTCAACACTGCCGCAGGCCCGCGCGACGTCGTCATTCAGGCCGCCGGCTCCCTGCCCGGTGATCTGCAGAAGCTCTGGCGCACGAGTGATCCGCTCGGCTACCACGTCGAATACGCGTTCTCGTGCATGGGCTACGAGATCGCCGGCGGCCTCGGCGTCCGGCGCGCGATCGACGCCGCCGGAGACGATCGGGAGGCCATCGTCATGGTCGGCGACGGCTCGTACCTCATGCTCCACACCGAGCTCGTCACCGCCGTCGCCGAGGGCCTCAAGATCATCGTCGTCCTCGTCCAGAACCACGGCTATGCGTCGATCGGTCACCTCTCGGAGACCGTGGGCGCGCCCCGGTTCGGGACGTGGTACCGCACCTACGACGCCGAGGCGACCGACTTCCGCACCGACGAGGTCCTCCCCGTCGATCTCGCCGCCAATGCCCGCTCGTACGGCGTCGACGTCGTCGAGATCGAACCGGGCCCCGACGCGAGCACGCGGCTGGCCGAAGCGGTCGCCGCGGCCAAGGAGTCGGAGACCTCGACGCTCATCCACATCGATTCCGATCCGCTCCTCTACGCGCCCGACGGCGAAGGCTGGTGGGACGTCCCCGTCGCCGAGGTCTCGACGATGGGCGACACCCAGGCCGCCCGCGAGGAGTACAAGATCGCCCTGAAGAAGCAGAGGCCGCTGCTGTGACCGCGACCCCCACACGAAGGACAGCCACCATGACCACCCCGACGGCGGCAACGCAGACGCTTCGCATCGGCACCGCCCCCGACTCGTGGGGCGTGTGGTTCCCCGACCATCCCGGCCAGGTGCCGTGGCAGCGCTTCCTCGACGAGGTCGCCGAGGCCGGCTACACCTGGATCGAGCTCGGCCCCTACGGCTATCTGCCGACCGATCCCGCGCAGCTGCGCGAAGAACTCGACGCACGGGGTCTCAAGCTGTCCGGCGGCACGGTGTTCACCGGGTTCCACAAGACCGACGATCAGTGGTCTCGCGCGTGGGCGCAGGTCGAGAAGATCGCGGCGCTGACCAAGGAGCTCGGCGGCGAGCACATCGTCGTCATTCCCGACCTGTGGCGCTCGGATGCCACGAGCGAAGTCCTCGAAGCCCGCACCCTCGACGGCGACGGCTGGAGGCGACTGGCCGCCGGCCACGACCGCCTCGGGCAGGCTCTTGAGGAGGAGTTCGGCCTTCACCAGCAGTTCCATTCGCATGCGGACTCGCACGTCGGCACCCACTCGGAGGTCGAGCGGTTCCTTGAACTCACCGACGAGGCCTACACGAACCTCTGCCTCGACACCGGGCACTTCTCGTACTACGGCGGGGACAATCTCAAGCTCATCGCGGATCATCCCTCCCGCATCGGCTACCTTCACCTCAAGCAGGTCGACCCGGTGCGGATCTGGGACGTCCTCAAGTCCGATCAGCCCTTCGCCGAGGCGGTCGCCGACGGGATCATGGTCGAACCCGATCGGGGGATCCCGCCGCTCGACCCGATCATCGAGGCCGTCGCCGCCCTCGACCCGAACACCTTCGCGATCGTCGAACAGGACATGTTCGGCTGCAGCGTCGACGCCCCCTACCCCATCGCCGAGAGGACGTTGGCCACGATCCTCGCCTCGACCCCGTCCGCCGCGACCGACCATTGAGCCCGCACCCGTCCACCGAGCCTCCGCCTCGGCGAGCACAGCCATCGAAGGAGACACCAATGCCACTGTCCGATTCCGCCTCCACCTTCCGCGTCGGCGTCGTCGGTGCCGGAATGATGGGTGCCGATCACATCAAGCGACTCACGCAGACGATCAGCGGGGCTGACGTCTCGGCCGTCATCGAACCCGATGCCGAACGCGCGAACGCCGCCTTGGAGAGCACCCGTGACGCCACCGCGTACATGAGGGTCGAAGACGCCCTCGAGGCGGGGGCCGTCGACGGCCTTCTCGTCGCCACCCCGGGCTTCCTCCACGAACCCGTGCTCCTGCCGGCGATCGAGGCCGGCATCCCGACGCTGTGTGAGAAGCCGCTGACCCCGGATCCCGAGTCGTCGCTGCGCGTCCTCGAAGCCGAGCAGGCCGGCGGCCGCAGGCTCATCCAGGTCGGCTTCATGCGGCGCTTCGACCCGGAGTATCGGCAGATGCGGCAGCTCGTCGAGTCCGGGGACAGCGGGGAGCTGCTCCTGTTGCGCTGCGCACACCGCAACCCGCAGGTTCCCGATTCCTACCAGCAGGAATCACTCATCAACGACTCCGTCGTCCACGAGTTCGACATCGTCCCCTGGCTCGCCGGTTCCCCTATCAGGTCCGTCGAGGTGAAGTTCGCCCGCCGCAATCCGCTCACCCCCGAGCGGCTGCGGGAACCGATCCTCGTCCTCATGGAACTCGAGAACGGGGTGCTCGTCGATCTGGAGATGAACGTCAGCATCCAGTTCGGCTATCAGGTGACCACCGAGGCGGTGTTCGACTCCGGGGTCGCCCGCATCGGCGAACCCGCAGGAATGCAGACCTGGCGCTCGGGTCGCTTCTCGATGGGCGAGCACGCCGATTTCACGACGCGCTTCGCCACCGCCTATGACGCCCAAGTGCAGGCATGGGTCGACGCCGCGCGTGCCGGCACGACGACCGGTCCGAGTGCCTGGGACGGGTACCGGGTCGCCGTCGCCTGCGAGGCGGGGGTCGCGTCCTTGGGCGGCGGCGGTCAGCGCACGATCGACATCCCTCCGACCCCGGCGTTCTACGCGTGAGGAGCCCGAGATGAAGATCGCCTACGACCCGACCCCGCTGCACCACTCGCACAATCTGCTCGACTTCGCCGCCGCCACCGCCGACCTCGGGTTCGAGCATATGCAGCTCACCCCGCACCCGGACTTCGCGACGCATTTCCGCTATCCGAAGATGGACCGGGATCTCATTGCGCGGTTCGCCCGCAGCGTGGACGCCGCCGGGATCACGGTGCCGGCCCTGCTGCCGGTGCAGCGGATCGCCTGGCCGGATGAAGCGAAGCGGCAGGCGGCGGTGAAGAACTTCGACCGTGTCATCGAGATCGCCGTCGACCTCGGTGTGGGCACGATCAACACCGAGTTCAGCTGTCGTCCCGAATCCTTCGAGGACTCCGAGGAGTCGTTCTACCGGTCGATGGACGAGTTGCTGCCCCGCATCGAACGCGAGGGGCTCAAGCTCAACTTCGATCCCCACCCCGACGACTTCGTCGAGGACGGCCATGAAGCGTGGCGGGTGCTGCGCGGCCTCGATTCTCAGGCCATCGGATTCGTCTACGTCGCACCCCACACCTTCCACTACGGCGACTGCCTTGAGACCCTTGTTCCCGAACTCGGCGATCGACTGCGCGCCGTCTACATCTCCGACGCCTTCGACCACCGGGCCTCCCACGGACTGCGGTACATCGCGAACCCGCCGACCACCTCGGCGAGGGTGCACCAGCACCTCAAGGTCGGAGACGGGGATGTCGACTTCGACGCCCTCTTCGCGACCCTGGGGACGTCCGGGTTCCTCGACCGGGAGGACGCGCTCATCGTCTCCAACGTCTTCGGGGAGAACGAGAACAACGACACCGTCAGCCGGTACCAGAAGCAGGCGATCGACGATCTCATCGCTGCCCAGCGGGGTGACGCCGACTGACGATTTCCGACAGGGCTGCCTGACGCCTGGCGCCGCCGCCACTCTGCTCCGGCCTCAACCGAGAGGTTCGAAACCGCGGTCGGCGTGCGCTGAAATCGATCGGAAAGCCTCCTTCGACCATCTGAATTGCTTCCATGCACCACGCCTCACCGAGTCATTCAAAGGAGAGTGAACGCCATGAGCGGTCAACAGAAATCCCTCGTGGACCTGCCCCCAGACACCAAAGGTCCGCACACCTCCCGACTGGGGATCATCGCCGTCGTCGCCACCTTCGGCGGTCTGCTGTTCGGCTACGACACCGGTGTCGTCAACGGCGCCCTCGAGCCGCTGACCCAGGACTTCGGCCTGACCCCGCGCACCGAGGGCCTCGTCGTCAGCTTCCTCACGATCGGGGCCGCGTTCGGCGCCGTCATCGGCGGACGACTCTCGGACGCCTTCGGCAGGCGGTCGAACATCCTTCTGCTCGCGATGTTCTTCATCGTCGGCACTCTGGCATGCGCCCTGGCCCCGAACTGGCAGTTCCTCGCCGGTGCCCGCTTCTTCCTCGGCCTCGCAGTCGGTGCCGCATCGACGACCGTCCCCGTCTACCTGGCCGAACTCGCCCCGTTCGAACGACGTGGGTCGCTCGTCACACGCAATGAGGTGATGATCGTCGTCGGTCAGTTCGCCGCTTTCGTCATCAATGCGATCATCTTCAACGTCTGGGGTGAGCACCCCGGAGTGTGGCGCTACATGCTCGCCGTCGCCGTGCTCCCGGCGATCGCCCTGCTCATCGGCATGCTCTTCCTCCCGGAGAGCCCCCGCTGGCTGATCTCCAAGCACCGGGACGACCAGGCATTCGAGGTGCTCAAACAGGTCCGGTCGACCGCGCGCGCCGAGGCGGAGATGAAGGAAGTCGAGCTCCTCGCCGAAGAGGAGGAGAAGTCGAAGACCGGCGGACTCTCCGACCTCGCCTCGAAGTGGGTGCTGCGGCTGGTCATCATCGGCGTCGGCCTCGGGGTCGCGCAGCAGCTCACCGGTATCAACTCGGTCATGTACTACGGCACGCAGCTGCTCACCGACGCCGGGTTCTCCGCGGGCGCCGCGATCATCGCCAACACCTTCAATGGGCTCTTCTCCGTCCTCGGTGTCACGGTCGGCATCATGCTTATCAACAAACTGCCTCGGCGCGTCATGCTCCTGGGCGGATTCACGCTCACGAGCACGTTCCATCTGCTTATCGGGCTCTCTGCCGTCTTCCTCCCGGACGGGCAGTTCAAGGCGTACGCGATCCTCGTCTTCGTCGTCCTCTTCGTCTTCTCGATGCAGGGGACTCTCGGCCCTCTCGTCTGGCTTATGCTCGCCGAGATCTTCCCGCTGAAGATCCGGTCGTTCGCGATGGGCATCTGCGTCTTCGCGCTGTGGATGGCCAATGCCGCCGTCGCTCAGTTCTTCCCCAGCGTCGTCGCCGGAATGGGCATTGCGAACACGTTCTTCATGTTCGCCGGCCTCGGGGTCCTCGCACTCATCTTCATCTACTTCATGGTTCCTGAGACCAGGAACAAGACTCTCGAGGATCTGGAGGAGGAGTTCCGGACGAAGTACGGTCGGTGAACGCTCGCAACTCCTCACCCTTCGGAATTCGACGTCCTCGCAGCTGACACACTTGTACTCGACCCAGTCCGCATCGCGCCGGCGTCCGGTCGCCGCCTCGACCGGACGCCCGCAGCACCGCACCGACACAAAGGAGATGCCATGTCCGTCATGGTTGCAGTTCCCGACAGCGTCCAGGGCGAGGCAGCCCTCGCCGCAGCCGTCGACGAGGCCCGCCTCCTCGACACCGATCTCATCGTCATTCCGCTCGGCGTGCAGTCGAGCTTCGACACCGCCGAGCTCGATGGATCAGGCGTGCCGTACAGCGTCATCGATCGGAAGGGTCGTGGTGATCGTGATCCCGCCGAGGCGGTCCTCGACGAACTCGACGACCGCGACGACGTCGCCCGCCTCGTCATCGGCATGAAGCGCCGGTCCCGCGTGGGCAAAGCGCTCATGGGTTCGGTCAGCCAGCGCCTGCTGCTCGACTCGCCGGTGCCCGTGCTGGCCGTCAAGGCCTGACCGCTCGGCGCTCCGCCGGGCCCGCGCGCCGGCACGGTCGGCGGCGGCTCCCGCGGCGAAGTGGTCAGGAACAACGAAGCAGGTACGACGAAGGCCCCTCACCGGCATTTCTGCTGGTGAGGGGCCTTCCGTGGTGCGCCACGAGGGATTCGAACCCCCAACCTTCTGATCCGTAGTCAGATGCTCTATCCGTTGAGCTAGTGGCGCATGTCGACCGGGCTCTCGCCCTGCAACTCGATCAACTATACACAGGATATTCATCCGAGCTCAAATTCCCCGCCCGTGCCCTTCGCCACAGTTTGGGTACCGGAAGAGCCTCCGGAAGGACCCGGACGGCGGGGCCACGGCCGGGAGGGCAACCTCGGCGAGGTGAATGATCGTCCAATTTTCAAGTAGGTCACGCGACTGCAAAGACACGTCATCAAAATGAAAGGACAGATCATGCAAATGTTGCATTCACGTCACAGGCGCCGACTTTGTGGCCCAATGCACACCGACGGGCGTGCTGAATCGGCGATTTTCGCCGACAGCCTCACCCTACCGTGGAGATGTACCCACCTCTCGACTTCGACTCCCGTCGACGCGAAACCCCGATACACCAGGAGACCACTCATGACAGTCCTCGACCATGACGTCGTCGCTGACCAGCTGAAGAACGCACCCACGAAGAACGAGAAGGTGCTCTCGTTCGTCAGCCGGATCGCCACCCTCACCACGCCCGACGAAATCGTCTGGATCGATGGCTCCGAAGGCCAGAAGGCCCTCATCACCCAGCAGCTCGTCGACGCCGGGACCCTCGTGGCGCTGACCGGCACGAAGGACTCCTTCTACGCGGCGTCGGACCCCGAGGACGTCGCCCGCGTCGAGGACCGAACCTACATCTGCTCGGTCGACGAGAAGGACGCCGGCGCCCTCAACAACTGGGTCGCCCCCGCGGAGATGAAGGAGACGCTGAACGGCCTCTTCGAGGGTTCGATGCGCGGACGCACGATGTATGTCATCCCCTTCGTCATGGGCCTCGCCGAGGCGGATCAGCCGATGTTCGGCATCGAGGTCACCGACTCCCCCTACGTCGTGCTCTCGATGCTCATCATGGCGCGCTCGGGCAAGTACGCCCTCGATGCGATCGATGCCCAGGACGCGGACTTCGTCGAGTGCGTCCACTCGGTCGGCGCCCCGCTCGAGGACGGTCAGGACGACGTCGCCTGGCCGAACAACTCGACCAAGTACATCACCCACTTCCCCGAGGAGCGTTCGATCTGGTCGTTCGGCTCCGGCTACGGCGGCAACGCGCTGCTGGGCAAGAAGTGCTACGCCCTGCGCATCGCCTCGGCGATCGCCCATGACGAAGGCTGGCTGGCCGAGCACATGCTCATCCTCAAGCTGACGAACCCGGAGGGCGAGGTCAAGTACATCGCCGCTGCGTTCCCCTCGGCCTGCGGCAAGACCAACCTCGCCATGATCGAGCCGACGATCCCCGGCTGGAAGGCCGAGACCCTCGGCGACGACATCGCGTGGATGCGCTTCGGCGAGGACGGCCAGCTCTACGCCGTCAACCCTGAGTTCGGCCTCTTCGGCGTCGCGCCGGGCACCGGCTACTCGACCAACCCGACCGCGATGCACGCGATCGAAGCCGGCGGCAACATCTTCACCAATGTGGCGCTCACCGACGACGGCGGCGTGTGGTGGGAGGGCAAGACCGACGAGAAGCCCGCTCACCTCACCGACTGGCGCGGCAATGACTGGACTCCGGACTCGGAGACCCCGGCCGCTCACCCGAACTCGCGCTTCTGCACCCCGATCTCCAACGTTCCGACGCTGGCTCCCGAGTGGCAGAACCCCAACGGTGTGCCGATCTCGGCGATCCTCTTCGGCGGACGCCGCAACACGACGATGCCGCTGGTCACCGAGACCAAGGACTGGAACCACGGCGTGTTCATGGGCTCGGTGCTCTCCTCGGAGACCACCGCCGCCGCGACCGGCGCGGTCGGCGTCGTCCGCCGCGACCCCATGGCGATGCGCCCGTTCATCGGCTACAACGTCGGCGACTACCTCCAGCACTGGCTCAACATCGGCCAGACCGAGGGCGCGCAGCTGCCGAAGATCTTCTACGTCAACTGGTTCCGCCGCGACGACGACAACTCGTTCCTGTGGCCCGGGTTCTCCGAGAACTCGCGCGTGCTCAAGTGGGTCTTCGAGCGCGTGGCCGGCACGGCCGATGCCGCTGAGTCCCCGCTCGGCCTCACCCCGGTCGAGGGCGGCCTCGACACCGAGGGCCTCGACTTCACCGACGAGCAGCTGCGCAAGGCGCTGGCGATCAAGCCCGAGGAGTGGGAGACCGAGCTGGCCTCGATCGAAGAGTGGTACGCCGAGCTCGGCGATTCGGTTCCGGCCGAACTCCGCGCCGAGGTCGACAACCTGCGTGAGCGCCTCGGCCTCGCGTGAGCGCCTCGGCCTCGCGTGAGGTTGGCGCCGCCGACTGAGCGCTTCGTCCTCATCTGAGACGATCGATCCCCCGATCACCGCCGAGGTGGTCGGGGGATCGTCGCATTCACCGGGGGTTTGCGCGGAACGGTGCGACCCGCGTGGCTGGCGTCGCCGGGTCGGCTGGCGCGGCGGCGCAGGCTGGTGCGGCGGCGCAGGCTGGTGCGGCGTGGCGGAGTGGCGGCGGCCGAAGGCAACCACCATGCTCAGCCGCTATTCCTACCCTTCCACGGGTAGGAGAAGAGGCTCCACCGAGGTCGTGCCGAGCTAAGGGTTGTTCGTGAGGCGACAACGATGAATAGACGCTTGACCGGTGGGCGGTTGGTAGACCGGAGGGCCTGCGAGGTGAAGACGCGGCGATGTCGGCCGGCGACTACGCTCGCACGCAGTGGGTCTCACGCACGGTGCCGCACGCAGGTCGTCTGCAAGCGAGAGCGTTCGCGCAAGAGCGTCAGGGGTGCATCGGCGCAGAAGCCACCACCCCGGTGCAGCAGCTATTCATACCCTTGGAAGGGTAGGAAGAGAGGCTTCGCCGAGGTGGTGCTGAGCTGAAGGTGGTGTGTGAGGCCCGTGGTGGTTCGTACGCCTGAGGGTGGTGTGCGCGAACGACCTCGCCGCCCGCGCCATCCTGGCCGCACGGACCTCGCCGCCCGAGGGCCGCCGGGGTCAGCGGCCGCTGAGGGCGGGGACGATGAGGTAGACGCCGAAGAGGACGAGGACGCCGCAGAGTCCGAACACCGCCCAGAAGCCGGCCTTGAGCAGCGGATTGCCATGGCCCTCGGCGACCTGGTCGATGTAGACCGCGCGCATCCGCACGGCCGTCGAGAACAGTCCGATGACGACGAGCGAGGAGAACCAGGTCGCAATCGCGACGATGGCGAACGAGCTCCATTCGATCATTTCGCATCTCCCCTATCAGAGTTGGAGTCCGCTCCAGAGGCAGGGTTCGCATCCGCGGCAGCGTCAGCCGCAACGCGAGCCTCGACAGCATCGCTGCCAGCACCCGCACCACCGTTCCGAGCCCCGTTCGCCGAGGCCCCGCGACGTGCCTGCGCCTTGCGGCTCTTCTTCGCCGCGTCCTTCTGCGCCTGTGCCTCGGTGCGGGCCTCGCGACGAGCCGCCGCGCGCTTGCGGTTGCGATCCTGGCGCAGTTTGCGCTTGCGGCCGCGGATGTTGACCGCCTCGCCGACGGTGTCGAGGTTCGAGATCTCCGCCTGCTTCTCCTGCCGCGAGCTGAGGTAGATCCACAGCACGGCGGCGATGGCGATCGCAGTGTCGAGGAGGACGCCGAAGAGGCCGAGGTACGCGACACCCGCGGCGGCCGCTCCGACGATGCCGGCGGCAGGGATCGTCAGCAGCCAGCCCGAGGCGATGCGGCCTGCCGTCGACCACTTGACGTCGGCGCCCTTGCGCCCGAGTCCCGAACCGAGCACCGACCCCGAGGCCACCTGCGTCGTCGAGAGCGCGAACCCGAGGTGGGAGGAGGCGAGGATCGCCGCTGCAGTCGAGGTCTCTGCGGACAGACCCTGGGCGGGCTTGACGGTGGTGAGCTTGGTGCCGAGCGTGTCGATGATGCGCCAGCCGCCCACGTAGGTGCCGAAGGCGATCGCGAAGGCACAGGTGACGATGACCCACAGCTGCGGTCCGGTGTCGGTGGCCTGCAGGTTCGCGGAGATGAGGACGAGGGTGATGACGCCCATCGTCTTCTGCGCGTCGTTCGTGCCATGCGCGAGCGCCACGAGCGAGGAGCTGAAGATCTGCCCGTACTTGAACGGCGCCCGATGCGCGGTCTGCCCGTCGCCGTTGCGGCGCGTGATGTAGTAGGCCAGCCGCGTGCACAGGTAGGCGCTGATGCCGGCGATGAGCGGCGCCGCGAGCGCCGGGATGACGACCTTGGACAGGAACACCCCGAAGTCGACGGAGTTGATGCCCGCGCCCACGATGGCCGCGCCGATGAGGCCGCCGAAGAGCGCATGCGAGGACGAGGACGGCAGTCCGAACCGCCACGTCGCCATGTTCCAGATGATCGCGCCGATGAGGCCGGCGAGGATGAACTCGGGAGTGATCTGGACGCCGCCGTCGCCGCCCTCCTTGATGATGCCGCCGGAGATCGTCTTCGCCACCTCGGTGGAGAGGAACGCGCCGATGAGGTTGAGCACGGCGGCCAAGGTGACGGCGGCCTTCGGCTTGATCGCGCCGGTGGCGATCGGTGTCGCCATGGCGTTGGCCGTATCGTGGAAGCCGTTGGTGAAGTCGAAGAAGAGTGCCAGTGCGACGACGAGCACGACGACGAAGATGATTTCCACTCAGCGACCTTGAATGTAGACACAACGGGGACCGGGGAATGATCGCGCTGCCGGACAGCGCCCTCAAACACGTGCGAGTCTACCGCCTACGACCCCGAAGCTTCACACAGCCTTCAGGCCCCGGCCACCCCATTCACCTTGCGTTCATCTCCCAACTGGGCAAACAACGGCAGGTGTCGTAAGGATGTATCAGCTCTCACATCCCGCCGAGGCGGCCGTCGGGTTCCCGGCGACCGCCTCGGCGAGGTGGATCCGAACGTCCGCACCCCGCGCACGAACCGCTTGCGACACTCAGTCCACGAAACCGTCCGCGACGCTCAGCGCCCGGTCGAGCGCCTCGAGGCCGCGGCGGACGTCGGCGTCGGCGGTGTTGAGCGGCGGGACGATGTGGATGCGATTGAAGTTCGCGAACGGGAGCACCCCGTCGGCTTTGAAGGCCGCGATCACCGCGTTCATCTCCGGCGAACTGCCGCCGTACGCGGCCAGCGGCTCCTTCGTCTCCCGGTTGCGGACGAGCTCGACGGCCCAGAAGCAGCCCATCCCGCGCACGTCCCCGACGGACGGGTGCCGCTGAGCGAGCTCGCGCAGGGTCGGACCGATCACCTCGGCGCCGAGGCGGTCGGCGTTCTCCACCATCCCCTCCTCGCGCATCGCCCCGATCGTCGCGACGGCCGCCGCGCACGCGAGAGGATGCCCGGAGTACGTCAGGCCGCCGGGATAGGCGCGGTCACGGAAGGTCTCGAAGATCGCCTGCGAGATCGCAACCCCGCCGAGCGGCACATACCCCGAGTTCACGCCCTTGGCGAAGGTGATGAGGTCAGGGGTGACCTCCCACCGGTCGACGGCGAACCAGCGGCCTGTGCGGCCGAAGCCGGCCATGACCTCGTCGGCGATGTAGACGATGCCGTAGCGGGCGGTGAGCTCCCGCACGCCCTCGAGGTAGCCGGCGGGCGGGCCGTAGATGCCGGCGGTGCCGGGCACCGTCTCGAGGATCAGGGCCGCGATGTTCGCCGGGCCCTCGAGGACGATGAGGTCTTCGAGGTGGCGCAGCGCCCGCTCGGTCTCCTCCGCCTCGGTGGTCGCACCGAAGTACGAGCGGTACTGGTAGGCGGGCATGAAGTGGACGACGCCCTCGGCGGAGTAGTCGTTGGGGAACCGGCGGGGATCCCCGGTGACGTTGACGGCGAGCTGGGTGCCGCCGTGGTAGCTGCGGTACGCCGAGAGCACCTTAGTCCGCCCCGTGTGGAGCCGGGCCATGCGGATCGCGTGTTCGTTCGCGTCCGCCCCGCCGTTGGTGAAGAACACGTGGTCGAGATCGCCGGGAGCGAGCTCGGCGATGAGCCGGGCCGCCTCCGAGCGCGCGTCGTTGACGTGCTGCGGCGCGATCGTGCACAGCCGGCCGGCCTGTTCCTGGATCGCCGCGACCACGGCAGGGTGCTGGTGGCCGATGTTCGTGTTCACCAGCTGCGAGGAGAAGTCGAGGTACCTGCGGCCCTCACCGTCCCAGACGTACGAGCCCTCGGCCGCGACGACCGTCATCGGGTCGAAGGGTCCCTGCGCCTGCCATGAATGGAAGACGTGGGCAAGGTCGAGCTCATGCGCCCGACGGCCGGCCGCCAGCTGATCCTCGGTGGGTACCTGTGCGTGGGGCGCGGCAGAAGCTGCCGGATCGATCGTCGTCGTCATCGTCGTGTCCTTTCGCCGAGGCGGTCAGTCGTTCGTGGGGAAGCCGAGGTTGAGGCCGCCGTGGCTGGGGTCGAGCCACCGGGAGGTGACGACTTTGCCGCGGGTGAAGAAGTGCACGCCCTCGTCGCCGTAGGCATGGGTGTCGCCGAAGAGCGAGTTCTTCCACCCGCCGAACGAGTAGTAGCCGACGGGCACGGGGATCGGCACGTTGACTCCGACCATGCCGACCTCGACCTCCCGTTCGAAGCGGCGGGCGGCGCCGCCGTCGTTGGTGAAGATCGCCGTGCCGTTGCCGTAGGGGTTGGCGTTGATGAGCTCGAGGCCCTCGTCGTAGCCGGGGACGCGGACGACGGAGAGGACGGGGCCGAAGATCTCGTCGGTGTAGATCGACATCTCCGGGGTCACCCGGTCGAAGAGCGTCGGATTGAGGAAGAACCCGTCGGCGGGAACGTCCTCGCGGCCGTCGAGGACGACGGTGGCCCCCGCCTCGGCGCCGGCGTCGATGTATCCGGCGACCTTGTCGCGGTGGGCGGCGGTGACGAGCGGTCCCATGTCCGGTTCGGTGGCGCCGTCGCCGACCCGCAGGGTGCGGGTGCGCTCGGCGATCTTGGCCACGAGCTCCTCGGCGATCGACTCGACGGCGACGACGACGGAGATCGCCATGCACCGCTCCCCGGCCGCACCGTAGCCGGCGTTGACCGCGGCATCGGCAGCGAGGTCGAGGTCGGCGTCGGGGAGGACGAGCATGTGGTTCTTCGCCCCGCCGAGCGCCTGCACGCGCTTGCCCGCGGCGGTGCCGGTCTCGTAGACGTACTTCGCGATCGGGGTCGAGCCGACGAAGGACACCGAGGCGACGTCCGGGCTGGTCAGCAGCGTGTCCACGGATTCCTTGTCGCCGTGGACGACGTTGAAGACACCGTCGGGCAGACCGGCCTCCTGCCACAGCGCGGCCAGCCAGTTCGCCGCGCTCGGGTCCTTCTCGCTGGGCTTGAGGACGACGGTGTTGCCCGCGGCGATCGCGACGGGGAAGAACCACATCGGGACCATGGCCGGGAAGTTGAAGGGCGAGATGATCGCGGCCACCCCGAGCGGCTGCCGCAGCGAGTGGACGTCGACGGTCGTCGAGACGTTCTCGGAGAAACCACCCTTGAGGGCGCCTGCGATGCCGCACGCGAATTCGACGACCTCGAGCCCGCGGGCGATCTCGCCGAGGGCGTCGGAGAGCACCTTGCCGTGCTCGGCGGTGATGATCTCGGCGAGTTCCTGCTTGCGGGCGTTGAGCAGCTCCCGGAACGCGAAGAGGATCGCGGTGCGCCTGGCCAGCGAGGTGTCGCGCCAGCCGGGGAACGCCTCGGCGGCCGCCCGGATCCCCGCTTCCGCGGTCGCCCGGTCCGCGAGCGCGACCTGTCCGGAGACGATCCCGGTGGCAGGGTTCATCACCTCGCCGAGGCGGGTGTCGGGTCCGGTGGGGGCGATCTGTCCGTTGATCCAGTGGGAGATGACGGCCATGAGGTGTCCTTCTGCGTCGATGACGGGGTCTGTCCGGTTCCATCGTCGCGCTGACCGCGCAGGCGCGACAGTGTCAGAGTGTCATCGAATGGCCACCGAGTATTACACTGTGTCAATGGGCGCAGAGACAGCGAGGGTCGGCGGGGGCACTGCTCAGCACCCAGAGCGCACGGCCGGGCACACCGCCGACCCAACCGAGCACGGCCCAAGCGAGCACGGCCCGGGCCTGACCGTCTCCGCTGTGCTCGACCTCGAGGAGATCCGCGCCGGAGCGCCGACCGTCGTCTCCGGGGCCGACGGCCTCGATCGCACCATCCGCTGGGTGCACATCGCCGATTCCGAGCATGTCGAGCAGTTCCTCGAGGGCGGCGAGCTCGTGCTCACGACCGCGCAGACCTTCCGGACCGCGGCCGCGATGTCGGTCTTCCTCGATGAGCTCGACTCGGCCGGCGCCGCCGGTGCGGTGGTCGAGCTCGTCGGCGAGCGCGGGGAGTCGGATGAGGCCGCCGCCGAGGTGCTGCGCCGGGCTGCGGCCGGCCGGGACCTTCCCGTCATCGTCCTCTCCCGGCGGATCAAGTTCGTCCGCATCACCGAGCACGCGCATCGTCGGCTGCTGAGCGAGCAGCTCGGTCGGCTCGAGCGTGCGCAGGAGATCCACGAGGCGTTCACGCAGCTCAGCCTCGAGCGTGCTGAGGTCGGCACGATCGTCGCCCGGACTGCCGAACTCCTCGGCGCATCAGTCGTCCTCGAGGACGTGACCCATCGGGTGCTCGCGTATGCCGGTCCCGGCGCCGAGGCGGTCGTTGCGGACTGGCTCTCGCTCGTTGCCGAGACCGATGCCTATGCGAGTCGGGACTGGGCGCAGATCCCGGTGGGCCTGCAGGCCAGGCGGTGGGGTCGCCTCGTCGTTGCGGGCATTCCCGCGGCCGGGGCCGAGGTCGACCAGATCATCGAACGCGCGAGCCAGGCGCTCACCCTGACTCGCATGGCCGAGACCGACGAACGCGATCTCCTCATCCAGGCGCAGAGCGGTTTCGTCCGCGAACTCATGGATGCCGGCTCCGAGGACGAGTCGCAGGCTCGAGCGCGGGCCCGCTCGCTCGGCTTCGATCCGCCGGCCGGGGCGCGACTCGTGCCCGCCGTCATCCGCCTCGACCGGGACCCCGGAACCGATCCGACCCGGATGCAGCTGTGGGAGCGTGCGCTCATCCAGGAGGCCACGGCCGCCGCGAGCCGTGCGGGGGCGGCGACGTTGGCGACCGGAATGCAGTCGGGATCGTTCGGGCTCATCCTCGCCCTGCCCGGGCGGGGAGATGAGGCGAAGGCGCTCGAACGGATCTTCACCGGCATCGACGACCTCGGATCGACGTGGGCCGTGGGCGTCGGGCGGACCAGCCCGTCGCTTGTCACCGCCGTCTCCCGGCTCGACTCCGCCGCTCAGGTCGCCGAGGTGGCCTCGACCCTCGAGGTCCGGGAACGGGTCTTCTACCGTTCGGCCGATGTGCGGCTGCGCGGTCTCCTCGCCGTCCTCGGTGAGGACCCGCGGCTGCGGGCATTCGCCGAAGGTGAGCTCGGTCCGCTGCTCGAATCCGAGGACGAGCAGCTGCTCGATCTCCTCGACCTCGTCCTCGCCCACGGCGGGAACAAGTCCGCGGTCGCCCGCGCCGGGTTCCTCTCCCGGCCGGCCCTCTACGCGCGGCTGGCCCGACTCGAGGACCGCCTCGGCGTCTCCCTCGACGATGCGGAATCGCGCACCGCCCTGCACGTCGCGCTGCTTTGGCGGCGGCTCAACCGGTGAACGACGAAGCCCCTGCTCACTCTCGGCCCAGCAGCTCCCGGATCACGTCGGTGACGGGAATTCCCAAGGCGGCGGCCGCGGCACGGTTGGCGTAGCGGCGGTCGGCGGGCAGCCGGGACATGCCCGCGTCGCGGAGCATATCGGCAAACGCCCGGATCCGGCTCGGGTAGGCCTCGTTGCCGCCGCGGGACGGATCGATGACGATGTAGAGCTGTCCGGTGCGGAAGGTGTGCGCTCCCTCGGGCGCCTCGGCGTCGACTTCGTACGTGAAGCTGCCACCGGTCAGGCCCGCGGCGAGGGTTTCGATCATGAGCGAGAGCAGGGCGCCTTTGTGCCCGCCGAAGGGCCTCAGCCCGCCGCCGTCGAGGATCGCGCGCGGGTCCTGCGTCTCCGCTCCCTCGGCGTCGACTCCGGTGTGCGGAGGAACCTGGTCGCCCTCGGCGGCTGCGAGCTGCAGGTCTCCGTGAGACATCGATGAGGTGGAGAAGTCG
The DNA here is from genome assembly GCF_037101285.1 of Brevibacterium metallidurans. Taxonomy (NCBI): domain Bacteria; kingdom Bacillati; phylum Actinomycetota; class Actinomycetes; order Micrococcales; family Brevibacteriaceae; genus Brevibacterium; species Brevibacterium metallidurans. The sequence goes on from NZ_BAAAAF010000004.1 coordinate 252,395, forward strand.
AAGACAAGCGGATCGGCCCCGTCGACGGGGGTGGCGAAGCCGAAGGGGTTGGTGCTGAAGACGGCACGGTCCGCGCCCACGGGCACGACGGCGAGCTTCCCGCTTGCGATCATCGCGATCGCCGCATACCCGTCTCGCGCGAAGCCTTCGAGCTCGGGCCACAGAGCACTGAAGTGATGGGTGTCGCGCAGCGCCACGACGGCGACTCCTGTCTCGGTGAGCGCCTCGGCGATGAGCGGCCCCGCTGCGGCGAGCGCGGGTTGGGCGAACCCGCCCATCCCGTCGACCCTGATGTACGACGGCCCGACGGATTCGACCTCGGGCACCGCCCGGCCGTCGGCCCAGCCGCGGGTGAGCGAGTCGAGGTAGCCGCGGACGCGGAACACCCCGTGGCTGAGTGTTCCGTCGCGCTCGCACGACGCGCAGTTGAGTGCCAGTATCCGGGACACATCCTCGCTCGCTCCGGCCTCGCGCAGACGGTCCACGATCGCCTCCGCGAGGTCCTCGAACGGGATCCGATCCGGCGCCTGCCCCACGTCGCCGCTGGTCATCGCGGTCTCCTTCCGTCGATCGACGATCGCTCAACAATTGTCATACAACTGATCGCACTCCGCTGGGCGACGATGCCGCGCAACAGTTCTGCTTCGAATTTCATTCAATGTGTCGCACATCACATCGTTTCGCTATATGGTCGATTGTATGACATGCGCCTCGGGGTGCGGTCACTTCGCGCACCTGCCGAGAGGTCTGCGAAGGGGTCTGCCGAGGGCGCGTGTCCCAGCCTCGACGACGGAGTCGGGCACGACGAAAAGAGACCAGGATGTCCAAGACAAGTCAGATCATCATCGCCATCGTCGCAGTCATCGTGCTCGCTCTTGTGGGCGGCTGGTTCGGGGCCGGATTCCGCTCCGGCGGTGCCGCCGGCGGCACCGAGAACGGCGCCTGGATCCAGAAGATCAAGAGTCAGGGCGAACTGCGGGTCGGCATCGCCTCGGCGCCGCCGATGACCGGGGAACAGCCCGACGGCACCATGGGCGGACCCAATGTGCTGCCGCTGCAGAACCTCGCCGATGAGATGGGCGTGAAGTTCACCCCCGTCGCCGCCGAATGGTCGAAGATGGTCTCGGGTCTCCAAGCCGACCGCTTCGACGTCGGCGCCTACCTCGACGCGACGACGGAGCGCTCCCTGGCGATCCAGTTCACCGACCCCGTCTACACCTATGAAGGCGTGTGGATCGTCAAGGCCGATTCCGGACTGAAGTCGACCGACGACATCATCAAATCCGGCAAGCCCGTCGCCGTCGCTTCGGGAACCTCCTACGAACGCCGTGTCCAGGAATTCAACATCGACATGGTCAGCGCCGAGGCGATCCCGCAGTCGATCACGGCCATGGAGGCCGGGCGCGCCGTCGCCGCCTTCGGAGACCTGCCGACGCTCGCCGACGCCGCGCAGAAGAACAAGTCGCTCAAGATCGTCCGCCCCAATCCGGTGATCTTCAAGAGCGACTCGAACTACGGGGTGAGCCCCGACATCGACGCACGGTCGCTGCAGGTGCTCAACATCGCGATCCAGAACGCGAAGAACGACGGTTCGTTCCAGGCGGCCCTCGACAAGGCCGGAGTCGTCGATCCTGCCGACCTCGGCGACCTCGAGATGAAGTGATCGACGAGGAGTCATCATGAACTACCAATTCGATTGGTCGGTGATCACGACCAACTTCCCACGGCTGCTCGAGGGCCTGGGGATGACCCTGCAGATCTCGGTAATCGTCATCGTGCTGAGCATGCTCCTGGCGATTCCCGTGGCTCTGCTGCGGATGTCGAACATCGAGGTGGTCCGGTGGATCACGCAGCTCTACATCGAGATCTTCCGCTGCACCCCGTTGCTCGTCCAACTGTTCTGGGTCTACTACGCACTGCCGACGCTGACGGGGATCACCATCCCCGGAACGATCTCCGCGATCATCGCGCTCACCCTCAATCTCACGGCGTTCATGGCCGAGGCCTACCGGTCTGGGTTCCAGGCCGTGCCGGTTGAGCAGATCGAGGCGGGCAAGATGCTGCGGCTGACCCGGTTCCAGCAGATCCGGTACATCATCGTCCCGCAGGCGCTCAAACAGCAGCTGCCGGTCATCCTCTCTCTCGACATCTCGCTGTTCAAGGACACAGCACTCGTGTCGACGATCGCGGTGGCCGACCTCATGTTCACGGCGAACAAGATCGCCACCGAGTCCTACCGTGCCCTCGAGATCCTCTCGGTGGCCGCGCTCATGTACTTCGCGATCGCCTTCCCGGCCTCGCTGATCCTGAGCAAGATCGAGCGTAACCTCATGATGGGCAGCAGCGTGCGGAAGAAGAAGGGCCTGGCGGTGCAGATGATGCCGGGCGGAAAGGTCAAGGTGAAGCCATGAGCGAAGCCGGTTCGGCACCGACATCGGGTGCCCATTCGGGCTCCGGGCGGGCGATCTCCGCGACCAAGGGCGACATCCTCGTCTCGTGCCAGGGTCTGCAGAAGAGTTTCGGGGACCGCGAGGTGATGAAGAGCATCGACTTCGACATGCGCGCCGGTGACATCACGGTGATCATCGGGCGCTCCGGGTCGGGCAAGTCGACTCTGCTTCGGGCGATCGCGGGCCTCACCGATCCCGACGACGGCCGCATGGTCTTCGACGGCGAGGTCGTCTTCGAGGATCAGAAGCGCACTCCCGCGTGGAAGCAGGTCGACTCCCATGTCGGCATGATCTTCCAGAGCTACACCCTGTGGCCGCACATGGATGTGCTCAAGAACCTCACTCTCGCCCCGCGCAAGCGTCTCGGCATGACCGAGAAGGATGCGCTGGGCAGAGCCGAGAAGGCCCTGGCCGAGGTGGGGATGGCCGATCACATCCACTCGAAGCCGGTCCAGCTCTCCGGTGGCGAACGTCAGCGTGTGGCGATCGCCCGTGCCCTGATGATGCAGCCGAAGCTGCTGCTCTGCGATGAGATCACTTCGGCTCTCGACCCGCCGGTCGCCGCCGAGGTGCTCGATGTCCTCCGACGCCTCAAGGAGGAGGAGGGCATCGCGGTCGCCCTGGTCACCCACGACATGGCCTTCGCCTCGAAGGCAGCCGACCGAGTGGTGTTCTTCCACCAGGGCGAGATCGCGGTGAACACGACGCCCGATGAGGCATTCAACCACACCGAGGATCCCGAGCTGAAGAAGTTCATCGAGGCCGTGCGGTTCTAGGGTCGCGGATTCGCCTCCGGTCTCCGGGTCGGCGGCGAAGCCGCAGGACAGTCATCCGGCCGGTCCGACACTCGTCGGACCGGCCGGGTGGTGTCCCCTGCCGACCTAGTCGGTCGTGTCTCAGCGGACGTAGTCGGCGCCGGTGACGTCGAGCGTCGCCCCAGTGAGATGACGGGCCCGGCCGGAGGCGAGGAAGGCAGCGAGTTCGGCGATGTCTCCCGGCGGCGTGATCTCGCGCAGCGGCAGACGAGCCAGTGCCTCCTCGTCGACGGCTCCGACTGCGAGTCCTGTATCGACCCAGCCGGGTGCGATCGCATAGGCGAGCACGCCGAGGTGGCCGTAGGCCCGCGCGATCCCCTTCGTCAGGCTGAGCAGCCCGGCCTTGGCCGCCCCGTACGCGAGATGGTCGGCGTCGTCGCCGCGGTGTGCCGACCGGCTCGTCATCGTGATGATCGACCCGCCGCCCTGGGCGCCGAAGTCGAGGACCGCAAGACGACAGAGATCGGCGGCCGACCGGAGATTGAGCTGGAGGTTCGCCTCCCAGCCCGCATCCCACTCCTGCACATCGGCCAGCGGACTGCCGATCCAGGCGCCGGCGTTGGCGATGAGCGCATCGATCCCGCCGAGGCGGTCCTTAGCCTCCGCCCACAGCCGGTCCGCGGCTCCCGGCTCACCGAGATCGGCGCCGACGGGGTGCACCCGGCCACCGAGCTGGACGAGAAGCTCCGCGGCTGCTGCGGCGTCCGCACCGAAGTGGACGACCACCTCGGCGCCGTCACGGTGCAGGGCGCGGACGATCGCAGCCCCGATTCCCTTCGATCCGCCCGTGACGAGGATCCGCCGTCCCGCAAGGATTCCGGTCGTGTCTGCATCCATGTGCTTCTCCTCAGCTGTCGTGGTCTAGCTGTCGTGATCGTGCTGTCCTGCCGTTCGGATCGCTCATCAGCCGACCTGTTGGGCACCGGTGATCTCGACGGCGGCACCTGAGACGAACGAGGCGCGGTCGCTGAGGAGGAAGGTCGTGAGCTCGGCGACCTCGCTCGGGCGGCCGAGCCTGCCCAACGGGATGCCTGCGGCGAGTTCGGACTCACCGGTGCCCGCCTCGGCGAGCTTCGCCGCGACCATAGGCGTGAGGATCTCACCGGGGCAGATCGAGTTCGCGCGGATTCCCTGGGCCCCGAAGTCACGGGCGATGCTGCGGGTCAGGGAGACGGCAGCAGCCTTCGAGCTGTTGTAGGCGACATGACCGGCCGCGGGTTCGAGGCCCCACTGCGAGGCGATCGTGACGATCGCGCCCGCACCGGAGGAGATGAGCGCGGGCAGGGCCGCCCGGCTCAGCCGCATGACGGCGTCGACGTTAACCGCGTACGTCGCCTGCCAGTCGTCCTCGCCGATCGCCGTGAGGTCCCCGCGCCGCATGATCCCGGCACAGTTGACTAGTCCGTCGAGCCCGCCGAGGTGCGCGGTCACCTCGGCGACCAGCTCGTCGCAGACGCCCGGCCGAGCGAGGTCGACGACGAAGGGGACGACCGCCTCGGCGGGGACGGACGGCTGAGAGGACGGCGGTGCGATGCGGTCGACGGCGGCGACGCTCGCCCCCTGTTTCGCGCACGCGGCGACGATGGCTGCCCCGATGCCTCCCGCGGCACCCGTGACAAGGACTCTCCGATCGGCGAGCTCCATGACGGCTCCTTCTCTCTGCATCGTGGTTGTTCGGCCTCTCCGCCTCGGGACCGAGAGGTCTCCCGGGCTCATTGGGCACCGACTTCGGGCCTGGCGTCAGGGCCAGCTTGCCTGTGAGCCCCTATTCCAGCCTCAGCCTCGGTACCGACATCGGAGGTACCCCAGATGTCGCCGAGCGTGTAGCCGGCGGGGAACGGATCGTCGGGTTCGAGGACGAGCTGGTGGTGGCCGGTGATCCAGCCGCGGCCGCTGATCGACGGGATGATCGCGGGCCGGCCTGCGACTGTGGTCTCGGCGGTCACCTCGGCAGTGAAGGTCGTTCCGAGCATAGATTCGTGGACGAAGCGCTCCCCGACGTCGAGCTCTCCGCGCGCATGCATCGCAGCGACCCGCCCGCTCGTTCCTGTGCCGCACGGTGAGCGGTCGAGTGTGCCCGACCACGTCCTGGGGTCGTCCACATCGACGACCCCGTTGGGCAGGACGACGGCATTGCGACCACCGGTGCCCGCGGTCCGGGCCGGACCATGGAGCATCGGCAGACCGATGCCGCGAAGATCGGGGAGCTCGGGGTGGACGGCGTCGAAGGCCTCGTCGGCGGCTCGGCGAAGGATGCTCGCGGCGCGGATGATCTCCTTCGCATTCACCGGTTCCAAGGCCACGCCGAGGCGGTCGGCACGAGCCTGGACGTAGAACTGTCCGCCGAAGACGATGTCGACGGGGATCGTCCCGTAGCCCGGGACGTCGAGCGGAAGGTCGAGGTCGACGACGAAGGACGGCACGTTCTCGAAGGTCACCTGCAGCGCTCGGCCGGCGGTCACCTCGGCGCGAACGGCGACGACGCCGGCGGCCGTGTCCACGCGCAGCCGCGTGACGGGTTCGCTCACCTCGACGGCTCCGGTTTCGATGAGCGCGGTGACCGCGCAGATGAGATTTGACCCGGACATCGGCCGGAACCCGCCCTGCTCCATGACGATCATCCCGAAGTCGCAGCGGGGGTCGCTCGGGGAGACGATGAGCGGCGCGCACAGGCCCGGGTAGCCGCGCGGTTCCCGGAGGATGAGGCGACGGAAGTCGTCGAGGTGCTCTCTGCACCAGTCGAGGCGCTCGGTCATCGTCTCGCCTCTGACCCGCAGACCCGAGGCGAGGAGGACACGGCCGGGCTCACCCGCCGCATGGACGTCGACGGCATCAATGATCATTCTGTTCGCCAACTCGACTCCTGTTGATTCGTGCGATGGCCGGTCGTTCCGCCGGGTAGCGGGACTGTCCCAGTTGCCAGGGCTGCGGGCCTCGGGACGGTCGGGTGCAGGGAGCTTCTCAGGCGACGACCTCGGCGCCGGCATCGCGGAGCAGCACCCGGAACTCCTCGACGTCGGCGTCGGGCAGAGGCAGGATCGGGCGACGCGTCGGACCCGCGTCGACGCCGACGAGCCGTGCCCCTGTCTTGATCGCGCACGCGTAGTTGTGGGTCTCGAGGAAGACGCAGATCGGGTTGATGAGCGCCCACAGGGCACGGCCCCGGTCGAGGTCGCGGTCGACGACGAGGGCCCGGTGGAGGTCGGAGCACAGCTGCGGGATCACACTCGCCGCGCCCCACACCCCCGCCCTCGCCCCGAGCGCGAAGGCGGCGAAGGTCAGGGTGTCCCAGCCGTTGAGGGCGGTGATGTCCTCGGACTGGTCGAAGTGGACGCGGGTGAGCTTCGGGAAGTCCCCTCCGGTGTCCTTGAAGCAGGTCACCCCGGTGACCCGGCCGAGTTCGCCGAACTCCTCGGCACTGAGTTCGATCCCGGTCGCCGCAGGGATGTTGTAGTACATGATCGGCAGGTCGACCGCCGCGGTGACGGCCGCATAGTGAGCGAGGAGTTCGGGAAAGCTGAGCACATCGTAGAAGGGAGGGACGATCATCGCAGCCGCCGCCCCCGCCTCGGCGGCGTCCTGGGTGAGAGCGATCGTCTCCGCGGTGCTCAGCGCGCCGGTGCCGGCGATGACGGGCACACGCCCGGCGGCGGCCTCGATGTACGCGCGGTTGACGACAGTGCGCTCCTCGGTGGTCAGGGCAGTGAACTCGCCGGTCGAACCGCCGGGCACGAGCCCGTTGACTCCGCCGGCGACGATGTGCTCGACCTGGCGGCGGATGCCGGCGATGTCGACGGCCGAGGCGTCGGCGGTGAAGGGGGTGAGCGCGGCCGCGAGGACCCCCGTGAACTGGTCGGTCATGATGCTGTCCTCACCGGTGAGAGGCGACGGGTGGAGTGGCGGCGGGTCCGCCGCACGGTGCCCGGGGGTTCTGCGGTGCGCCTGGCCTGGGCGGTGCGTGGGGCTTCGCGTCGCTGGGTCGCGGAGCGGGCCGCCGCTCTCCGGCGGGAGCGGAGGAACCGTTCGGGCGAGAGCCGGGCAAGGAGATCAGCGGGATGCGACGATCTGCCCGTGGTCATCAGGTCGGCGAGCAGCCTCGCCGATCCTGGGGCAAGCGTGAGCCCGAGCATCGAATGCCCTGAATTGACGTAGACGTTGGCGCCGAGGCGACCGATGACCGGAAGCCCGTCGGGAGTCATGGGGCGCGAACCGGCCCACGGGACGCCTTCCGACTGCTCCGTCTCGGCGGCCGCCCAGTCGCGGAAGGATGATCGGGCGGCTCGCCGGATCGCGTCGACGCGGATGTCGCTGACGGCGTCGTTCCGGCTGCCGAACTCCATGGTTCCCGCGAGTCGGAGCATGCCGTCGAGCGGGGTGACGGCGACCCGGGCATCCTCGAGCGTAAGCGAGGTCCGCAGGCTGATCGGCGCAGGCGAGTAGTCGATGCTGTAGCCCTTGCCCGCGCGGATCGGCACCGGATGTCCGAGTCCGGCGAGCAGCCGGCCCGTGGACACGCCGGCCGCGATGACAGCGGTGTCGGCACCGATGACTTCGGCCTCGCTGGTGACGACGGCGGTGACGGTCTCACCGGCGCGAACGAACCTGCTCACCTCGACGTTCTCTCGCACCCGCGCTCCGCGCTCGATGATCCTCCGGGTCAGGGCGGCGATGAGCGAATCGGGTTCGACCTGGCGGTCGGCGGAGAAGAGGAGCCCGTGGCGGATGCGGTCGCTCAGCGTCGGTTCGGCGGCAAGGACATCGTCGTCGTGGAGGCGCTTGGGAACGTATCCGGCTGACGCGAACGCCGGGAGGCTCGCGGCATGCTCGTCGAACCGCGCCCTCGTCTCGAAGGCGAGGAGGGCCCCGCGGGCATGCATCTGAAAGTCGATGCCCGCGCGGCGGTATTCATCGAGGAGGTCGTTGGCGTCGGCGCCGAGGCGCAGGTGCACGTCGAGCCCTGCATCGAAGTCGCGCCGATTGCAGTGCGCGGCCATGCGGAGAAGGAACCCGAGGTGTCCAGGCGCCAGGGAGGGACGGATCGAGAGCGGGCTGTCGGGTCGGAGCATCCACCGGATCCCCTGGAGGAGGACGCCCGGCGCGGGCACCGGTGCGCTCTCGGCGAGCGCGATCTTCGCGGCGTTGCCGTGCGAGGCACCTGCCCCACAGCGACCGGCGTCGAGGAGCGTCACCTCGCACCCGGCAGAGACGAGTTCGTACGCGGTGGTCAGTCCGACGATTCCCCCGCCGACAATGACAGCTTTCATCGTTCGCTCCTTGCCAGCGACCCGGCGCGTCATTGCACCCGGCCACATCTCGGCGACATCCGAATTGTATGACAATCGTGTGCGATCTACGCTACGCACGCATTCGAGCCGCGTCAATGGTCGAACGAAATCCGAATAGAGGAATCAGCGATCTGCCTGCCGCGAGGGCTCCTGGCGAGGCGCTGGCTGTGAACTCCAGAGCGCAGTGCGATTGGGCGAAGTGCACTCAGGCGAAGTGTGTTCGGGAGTGGTGCGTTCGGGCCGGGCTCATCAGCGATCGCCTCATGCGACGGGCACTGCCCGGTCGGCGATCAGCCCGGACCGCCCAGGTCAGTGGCCGTCGGCCCCGCCGACGAGCAGTGCGAGCTCCTGGGCGCTGTCGATCGTATGGACGGTGAGCGCGGTGCGGATCCGGTCGTCGTCACGGCTGCGGATCGCGCTCATCAGCGCCGCATGGATGGCATGCGCACGCTGCGGGTCGCGCCGGGTGAATTCGTCATAGGCGAGGACGATAGTCATCTGCGCTTCGACGACCGGCCAGATCCGCATGAGCAGATAGTTGTCCGCAGCCTCCCAGATGCCGCGGTGGAAGCGGACATGCGCGGCGTGCCGAGCCAAGGGGTCGGCCTCGGTGGCGCCTTCGAACTCGGTCCAGTTCCTCTCGAGGGCGGCCAGTCGCTCCCCTGTCGGGTCGGCGAGGATCTCAGCGATCGCCTCCGTGTCGAGCGCTACTCGGATGCGGGCGATCTCGAGCAGCGACTCGGCTTCGATGTTCGTCACCCGCAGTCCGCGGTAGGCCTCTTGGATGAGGAAGCCGTCGCGAGCCATCTGGTTGAGGGCCTCACGCGCGGTCGGACGGGAGACCTCGAGCGAGGCGGTGATCTCGGCTTCGATGATCCGCTGACCGGGCCTCAGCTCGCCGACGATGATGCGGCGTTTGATCTCGTCGACGACCCGCTGTCGTCGTTCGGTGTTCGATGCCGGCGCGCTCACGGCCGTCTCACCGATTCGCCCTCGGTCGGCGTTCATCGCCTCAGCCCTGTCGTTCCCACGGCAGTGGACTCACACCGCGAGGACACGACCGGTGACATTGCCTTCGACCGATCGGACATAGGCCGCAGCCACCGCCTCATCGGTCACGGGTGTCATCCCGGCGAAGGCGTCGTGGTAGTGCGGGGAGTTCGCCAGCACGTTCGGGCTGACGGCATTGATGCGGATTCCCCGCGGCAGTTCCGGGGCGGCGGAGATGACGAAGGATTCGACGGCGCCGTTCGCGAGCGCCGCCGCGGAGGCAGCGGGCACCGGCTCTCTGCTGAGGACGCCGGTCGTCAGCGTGATCGACCCGCCGTCACGCACTCGGTCGAGTCCTTGGGTGACGAATTCGAGCTGGCCGAGGACCTTCGAGACGAATCCCGCCGTGTAGTCCTCTCGTGTCAGCTCGGTCACGGGTTTGAAGGGAACCGACCCGACGGCGACGACGATCGCGTCGACGTCGCCGACCGTCTCGAGCAGAGTCCGGATCGATTCGGGGTCCGAGGTGTCGACAGCAGGGTCGGACGACCGGGAGACGGCGATGACCTCATGGCCGCGGCGTTGAAGCTCGCCTCGGGCGACCCCTCCGACATGCCCTGAAGCCCCCACCAGCAGAATCCTCATCACACATCCTCCATCTCCGCGGGTCACCCCGCCACCGCAATCGCCTCCGCCCCATCAGCGACAAACGATTGACTGACAATGCCGAGCCTAAGGGATCGCTCGCTCAGGCACCACCCTCTTCCGCCAAGGTGGCGAGGCAGCGGCGATGCCCGCCAGGAATAGAGCGAAGCGGACGCGCGGACGGGTCGCAGTCATCGACCGACTGCGATCGACGCGGATTGCCCGTGACCGATGAGAACAGGGAGCGACGAGGAACTTCGAAGGCCACCTCCACCATTGAAAACCATCAACCGTTCTTACCGTGATGAGGCACGACGAAGCCCCTGCGATCCGCTTATTCTCGCGGATCGCAGGGGCTTGTCACAACGCGGAGCCGGTGGGATTTGAACCCACGGTCCCCAGTTCAAGGGACTTCACCTTAGCAGGGTGACGCTTTCGGCCGCTCAGCCACGACTCCATCTTCCGACCCGAGCGACACGCTCACTCGCGCGCCTCGGATCCGCAGTTCACACTGCGAGCACAAGCCTATGCGAAAGGAACCTCAGAGAGCAAAGTTCCCAGGCATCGAGTGGCCTTGATCATAGTCGCAGGTGTCGGGAGCGACGGGTTTGCCGACGTTAGGGCCGTTTCGCTGACGAACGTTGGCCCGAATTCCAGCATTCATCAATCTACAGGCGTAAAATCGACCTGATGTGGCCCGCTGGTCTGCACTCCGACACGCCCCCGATGCGGGATACATCTGCGCCGATGACGAGGCGTCAAGGCCCGAGACGCGGCGCACGAGAAGAGCAACGAGGAGTTAAGAACTTGCCAGAGTTTCCCCCTGACAAGAGAGGACCCCAGGGCAACGACCCCGATTCGCCCTCCGCCGGTCGTCCCCTCCGCGCGTCTTCCCGACCCCGCTTCCGCGGCGAATCCGCCGCCAGCGCCAGCGAGAACCACGCCGATTCTGCACCCCAGACTCCACGCCGTGCCGGCTCGAACCACCAGGGCCCTGCCCCGCGATCCACCGAACCCGCACCTCCCCCCGCCGCCTACGAGCCGCCACAGCAGTCGGCTTCCGGTTCGGGCGCAGACTACTCCCTCAACTCCTCCCGCCGAGGCGGCTCCCCCTCCGATGCTCGCGGCGAGTCCTCGTCCCGCAACGAGTCATCCTCGCGCAGCGAGTCGAAGGCACCGACCCCGCGTCCCGTGGCCCCGCGCACCCGCCGTGAAGCCCGCATGCTCCGCGCCGCCGCAGCCGGCGGAGCGAGCGCGGCCGGCGCCGCCGCAGCCGGAGATGCCGCTGCCCGCGGATCCCAGCCGCCGGCACCGTCCGCACCCCAGGCACAGGAACCTCAGCCTCAGGCACCGCAGACGCAGACGTCCCAGACTCCGCCCGCACCCGCCTTCCGCGGACAGACGGCAGCCGGCACCGAGCCGGCACCAACCGGACAGCCGGCACAGGAATCCCGCACCACCTCGGCGAATGAAGGCGGGCACTCCTCAGGCCGTCGACGTTCCGAACGCGCCGCCGCTGCGGCGGCCCCGATGGCAGCAGCAACCGCCGCCGCAGCCCCAACGGCCGCAGCCGCCACTGCCCGACCGTCGAACTCGGGCGGATCCGACGGCCCCGGCGGCAACGGCCCGACCGACGGCGACGGCGACGGACCTGCCTCGCACGGGCCGGGACGCGCCCGCCGACATTCCTCCCGCCTCGGCGAGGGATTCCCCAGCCTCGTCGGCTGGACCTCGCTGTCCACCCTGCTTCCGGGCATCGGCCTGCTGCGGACGCGGTTCCGCCCCCTCGGTCTGATCGTGTTCGGCGGATTCGTCCTCACGATCCTCGTCGCCGTCGGCTACCTCCTCATCAAGGGACCCGTCCACGCGGTCGCGACGATCATCGCGACCCCGTCGCTGCTCAACTTCCTCGCGATCGCCGCCGTCATCGTCGGTCTCATCTGGATCATCGTCGTCATCCTCTCCTTCCTCGGACTGCGACGCGGGCACAGGTACCTGCCGTGGCAGAACCGCCTCTCCGGTGTGCTCGTCCTCTCCCTCGTCCTCATCATCGGCATTCCCTTCGGCATCGGCTCGGTCTATGCCAAGGTGCAGAGCGACACCGTGGCGAGCCTCTTCGGCGCGAGCACGGGCAAGACCCTCGACGCGCAGAACCTGTGGAAGGACAAGCCCTACATCAACGTCTTCCTCATCGGCCGCGACAACGGCGACGACCGTCAGGGCACGCGCCCGGACACGATGCTCGTCGCCTCGATCGACACGAAGACCGGCAACGCGGCACTCATCTCCGTGCCCCGCAACCTCGCGTTCCCGATCTTCCCCGAAGGCAGCCCGGAAGCCGAGGCGTGGCCCAACGGCTTCCGCCCCACCGGCGACTCCTCGGAGGACCTCATCAACGCCGTGTGGCAGTGGGGCGATGAGAACCCCGATTCGGTCGGCGACACGAAGGGCCTCGAACCCGGCATGACGGCGACGATGGCCGCGGTCGAAGGCTCGCTCGGCCTCAAACTCGACTACTGGGCCTCGGTCGACATGGCCGGGTTCGAAGACGTCGTCGACGCGATCGGCGGCGTCAACATCGACGTCGAACGCCCCATTCCGATGGGCGGCGGCAAGTCGATGGCCGGGGTGCCGAACAAGGTCTTCGGCTGGATCGACCCGGGCCCCCAGAACCTCAAGGGCAAGAAGGCCCTGTGGTACGTCCGCTCCCGCGAAGGCAGCGACAACTACGACCGCATGTGCCGTCAGCAGCGGATGCTCAAGACTACGCTCGAGCAGATCGACCCTCAGGAGCTCGCGGCCGCCTACCCGAAGCTCGCGGGTTCGGCGACGAAGAACATCGCGACCTCGATCCCGCAGAACGAGATCCCCGCGTTCATCGATCTCGCGATCGCGATGCAGAAGGGCGATGTGACGACGGTGCAGATCAACAACGACGTCACCCCCACCTACAACCCCGACTTCGACGTCCTCCACAAGTGGATCCAGGGTGAGATCAAGGGCGCCTCCGACGGCGCCGAAACCCCCGGACCGACGAACAAGCCGAACGATTCGACCGACTCGTCGACGACCGATTCGACGGATTCGTCCGAGGACTCCGGACAGACCGACGACAGCCAGGACGTCGAGACCGGCACCGATGCCGCCAGCGGTGACGGCGCCGACTCCGGCGAATCGACTCCGCCCGGCCAGCCCAACGCGGAAGGCAAGTGCTACCCGCAGGACTACAAGCCCGGCGATCCGTGGCCCGGCTACCCCGGCCCGGGTGCCGGAGACCAGGGGTGAGCGCCGACCATTCCGTCGCGATCATCGGGGTCGGCCCGCGGGGTCTGAGCGTCCTCGAACGTCTCGTCGCCCTCGCTTCGACGCGCTGGTCGCCGGCGCGGGGACCGATCACCGTCCACCTCATCGACCCGTATCCTCCGGGCGCGGGCATCGTCTGGCGCACCGACCAGCCGACCAGCCTGCTCATGAACACGACGATCGGCGAGCAGACGATCTTCCCCGATGCCAGCTGTTCCTTCCTCGGCGAGATGCCGGATGAGTCCGGTGAGTCGTCGGGTGAGACCGGTGAGTCGACGGGTCGTTCAGGTTCTCCCGCCGAGGCGACCGACCGTGACCGCGGCACGTCGGGTGACCGGTCGGCTGAGTCGGGAGGACACGACCGGTCGCCCTTCGGCCCCTCGATGGCCGAGTGGTACCGCGCCCGAGGCGGCACCGAACCCGTCGACTCGACGTTTCCCAGCCGCACCCTCTACGGCGAGTACCTCCGAGACGCCTACGCCCGCATCCGCGACGCCGCCCCCGACTTCGTCGACATCGTCGAGCACCGCACCCGCGCGGAATCCGTCATCGACCTGCCCGCCGTTGACCTCCCCGGTGAGCCCGCCGAGGCGGTTCCCCCGCAGCTCGTCCGCTGCGAGGACGGCACGACGATCATCGCCGCGGCCGTCGTCCTCGCCGTCGGGCACATTCCCAGCGCGCCCACCGAGGAGCGCGCCCGCCTCGCCGCCTATGCGCAGCGCTCGGGTGGGATCTACATCCCGCAGAGCCTGCCCGCCGAGGCACCGCTGACCGAGGTGCCCCCGCACGCCCGTGTCATCATCCGCGGCATGGGCCTGAACTACTTCGACGTCCAGACGCTCCTGACCATCGAGCGCGGCGGCCGTTTCGACGCCGCCGGCAGCGCCGTGAGGTCCGACGCCACCGTTCGCGATGCCGCGGCCCCCGACGCCGACGTTCCCGGCACCGCAGACGCGGGCGCGGTCCTCTACACCGCCAGCGGCACGGAGCCCGTCCTCTTCCTCGGCTCCCGCCGCGGCATCCCCTACCGCAGCAAGCCCATCAGCGACTCACACCCCAGATCATCCTGGCCGCTGCGCTACTTCACGAAGGACAACGTCGCCCTCCTCGCCGGCCTCGACGACCTCGACGGCGACCGGCTGGCCGCGGCCAGGTTCAACGACCAGCTGTGGCCGCTCATCCTCGCCGATCTCCGCTTCGCCTACTACCGGACGCTCGCACGCACCAGCCCTGAGGCGTTCAGCGACGACCCGGGCCGCCTCCGCGAAGCCATCGCTGAGGCGGTCTCCCGCCACCTCACCCGCCGCACCTGGCAGGAGACCCACCCTGATGCGGAGTCGACGACCGAGTCCTCCCGACAGGGCCGCGTCACCCGCGAGGCCTTCGCGTGGGCGGAGATCGAAGAGGAGCTCGTCCCCGATCCCGCGCACCGAATGTCGCTCCACGACCTCCTCGACCCGCTCGACGGACTCGAGTTCCCCACCCGTGAACCCGGTGCCTCGGGGTCGCTCCACGACTGGATGCTCGACTTCCTCCGCACCGACCTCCGCGATTCGCTCGCCGGCCCGGAAGCCAGCCCGGTCAAGGCCCTGTTCATGGTGCTCTGGCAGGCTCGTCTCCTCCTCAAGGAGCTCATCGCCGCGGGTCACATCGACCCGGTGAGCGTCGACATGGAGATCCGCGGATGGTTCGAGAACTTCGTGTCCGGGATCTGCGACGGTCCCCCGCCGAGGCGGATCGCCGAACTCATCGCCCTCGCCGAGGCCGGCATCGTCCGCTTCATCGGCCCCGACATGCACATCGGTGAGAACCCGGCCGCGGAGACTGTCGCCGCTGTCGGGAACGCCGACGGTTCCGTTGCGGACGGACTGGCCGAGGACGGTCCTGGCGAGGAGTCGGCCGCCGCGGACTCGGGCCCCGAGGGCACGGAGGATCCGCTGCCGCAGATCTTCGCGGTCACCTCGGCGCGGGTCGAGGGCACGATCACAGGCAGTGTCGTCATCGACGCCGCCTCCCCGACGAACTCGCTCGCCTTGGCAGCCGACGTCCTCATCCACGGCATGGTCGATCGCGGTCAGCTCACTCCTGCCCGTCTGACCTTGGACGATGGTCGTGAGAAGCGGCTGAGCGGACTCGCGGTGACGGCGCGGCCGTTCCGCACGATCGACCAAGAGGGCGCCGAGCATCCGCGTCGCTTCGCTCTGTCGATCCAGCTCTCGGCTGTGCAGTGGGGGCTCGCGATCGCCGCGAACCCCGAGTCGGATGCTGCGACGCTGGCTGACTCACACGCCGCCGCCGAGGCGATCCTCGACCTCATCTGAAACTCTCGCACCCTCGTCCGACCGCCCGATCGGCCGCACGAGGCTGTGGGCGCTGGCGAACCCGGTCCCCGCTCGATCCACGCGCCCACGCTGGGCCCGCGCCGTCGGTCCACGGCCCACGGTCCGCTCGATCCACGCTCAGCT
This sequence comes from Brevibacterium metallidurans, assembly GCF_037101285.1. Classification (NCBI taxonomy): domain Bacteria; kingdom Bacillati; phylum Actinomycetota; class Actinomycetes; order Micrococcales; family Brevibacteriaceae; genus Brevibacterium; species Brevibacterium metallidurans. The sequence goes on from NZ_BAAAAF010000004.1 coordinate 268,348, forward strand.
TGAAAATCGACGCGGCCGCGAACAGCCTCCGAGCTCGATCCACACGCAGCCGGAAATCCGCGTCGCCCGCGACGCGGATTTCGTGCCACATGTGGAACGAGCGACGGTGGAGCCGCGCCAGCCCGCCCGCGACGCGAATTTCGTACCAAGTGTGGATCGAGCGGACGGGTCGCTGGAATGAGCGGAGGCGGACCCGCGCAACTCGAAAATCGGCGCGCTCGCGAACAGCGTCCGCGCTGTCGATCCACGCCCCACGGGCCGCTCGATCCACGCGTGGCTCGAAAATCGACGCGGCCGCGAACAGCCTCCGAGCTCGATCCACGCGCAACCGAGAATCCGCGTCGCCCGCGACGCGGAATTCGTGCCACGTGTGGATCGAGCGGACGGGTCGCTGGAACGAGCCCGCCGCCCCGGACCGCTGGCGCCCGGACGCCACGAGGCGCCGGCCGCACGCCTCACGCCATGGCGAGCGCGGCCTCCGGTTTCGTCGTCCGCGCGCGGACGATCGCGAGCAGCGAGGCCACCAGCCCGATGACCGCCCACGCGAGCAGCCCACCATACGCGGCGGCCAGTCCGGAGGTGCCTGCGGCGATCGCGGAGAACCCGTTCATCGCCGGGGTGAGCGGCAGCAGCGGGGCGACGAACTGGAAGAACTCGGGCACCGCGCCGATCGTGCGCCCAGCGACCGCGAGGACGACTGCGATGACCGAGAGGAACCTGCCGACTCCCCCGAACCAGGCGACGAGTGCGAAGTTGAGGATCATGAACACGATCGCCGAGACGAATGTGAGCACCGCGAGGTCGAAGCCCTGGATCGCGTCGATGTCCATGACGGTGACCGCGAGGATCGCGAGCACGAGCGCCTGGACGAGCCCGACCGCGAGCCCGGGGACGAGCCCGCGCAGCCACACCGCGACCGAGGACTTCGTCGACAGCAGGGTCGAGGACGGGATCGGCTTGAGCACGGTGTAGGTGACGAGACCGCCGACCCACAGGGCGAGCATGATGAGCAGGGCGATCGTCGATCCGGTGAGCAGGTTCGTCACCGAGTCCATGGTCGGGGCTTCGATGTTCGCCGAGGCGACCCGTGAGAGTTTGTCCCGGTCCGGAGCCGAGTACGACGGCACCTGGTCTGCGCCGTCCTGGACGCCGTCGGAGAACTGCCCGACGCCGTCGGTGTACTTCTCGCTGCCGTCGGCGAGCTGGTCGAGCCCGCTCGCGAGGTCCTGCGACCCGGTCGCCGCCTGCGAGACGCCCGTCGTGTACGAGCCGAGGCCGTCGGCGAGCTTCCCGGCACCGTCGGCGAGCTGACCTGCGCCGTCATCGAGCTTCGCTGCCCCGTCGGCCGACTTCGCGATCCCGTCGGTGAGCTGCGGCATCCCGTCGGCGAGCTGCTGCGTGCCGTCGGAGAGGTCGGAGGCCCCTCCCGCGAGTTTCGAACTGCCGTCGGCGAGCCCGGATGCTCCCTCGCGCAGGCCCTTCGAAGCATCGAGGAGCTTCGGCGCGTTGTCGGTGATGTCCTTCATCCCCTTCGCGAGGTCGCCGAGCCCCTCCTCGAGGCCCTTCGCGAACTCGCTCATTCCGGAGCTGAGCTCGGCGCTGCCTTCCTTGAGGGACGCCGCCCCGCCGAGGATGGACTTCTTTTCAGCGGTCGAGCCGAGTCCGTCGACGGCGGAGTTCAAACCGCCCGAGGTGCCAGCGAGTAGTCCCTGCGCATACGCCCGCTCCATCCCGACGCAGGCCTCGTCGGGGGTTCCCGTCGGGCACAGCTGTGCTCGGATCTGGTCGGCCTCACCGCCAGAGATCATTCCCGCGCTGACCAGACCGTCGAGGTCCGGGTTCGACTGCGCCAGTCGGTCGGCGTCGTCGGCGCCCTTCTTGAGCCCGTCCCGGTAGGTCACGAGTCCATCGGAGAGTCCGCTCGCACCGGTGGCCAGGTCGCCGGCACCCTTGTCGAGCTCCTTGCCCCCGTCGATGAGGTCGTCGAGTCCGCCCTGGCCCGAGCCGCTGCCCGAGCCGCTGCCAGAGCCACTGCCCGACCCACCAGAACCGCCGCCTGAGAGGCCCTTGATGATCGCGTCGATCGAGGTCGTGTACTCGTCGACCCCGCCGGAGAGTTTGTCGGCGCCGTCGGAGAGATCACCGGCACCGGTCGAGAGCTCATCGGCGCCGTCGGCGAGCTTCTGCGTGTTCTCCGGCAGATCCTTCGTCTCCTCCTTCATCGTGCCCAGGCCCTTCGCGAGACCCGAGGTGCCCTTCGCGAGCTCACCGGCACCGTCGGCGAGATCGCCGGCGCCCTTGTTCAGCTCCCCGCCGGCCGTATCGAGTTCGCCCATGCCGTCGGCGAGTTCCCCGGCCCCGTCGGCGGACTGCCGGGTGCCCGAGGAGAGCTGCTGCGCCCCGTCGTCGAGCTCACCCGCGGCGTCACCGAGTTTGCGCATCTGCGTGCCCATGTCGTTGAAGCCGAGGTAGATGTTGTCGAGGTAGTTCTCCGTCATCTCCGTGTTGAAGGTGGTGCGGGCCACCTCGGCGACGGAGCGGGAGATGAGCTGATCGGAGGCCGGCGCGACACCGGAGACGTCGACGTCGAGCTGGGTCTGCGTCGCCGACTGCGCATCGGAGACCGAGGTCACCGCCCGGGAGAACCCTTCCGGAATCGTCAGGCGTGCCGCGTACGTGCCGTCGGCGAGCCCCTTCTCCGCGTCCTCCTCATCGGTGATGACCCACCGGACGTTGTTCTCCGTCTCCCCGACGAGTCCGCTGGTCAGCTGCCGGCCGATGGGCACCGTCTTCCCGTCCACCTCGGCGCCGTCGTCGTTGTTGACGATCGCCGCTTCGATCGTGTCCAGCCGATCCCCGCTCTTCCACGTCGCCAGGATGAACCCGGCCGCGACGATGATGGGGATGAGGACGAGACCTGCGAAGGACACCCAGGTCACGGGCCTCTTGGAGTTCGCTCGCTCAAGTCTCACGACTGCACGCCTTCCCGTTCGCTGTCCCCGGCGCGCACACCGGGGCTGTCAGAGGTTTCCTGCTCGGCTCTCCCGCCGAGGTGGTGTTGCCGGTCGTCCTGGTCGATGCTCGCCTCGTCGAGGTCGAGGTGGAGGTAGTCCGCGTTCGGCGCGAGCACTCCGCGCACGTCCCCGTCCGGCAGGGCGAGGACGACAGCCGTGCCGTCGGCGGTGAGCTCGGGCAGCGCATCGGCGAGGTACCGGCCTTCGCCGCGGGCGAGCGCCTCGGCGCCGTCGATGACGAGGAGAGCCGGTGGGTTGCTGCGCAGCCGGGAGATCTCCTGAGCGTTCGGCGGTCTGGTCCCCGATTCGCCGAGGTCGTAGAAGGCCACCGTGCGCCTGACCTTGCCTGCGTGTTCGGGCAGGACCATTTCCCCGATCTTCATCTCCCCGGCCGTGAGCGGCACGCGGCCGGTGAGGGCGAGGAGGAGCGCGGTCCGGTCGGCGCCGCTGACGACGAGGGTCTGACCGGGCAGCAGGGCGATGTCGACCTGGGCGAAGCCGCGGTCGCCGGCGCTCACGCCGATGCCGCGACCGTAGATGCGGTAGGGGGAGTCCGGCTCGGGCCAGTCGCGCAGGGCCACCTCGTGGGCGAGGCCTTCGCCTTCGACGTCGAGGCGGGGCAGGATCCGATCGAGCCACTTCGGCAGCCACCATGCTTTGTCCCCGAGCAGCTGCATGATCGCGGGCACGAGCGACATCCGCACGAGGAACGCGTCGACGAAGATGCCAGCGGCCAGGGCCAAGGCGATCGACTTGATGATCGGCTCACCGGCGGGGACGAAGGCCGCGAACACGGAGAACATGATGACCGCGGCGGCGGAGACGACGCGGGCGGAGGCCATGAAGCCTGCGCGGATCGCCTGCTTCGCACTCGCCCCGTGGACGTAGGCCTCCCGCATCCCGGAGACGAGGAAGACCTCGTAGTCCATCGCGAGTCCGAAGAGGATGCCCATGAGGATGATCGGGAGGAAGCTGATGACGGGACCGGTCTGGTCGATGCCGAGAGGTCCGGCGAGGAAGCCCTCATGGAAGACGAGGACGACGGAGCCGAAGGAGGCGAAGACGGAGAGGAGGAACCCGCCGGTGGCTTTGATGGGCACGGCGATCGAGCGGAAGACGATCGTGAGGAGGATGATCGAGAGGCCGACGACGAAGATGCCGAAGGGCACGAGCGCCTTGCCGAGCTGGTCGGAGACGTCGATCTGGATGGCCGTGGCCCCGGTGACGGCGGTGTCGAACCCATAGTCGTCCTCGATCTGGGCGCTGAGATCCCGCAGCCGGTTGACGGTGTCCAGGGTGGCCGGATCGTCCGAGGCGGTCGTCGGGATGATCTGGAACAGCGCGGTCGTCGCATCCCGGTTCGGGGTGGCGAGGACGACCTGGTCGACGCCGGGGACCGCGGCGATGCGCTTCTCGATGTCCTCGACGTCGCCGAGGGGGTCGTCGGAGGTGACGATCTGACTCGTCATCACCAGGGGTCCGTTGAAGCCGGGACCGAAGTTCTCCTCGATGAGGTCATAGGTCGTCCGGGCGGGGCTGCCCTCCTCCTGGCTGCCGGCCGTGGGCAGGGAGAGCTGGAGCTGGGAGGCGGGGATCGCGAAGAGGCTGAGGCCCCCGACGATGATGACGATCGTCAGCAGCGGCACCTTCGTCACCACTTTCAGCCAGCCGGAGAAGAAGCGGTCGGTGCGGGTCTGCGGATAGGGATCTCCCGCCTCGGCGAGGACCGCCGGATCCGTGCGGGGGTCGATGACCTGCGACGACGGGGAACCGTTGCCGCCGGCCGGGGACTGCGCGGCACGGGACTGTGCCGCAGCCTCGGCGCGGGCCATGGCCTTCCGGTAGCGGCGGGAGGGCTTCGGGGTGATCTTCGCCTTCGCGATGCCCAGCAGCGCCGGGACCATCGTCAGGGAGATCATCACGGCGATCGCGACGGCACCCGAGGCGCCGATGCCCATGACGGTGAGGAACGGGATGCCGGCCAGGGAGAGCCCGAGGAGGGCGATCATCACGGTGATGCCGGCGAAGACGACGGCGGATCCGGCGGTCGCGGTGGCCCGGCCGGCTGCTTCGATGGGGGTGTGGCCCTCGGCGAGGAGGGAGCGGGCGCGGGAGACGATGAAGAGGGCGTAGTCGATGCCCACGGCGAGGCCGAGCATGAGCGCGAGCATGATCGAAGAGGAATTCACCGCCCCGAACGCGGTCGATCCGACGACGAGGAGGACGGAGATGCCGACGCCGATGAGCGCGGCGATCAGCGGCATGCCGGCGGCACGGAACGAGCCGAGGGTGAGCAGGAGGACGATGAAGGCGATGACGACGCCGATGCCCTCGACCCAGGAGACCTGGACGCCGGTGATCTGGAAGAGCTCGCCCCCGGCTTCGACCTGCGCCCCAGGCAGGGCCGCGCGGATGGGGTCGAGGGCGGAGACGAGCCGGTCGGCGGCGGCCGGTCCTCCGACCTCCTGGAGGGTGCCGTCGTATTGGACTGAGATCATCGCCGCGGACTTGTCGTCGCTGATCGCGCCCTTGACCATGTCGTCGAAGGGTGAGGTGACGGCGTCGACGTTCGGCAGTTCGCCGAGGTCGTCGACGGCGGTCTCGATCTCCCGGCGGTAGTCGGGGTCCTCGACGGTCTTCCCGTCGGCGGCGACGATGATGACCGACGCCGAGGTGCCTGCCGCCTCGGGGAAGGTCGCCTGCATCGCGTCGAGCGCGGTCTGGGCTTCGGAGCCGGGAAGCGTGAAGTCGTCGTCGAAGTCCTTCGCGAAGGCGGCGACGCCGGCGGCGACGAGTCCGAAGACGACGAGCCAGAGCGCGATGAAGCGCAGGGGCTGGCGGAACGCCCGACGGCCGAGAGCGTAGAGGAAAGTCGACACGGAAACCTCGATACAAAAGTGTATTGGATACAGTCATGTATTCTTGTTGACGCCTCCCGCCGAGCGCAAATCAGTGTGAGAGAATCATGTGATTTCCCATGGGATGCCCAGCTTGGCGCTGGCCCGGTTTGGCGTTGGCCCGGTTTGGCGCTGGCCCGGTTGGGCGGGTGACCGGCTTGGCGGTGTCCGCTTGGGAGGCGCAGCACGACCCGACGCGGCGAAGCCGCACAGGAACCGAGACGACAGACAGATAGACAGACAGGCTATGAACACAGAGAACCTCAGCGAGCGCAGGCAGCGGACGCGCTCGACCCTCGTCGCCGCCGGCGTCTCCGTGTTCGCGGCCAAGGGCATCGACGGCGCATCGATCGAGGAGATCTGCGAAGCCGGAGGCCTGACCCGCGGGGCGTTCTACTCGAACTTCTCCAGTCGCGACGACCTCGTCCTCGCAACGATCGAGATCCACACCTCGGAGACCCTCGATCGGCTCGACAAGGCGATCCAGCGGTGGAAGGACCAGCTCGACGCGATCCAGCCCACGGAGATCCGCCCGCTGCTCACCCAGTTCATCGCCGACATCTTCACCGAGAAGCGCCTCACCGTCGCCAACGTCATCGTCGAACGCGAGATCGAGGTCTACTGTCTGCGCGCGCCCCGGCTCTATGAGCGGTACATGGAGCTCAACGCCACTCAGCTCGAGCGTCTCGCGAAGCTCGTGCGCACGGCGCTGGACAATGTCGGGGCGACGCCGACGATCCCGCTGGACAGCCTGCTCACCGTCCTCATCTCGCTCTTCACGCAGCTCACCCTGCAGTCCGTGGGCGGCAAGGGGCTGGACGAGACCGTCGATGTCGACCCCACCCTCATCGTCGAGGTCCTCATGCGCTTCCTCGACTTCACCGACTGCCCGCTCACCGACTGACGGGGCGACGGCTGGCGGTGGGCCGGCTGACGGCGAGCCGCCGGTGGGCCGACGAACGGTGGTTCGCGACCGCCCCGCGCGGCGGGCCAGCGGCTAAGGTGGAGGGTGTGACTGAACTTCAGCGTGAATACACGGCCTTCATCAACAACATGGACGTCCGCCTCGGCGCGTTCGTCCTCGCGGACCTCCCCGAGTCCGTCGAGCAGGAGGACGGGAAGCAGGCTCCGTTCCGCAAGGACCTCACCCCTGAGTCCCTTCCCCTCATCGAGCACTTCGTCCTCTCCCGTTTCGCCACCCCCGACGAGGTGGTCGCCCCCGAGAACCACCGGTTCGTCGAGGGACTCATCCGCTACCTCGGCGAGACGTACCTGCGCGCCGTGGGTGGGGCGTGGGACCACGATGAGACGACGGGCAACGGCATGCCGTTCATCCGTCCCGACAATGCTTCGGGGCAGCTCGAGGGCGAGCCGATTCCGCTCGTTGCGGTCGTCCTCACCGCCGTCGACCAGCGCACCGGTGGGATCTTCACCGCGGTCCTCGATCGAGCCCGGCAGGAGCTCGGCGAGGCTGAGCGCCGCACGAGCACTGGACTCTCGATCGGGATGCTCACCAGGCAGAACTCGTCCGAGGAGGAGGTCGAGTTCCTCTCCCGCTTCATCGGCACCGTCGAACCGGGCATCGCCGCCTGGACGAAGGAACAGGCCGATCCGGAGTCCTGGGCCCTCGACCGCGACAGCCTCGTGCGCCTGGGCAAGCAGCTCGCCGTCCGCTACGACGACCGCGAGGCGATGATGGAGGACGAGGAGATCGCCTTCGTCGGCGGCGCGATGCGCTTCATCGGCGAGACGATCCGCCGCATCGGGCTCGGTCAGTGGCGCTACGGCGCCGAGCTCGAGGCCGACGATCCGCGCTTCCAGCAGCCCTACGTCCGTTTCGTCATCGGCGATCAGAACCTCGACATCGTGCCGTGGAAGCTCGCCCAGGCCGCGCTCGAGGACTCCGAGGCGATCGCCTCGGGCCTCGACACGATCATGGACATGCGCGCCGAGGAGGCGGAGAAGCTCTCCGAGTGAGGCGCGAGCCCGCGGGGTCCGCGAGCACGTCGAGCGGCGCGGGGGCCTGCGACTAGCGCGCGGGCCTGCGCGTGGCGCTCAGGCTCCGGAGTCTCAGAGGTGGAAGCGGCGGTTGCCGTGCAGCCCCTCCGCGGGTGACCCGGGTGCGAGATCGATCGTCTTCGCGCCCGGGTCGATCTGCACCGTGACGAGCGTGGCCGGACGGTCGCCGTAGGGAGCCCCGGGCTCCGGAACGCATGACACCGGTGGGTCGTCCGGGCCGGTGGTGAGCAGCTCGACGAGGTCCCCGGTCGTCTCCGGAGCATCCCCGGAGGCGATGCGCGCGGCGGTTCGCGCAACGAGGAAGTCATAGCGCGGTCGCGAACTCGAATCCGCTCGCAGCTCCATTGCACCCGTCTGCAGCTCGGGGTGGAGGAAGTGGTTCGTGTGGATGAGGATGCCCGCGTCGGCGATCTCGGTCGCCGATGTCGAGGAGTCCGCCGGCAGCGGGTCTCCCGGACGCAGCTCCCGCTTGGTGTCACCGGCGATCTCGACTTGGACGGCCGCCTCGGCGGTGACGACGGTGATGACCGACGACGATGAGATCGGGGCCGAGCGGATGATCTCGAGCGCCTCGGCGAGGGTGTGCGCGGTGGCGAGGACCTGGGCGAGGACGGCGTGGACGGGCACTCCCCCGGCGGCGTCACCGGCGTGCTTGAGGATGTTGAGGTGGACGCCGACGCCGGCCTCGTTGAGCCCGATCTTGCCGAGCATCCCGTACTCGGCGATGCCGATGTGGCGCAGCTGACCGGGCACCGCGCCGATGTCGCCCACATGCCAGAGCGTCGAGAAGTCGGCGAGCCAGTCCCAGGTCTGCGCAGAGACCGTCCCGCCCGGTCGCGTCCGGCTCAGCGTCGAGCACTCCGTGGGGGCGGCCTTGGCGAGCGTCATGATCTCCGTGCGCGCGATGACCTGCATGATCTCGTTCGTCGTCCGCCCGGATCCCTCCGCGACGGCGGAGATCTCGGCGGTGGCGTCCGGAGCCCACTCCTGCAGGCGGCGATGACTGTCGTCGGCAGCGGTGCGGACGTCCGCCTCGGCGATGCCGAGGAAATCGAAGTAGCGCTGATAGCCGGCGATCGCGGCCCCGATGCCGGTGCGCAGCTCACGGCCGCGCTGGAGTCCGCGCTGGATGTGGTCACGGGCCCGGGTGATGAAGAGCTCGGGGCGGACGGCGGCGGCCGGAACCACCTCGGCGCTCATGGGCGCCCCTGCGGGACGAGGAAGTCCACGCCGACGTCGAGGTCGAGGTAGTGCATGTGGGCGGCGGTCTCGGCGAGGGCGGCGAAGAGGTTGAAGTGGTGGAGCTGGTCGAAGCCGCGGGCCCAGTGCAGGCCCTGGGCGATCGAGTACACGGAGTGGTCTTCGGTGGCCTCCATGCGCGCTTCGATCTCCGCGAGCCGTTCACGGTGGTGGTCGACGAGTTCGCGTTTGCGTTCGCGCAGCCCCCGAAACCGGAAGCCGTGTGCGGGGAGGACCGCGATGTCCTCGGGGAGGTCGCCGATCTTCTCGAGCGAGCCCAGGTAGTCGGCGAGGCTGTGGGTGATCGATCCGGAGTCGAGGCCGATGTTCGGGGTGATCGTCGGCAGCACGTGGTCGCCGGAGAAGAGGAGGGAGTCGTCGCGGACGAACGCAGAGTGTCCGTTCGTGTGACCGGGCGACCACAGCGCGCGCACGCCGCCGGCTTCGAGCGGAAGCTCGGATCCGTCGTCGAGGACGAGGATCGAGTCGGGCAGGTGCGCCATCTGCCGTGCGAACGGGTCGGACTTCGGTGCGGTACCGGGCTCTCCGCCGCGTTTCGGCTTGGACACCTGGAGGCTTTCGACCTCGTGCCAGCGGTCTTCGGGGACTCCGTAGGCGCGGGCGATGTTGAGATTCGGGTCGATGCCGGTGCCCAGATCGAGGGCACGCGAGGCGAAGCGCTTGACCGCGCGGAGGTCCTCACCGTGGATGGCCAGCCACATCGCGGGGTTGGCCTGGAGGAGCGCGGGGACGAGACCGATGTGGTCACGGTGGTAGTGGGTGACGGCGATGCCGTGGATGTCCGCGACGGCGAATCCGATCTCCGCCAGCGCCGAGGTGAGGGCTGAGTACTGGTCCCGACCGTCCCAGCCCGGATCGATGAGGACGACCCCGGAGCCGTCGGCGATCGCATAGCAGTAGGTGTAGACGAGAGGGTTGTTCGGGATCGGCACCGGGATCGCCCAGACTCCCTCAGCGACTTCTTCGACGGCGGGCAGGACCCGGTCCTTCCAAGCCAGCGACTGCTGGGGGCTGAGCGTATCGATCGGCATTCGGCGGTCTCCCTCTCTCGTCGTCGAGCCTCGGCGAGGTTCTCCGTCCAACCTACTCCCCTCGCGATGAAACTGAAAGATCGTTCGACAATGGGATTCAGGGGAGCGGATAACGAAGGAGTTTCAACTCAATTCGTCGTAATCGGTCGGACAATTTCGATTTTCGTGGTCCATTTCGTGGTTCGGATTTCGCTTTCAGTTGAAGTGCACTACCATCGGCATGGCGCAGATCACGTCTGCGCACTCGTGGGCGACGCTGCCTGGTGCCGTCGACGCAAGACTCATTGAGGAGGATTGATATGGCTGGTTCGGGATCGCTGAAGCGGAACCTGGGGCTGTGGTCCATCGTCGGACTCGGGCTCGGGTACATGACGCCGACGGTCGTGTTCGACACGTTCGGCATCGTGTCGGAAGGCACGAACGGTGCGGTGCCTGCCGCGTACCTCGTCGCTCTCGTCGTCATGGTGTTCACGGCCATCAGCTACGGCAAGATGGTGAGGATCTTCCCGACAGCCGGCTCGGCCTACACGTATACGAGGGAGACGATGACGCCGGGGCTCGGCTTCCTCGTCGGGTGGACCTCGCTCATGGACTATCTGCTGCTGCCGATGGTCAACTGCCTCATCATCCGGCTCTACATGGAATCGATGGTTCCGGATGCGCCGCCGTGGGTGTGGGTCGTCGCGTACACGATCGTCATGACCGGGATCGTGCTCACCTCGATGCGGGGGACGGCGAACATCAACGCGATCCTGCTCGCGTTCTCGCTCGTCCTCATGGTCACCTACTGCGTGCTCGCGATCGCTCAGATCAATGCCGGCGAGGGTGCGGGAACCGTGTTCAGCCCCGAACCGTTCGTCCATGACGGGGTGCAGTTCAGTGCGGTCCTTACAGGTGCGACGGTCGTGTGCTTCTCCTTCATCGGCTTCGATGCGGTGACGATGTACACCAACGAGGCGAAGCACGTCAGCCTCATGCCCAAGGCGATCATGATCACCGTCATCGCCGGCGGCATGATCTTCCTCATCGCCTCGTACTTCACGCAGCTGCTCTACCCGGACAATTCGCAGTTCACCATCGTCGACGATCCGCTGCCGGAGATCGGCCTGCTCACGGGCGGCCCTTTCTTCCAGCTCTTCTTCGTCGCCGCTGCGTTCGCTGCGACGGTCGCCTCGGGACTGGCCTCGCATGCTTCGGTCTCGCGGATGCTGCTCGTCATGGGTCGCAACGGGGTGCTGCCGCGCAAGGCCTTCGGCTACATCAACCCGCGCACGCACACTCCGGTGTTCAACATCGTCCTCGTCGGCGCGGTGTGTCTGCTCGCGATGTCGTTCAGTCTCGAGTTCATCTCCGCTCTCATCAACTTCGGGGCGCTCATCGCGTTCACGTTCGTCAACCTCACGGTCATCGCCCACTATGCGTTCCGGACCCGGCAGGTCGTCGATGTCCGGACGGCGATCAAGTACGTGGTCATGCCCGGCATCGGTGCGATTCTCACCGGTGTGCTGTGGGCGAGTCTGCATGGGACCGCGCTCATCGGCGGTCTCATCTGGCTGGCGATCGGCGTCGTCTACCTCGCCGTGCTCACCCGCGGATTCAAGCGCACTGTCCGCAGCTTCGATGACCCCGAGGCTGATGCCGACATGTCCGAGCCTGAGGCCCCGGAGTCTGACACTGTGGCGTCGGAGAAGGCAACGGACTGAGTTCGCTGTCGTCGGCCGGTCGGCCGGTCGGCTGGTCGGCTGACGCTTGCCGCAGGCGGCTGGTCGGCGTTGGTGCGGCAGGCGGCGGTCGGCCGGTCGGCGTCCCATCGCGGTCGGGCAAGGCTTCGTTGCCTTGCCTCGCGCTGGGGATGTTGCGCCGGGTCGGCGCGGGGGTGCTGTCGAGTCGTTCTGTGGGGACGGAACCACTTGACCTCTGCACGCTAACAGTCCCCTCACCCGGGGCGCCTCCCACAAAAGTATGAGATCGCAGGACTTTCTCCCGCCCTCCCCCGCTCGCAAACTCAACCCGACGTCCCTGATGTCATGCGGCGCCGCATGACATCAGGGAC
>NZ_BAAAAF010000004.1:280631-336182 GCF_037101285.1 Brevibacterium metallidurans
GCCGCGACATCGTAGGAACGATGTCGCGACACATCAGCGGGGACACTGGAGGAACGCTGGAACGCAGATTCGTGAGAAAAAGTTGTCGGATTCCGGCTGTCGCACCTCAGTAGATAGGCTGTAACACCCCCGTCTGTTCAACCGCCGCGCTCACACCGAACCAGCGACACATTTGCGGGAGGTCAAGTCGCCCATCAAGCAAGGTCAAGACTCCTCAGCCGGCGTAACCCCCGGTGCAGCTACACGGTCCAATGCACGCTGCGCTGCGCACAAGATACGCGCGACATGCCGCTGGGCAGTCTCTCCCCTGTGAGCACCTTGCTCCAGTGCAGCAAGCAACCACCCCGGGCTTTTTCTCTCTACTACCGCAGGCGCTAGCCGTTCCAGTTCCCCCTCTTGAACCACAACCACCCCGGCTTCGGCCAGAGACTTTACTAACCTTGAAATCGCCGAGAGCTGCTCACCGCGAAACGCGCCGATCCCGTTTGCTTTCACAGTCTTCCAATACGAGTCTTTAGATCGAAGGTGCGCATTGAATTCCCGCTTCATATCAGAATCGAACTCTTCCGCTCGCCTGTCACCGAAAATGCTATTCAAAGTATTCAATATTTCGTCAACTGATATATTGTTCTTCGACTTATCTTTAACCGCGGAACTAACGATATTTAAATCACTCTTCATCTTATCAGTCCATACGGAGCCGACGGACTCGACAAGGTTTGATAGAACTCTCTGATCATTCAATATATCGATATCCGTAACAGCTACGACAGGAACTGACACCGCGCGCAATGTCATCGCAAGTTTGAACATTGAAGACTTACCATTCGTTGGCACGAATAGAATATCGCCTTTTGGAATAAAGTCATTATCGATATTCATTTCGTCCAGCACCGCGCGGAAGAATCCGCAATCAGTTTCCGATTCAGCCAAAATTACCACCTGATGAAATAGCCCTTCTAATAAATTCGAGTATTTTAGTATTGGATTATTCCAAACCGCTCGAAGCTCCATTGAATTCAATTGCGATGCACTCGGGCATCCATTGTCGCGAGTTAGACGTACCACCGTGACGTCAGCGCTCGACTCCAGCAAGCCAACTAAGAAATTCTTATCGTGCGTTGCCGCGATAACTTGAGCACCTTGGGCACTGGCAAAATTGCCCAAATATTCACCGAGCACCCGAGCTTGCGGTGGATGTAGGAAGGCCTCAGGCTCATCGAGCAACACGACAGGATATGCGCCAGTTATGACGGAAAGCACTTGCGCCATAAAGCTCTTCACGCCGTCCCCCTGGGTGGAAACGGGAGGGAGCGCAGCCATAGCTTCTCGATACTCAGGCGGAATATCGTTCAGGCGAGGTGTTTCCATGTCGGTTTTTCCGACACGTAGGTTTAACTGATAGTTGAGCAAATCAAGTTCAAGAGGACGTCCGAACACTTTCTGAAAAAGTTGGGAAATTTCGTTCAGAAGTTCGTCATTATCCTGGAGATATTGAATAGGCTCGTTCGGTCGGGACATATATGGATCAAATTGCATCGTCTCATAAACTGCACGAAACCTGTCTTCGCCATTAGAAGCATGAACTATCTTTGACTCAATCGTTTCCGCCAAAAAGATCTCAGACGGAAATAGCCTCATCAAATCAATCGGTTTGATTTCGGCGCCTTCGCGCAATTGAATTTCTGGGCCGTAACTTCCGTGAACGACTTGAGTACGATCCACAATCCATGCGAGCATGTCCTCCGGGGTACCGTCGACTATTTTCTCGAGCGACTGAATTGATTGAGTTAAATTCCCAGGACTGGCATACCCAATCCCGGTCAGCTCTTGCCGAATTTCTCGGAGCAAAGTCGACTTTCCAGAATTGTTGCCACCAACGATAACGGTGACACCAGTCCGACTCGGGATGAAGGAGCTGCCTTCCTTCATGCACACCTGCCCGACACCTACACCAAATCTATCTGCATCCCCGTCTGCGATACCGGGACGTTCTACACCGTAGGAAGAGCTGAACTCTTCGCGCCATGTTTGGTTCATATCGAAATAGTCTCATCCGACACGGACTCAAGCCACGTTACACGCGCCGCCGCTGCTATGCCCATTGACTATTCTCGATTCTCTTGGCTCACTACTGCCTGTCGACAGAACTGAGAAGCTGGAGCGAGTACTGCGCGGTCGTCCATGCCCATCACTCGGCCAACGTTAGCGTCTACTTCCGCTCTCCCCGCCAAACACCATTCAAGCATGTAGGGACTCATGCAAGGCTTGGTGATAGTTTGAGTGTCACGCTGCGTGTGCAGCCGACTCTATGATTACTTCGCACTCGATCGGGGTTAATCGACCTAACCTGACTTGCCTTCGACGCCGGCGCTACATCCTCTTGATCCAGGTCAGTATCGCGATCCTCACCTGCTCGTGACTCGCCTACTGCTCGCGGTCAACCGGACTTCAGCAGGCCCTCGATCCGGCCACCGGCTACCAGCCGAAGACGAAACCGGAACGAAGACTCGTGACCGACCCTCGTCAAAAGAGAGAAATGTGCTGCGACATCCGTCGACGTCACAGCACATTTCCTTGGCGGAAGCGGTGGGATTCGAACCCACGGTACGGGGTTACCGCACAACGGTTTTCAAGACCGTCTCCTTCGGCCGCTCGGACACGCTTCCATAGGTTCGGACGATGCCGAACCCGGCCTGCCCAGCGCGAGCTGAGCCAGAACAGTTTCTCACAGTCCCGTGAGCAACTGCCAATCGCTCGGACGGGCTGACCTCAGTGCTTGTTCTTGCCCTTCTTGTTCTTCTTCGCGCCGGGAATCTCGCGTGCCGGGCCGCCGTCGTGCTTGTGCTGCTCGTGCGGACTGCGGCCCGTCGAATCCGCATCCGCCGAGGTGGCTCCCCGTGCCGCGAACGTCGCCGGTACCCGGGACGGAACGAACTCCGCTTCCTCTTCGTCCGCCAACTCGTCCTCATCGGCCGGTGTCTTCGTCATGGCCGGGGCATCCGGCCCGTTGAGAGCCGAAGTCCTGTTCTCCCCGGTTGCTCGTTCAGACGCGCCCTGCTCAGCAACAGCGGGCGCATCCGGCAGAGGCGCCGAGGCGACCTCCGGCGGTTCGGACGGCATCGGCGGAGCATCCGGCATCCGCGCCGACTTCGGAGCACGCTCATCCTCGACGATCGGCGGAGCGTCTCCCCCAGTGACCGCCGCACTGCCCTCGACGTCGATGGTCTCGCCGGGTGCGTCGGTATCGGTGGTCTCGTCGGCTGGGTCGGCGTCGGTGGTCTGGGTGTCTGCGCCGGCCTCTGAGTGCTCGCCAGGGGCGTCGACGTCGGCGATGTCATCGCTCGAGTCTTTGTCGCTGTCGCCCTTCGACTCGTCGAGCGCCTCGACGTCGACCTCAGCGAGATCATGGACGCCCAAGTCGACCTCGGGGACACCGTCATCGACGCGCTCAACCGTCTCCGTCGTCACCGCGTCGACGTAGGTGTCCTCGACGACTGCGCCTCCCGTGATCCGAACGTCACCCGCAACCGCTGAGCTCGCCGAGGTCGTCGTGCCCTCACCGCCCGTGCTCGTCGTCTCGCTGACGAAGAGCGTCCGGGTCACCGTGGTGCCGCGCGCCGAGGTGGTCACACCTTCACGAGTGTTCTTGTCCGAACCGTTGACGGACACTCCGCGGGTCTTCGGCGACTTCGACTCGGTCTCCGTCACCTCGCTCGGAGCCTCGACACTGGGCTCGACGAAGCCTGCGGCGTCGGCTTCCGGATCCATCTCCGCGATCTCGTCCGACCGCGGTTCGACCGACTCCGCCGACACCGCGTCGACGAGCACATCCTGGGAATCGCCGTCCCGCGTCACCGACGAATCGTTGCCGCGAGTTGTCGTGCCGTCGCCGTCCGCGGCATCACCGGCGTCGGACTCCGCGCCGTCCCCGTTCTCGGTGCCGGTGCTTTCGGCATCCGACTCGGCATCGGCCGCTTCGACGTCGGCATCAGCGACGGAGGCGGACGACGTGTCTGCCTTGTCGCCAACGACATCGGCCCGCTCAGCGACGTGGTCGCCAGAGTGGGCGCTATCAATCGAGTCGGCGTCGTCTTCGAAGTCGGCCCTGTCACCCGAATCAGCATCCTTGCCGTCGGCATCGCCCGCAGGTTCGGTATCGGCAGAAGCATCGTCACCATCGTTCGCAGCGACAGCTCCGGCGACGCCGGCGGCGCCGACGACCCCAGCCGCACCGGCGACGAAAGCGGCACCACGTGACGAGTCACCAGATGTCGCGACTGCATCATCGCCAGCGCCGTCGACCTTCACCGCGCCGCCATCAGCCTCTGCGCCGGACTTATCATCGGAACCAGAAGCCTCGGAGTCCGGGTCCGACGCATCAGACTTCGTATCCGAACCTCCAGAGTCCGCGTCCGCAGCGTCAGACCCTGTTTCCGACGACCCTGAGTCCGCGTCCACTGCGCCAACCCGATCGCCGTCTCCAGCCGTTCGGCCAGCACCGGCGTTGGCACCGGCACCGACGTCGGAACCGTCGGCGATGCCGTCTCCGCGATCACTGTCGCCACCGGCCCCAACACCACCAGCACCAGCGTCGGTCGCGGGAACACTGAGCTCCGCCTCGGTGGGGTCATCGCTGCCCCGCGCGGGCTTGCCCTTGAGGATGAGGGTGAGCGTCGCGAGCGGCACGGACAGCCAGTTCGGGCGGTTGCGCAGCTCGGTGACGACCTCGACGAGGAGCCTGTCGATGAGGGCGGCGCGCAGCACGGGATCGCCCAGGCCGATGCTCTCACCCCGTGCCCGCGAATACCCGCTGAGCAGGGAGTTCTGCACCTGGGACGCCCACAGGTACTCGGGCGAATCGTAGATCGTCCGCAGTGCGGCAGGATCGTTGCCGAAGCCGTTGACGACGAGCCCGCCGTCCTCGTTCTCGAGCGCCTCGGTGCGCTGGAGCCGCGCGAACCCGGCCGCGTAGTCGACGCTGCGCAGCAGGGCGACGAGGTCGATGGCAACCGGCTTGGGATCGGAGTTCGACGAGTCGGTGAACTTCACGACCTGGTAGCCCTCGCTCGGTGAGCTCACGACATGGTCGAGCGTGAGCTCCCCGTGGATCTTCTGCAGCGTCCCGATCGAATCGAGCGACCGCAGTTTGTTCCGATGCTGTTTGAGTTCGGGCACCAGCGAGTCGAGCGCGAGTGGCGCCCGCCCGAGCGCCCAGTCGACGCGTTCGGCCCACTTGTCGACGAACTGCTTCGTCGGAGCGCCCGCACCTTCGACGATGCCGAACTCCGCGGCCATGTCGGAGTGCAGTTCCCCGATCCGGCGCCCCATCTCCGCGGCATGCGCGTTGTATCCGCCGATCGACCCGGAGTCGACCGCGCAGACGATGTCGACGGCTTCCCGCCACGCCGGTTCCGCCTCGACGTCGGCCTGAGACAGCAGCGCCATCGGTGCCTCCATCTCCGTGACCTCGAACATGTCGTACCAGCGTCCCGAACTCCAGCCGATGACCTCGGGCACGCTGCGCGAGCCCGCCTCGGTGAGCAGGACGGGGATCGTCAGCGACGACGGCATGCCGTTCTCGAGCACCCGGAAGAAGCTCAGCTCCACCGGCTCGTACTCGTCGTGGATGATGACGGTGGACTTGTGCGCCCCCGAATCGGCGACCTCGATCGGCCGGATCGGCACGTCGATCTCGTCCTTGACCTCGGATGACGGGGGTGCGGTGGCGGGCTTGGGCGGGACCGCCTCGGCGCTGGGATCGCCGTCATCAGCGGAGGACGACACCGTCGCCGAGGTGGACGCTGGGACCGTCTCCCGGGTTCGTCCCGTGGACGCCAAGGTCGAGCGGTCGCGGCTGTGACGCAGGGATTCGGTGCTCAGCTGGCCGCCGTCGAAGACCTTGCGTTTGGTGATGGCATCGGCGAGGAGGTTGACGAAGATGGGGTCGGCCGCGCCGTCGTAGACGAAGACCCGACCGAGCGCGAGATCGTCGACGGTGCCGATGAGCGCGTGGCGCAGGTGGATGTCCTCGGTGCCGCGCAGGGACAGGGGGATGTTGAGGCGGCGCAGGGTCGGGCCGTCGCCGACGGAGATGACCGTGACGAGCCCGGAGAAGCCGCCGAGCTCCTCGGCGGTGAAGGTGAAGGCGCGGGCCACGGACATCGGGGTGATGTCGGGGTCCATTCCGAAGTCAGCAGCCAGCTTCGGGAACCACGACTGCCGGGGGATCCAGCGGGCTAGGAGCTGTTCGAGCTCACTGCTGATGGCCATGTCGCCTCCTTGAAGGGATTACGGGCATCTTCCATCAAATCACGGGATTGCCCTCTCGGGCCTGATGGCGCACCAGAAACCGACCAAGTCACCATGCGCTCAGCGGGCGGGGCACAGGGGTCGGCTGGGGTGCGAGCGTCTCAGCGTGACGGCTCCGAGCGTCCCGGCGTGAAGGGTGCGACCACCTCGGCGGAGGGGTCGCACGGTGGTCGCGCGGTCTGCGATGCGGGACGAGTTGCCGAATGGCAAGACGGAGGGCGCACAATGGAGGGGTGTTGAGAACAGACGAATCACCCCAGCAGCAGACACTCGCGCACGAGGTCGAAGCGGCCGCTGCGCGAATCGCCGACTCCGTGATCACGTCTCCGCTCCAGATTTCGGAGCGGCTCTCCGCCGCCTGCCGTGCCACCGTCTACCTCAAGCGGGAGGACCTCCAACCGGTGCGTTCGTACAAGATCCGCGGCGCCTTCAACTTCATGCTCCAGCTCGACGAGGAAGAGCGTGCCCGCGGCGTCGTATGCGCCTCGGCGGGCAATCACGCCCAGGGCTTCGCGCTCGCGTGCCGTCAGCTGGGAATCCAGGGCACGATCTTCGTCCCCAAGACCACGCCGAGGCAGAAGATCGACCGCATCCGCCACTTCGGCCGCGACCGGGTGACGATCGAGATCTCCGGATCGACCTACGATGACGCCTCGGCACTCGCCCACCGCTTCGCCGACCGCAACGAGGCCCTGCTCGTCTCCGCGTTCGACGACCGGCGCACGATCGCCGGTCAGGGCACCGTGGCCGTCGAGATCGCGCAGCAGCTCGACACGCACCCCGATGCGATCATCGTGCCCGTCGGCGGGGGCGGAGTCATCGCCGGCATCGCCGCCTACGCGGCAGAGCACATGCCGGAGACGAAGATCATCGGCGCCGAACCGACCGGAGCCGCCTCGATGATCGCCGCCCTCAAGGCCGGCCACCCCGTGACCTTGGAGAACATCGACCGCTTCGCCGACGGCACCGCCGTCAAACGGGCCGGCACCATCACGTACGACATCGTCTCCGACCTCGGCGTCGACGTCCGCCCCGTCGCCGAAGGCGCGGTGGCCACGGAGATGCTCGCGATGTACCAGGTCGACGGCATCATCGCCGAACCCTCCGGGGCGCTGGCCTCGGCGGCCGTCGGCGCACCCGGCACCGGCAAACCCGTCGTCGTCGAACCGGGCTCGACCGTCGTCTGCCTCGTCTCGGGCGGGAACAACGACATCTCCCGCTACCCGGAGATCCTCGAACGCTCCCTCGTCCACGAGGGCCTCAAGCACTACTTCATCGTCGACTTCCCGCAGGAGCCGGGAGCGCTGCGCCGCTTCCTCAACGAGATCCTCGGCCCCGACGACGACATCGCGATGTTCGAGTACGTCAAACGCTCCGACCGGGAGACGGGGCCGGCCTTCGTCGGCATCCAGCTCGGCGCGGCGGAGGACCTGCCCAATCTGCTCGAGCGCATGGAGTCCTCCCAGATCGAGATCGAACGCGTCCACCAGAACTCGCCGATGTTCCGTCTCTTCGCGTAGGGCCTCGTCCGCTCGCCGTCTGGGGTGCCGTCCGCTCGGTCGTGCCGGTCAGTGGTGCCGTCACCTCGCCGAGGTGGGGGCTGGGCTGGGTCGCGCCGACCGTGTCGTCGAGGTGGCTCGGCTGGATCCACGCGACCACCTCGGCGGGGTCGGGCCCTGTCCCGGCGACCGCCTCGGCGGGGTGGGTTCCACGGTCACGGACCGCTCACGGGATTCACCGATCCGGCCCATGGTGCGGACACGTCCACGGACTACAGTGGTCTCATGCGCGCCATCACGATTCCCGCCCCGGGTGATCCCGAGGCTCTGCAGCTGACCGAGGTGCCCACTCCCGAGATCGGGCCCGACGAGGTGCTCGTGCGGGTCCACGCGGCCGGGGTGAACCGCGCCGATCTCCTCCAGCGACGCGGGTTCTACAACCCGCCTCCCGGCGCCACCGACATTCCCGGACTCGAGATCTCAGGCACGATCGTCGCCCTCGGCGCCGAGGTGACCGGGTGGAGCGTCGGCGACCGCGTCGCGGCCCTCCTCTCGGGTGGCGGGTATGCCGAGGAGGTCGCTGTCCCCGCAGGTCAGCTCCTCGCCGTGCCCGACACGTACGACCTCACTGCGGCAGCCGCGCTGCCCGAGGTGCTCTCGACCGTGTACTCCAACGTCGTCGGCCGCGGACGCATCCGGATCGGCGAATGGCTGCTCGTCCACGGCGGCGGCTCCGGGATCGGCACGGCCGCGATCCAGGTCGCGAACCTCCTCGGCGTGAAGATCGTCGTCACCGTCGGCTCCGAGGAGAAGGCCCGGTTCTGCCGCGAACTCGGCGCCGACGCCGTCATCAACTACCGCGACGAGGACTTCGTCGAACGCGTCCACGAGATCTGCGTCCGCCCCGACGGAACGACCGGCGCCGACGTCATCCTCGACATCATCGGCGCGAAGTACCTCGAACGCAACATCGCCGCCCTCGGCACCGACGGCCGCCTCGTCATCATCGGCCTCCAGGGCGGCACGACCGCCGAACTCGACCTCAGCACCCTCCTCCAGGCGCGGAAGACGATCACCGCGACGACCCTGCGCGCCCGACCGGCGGAGCAGAAGGCGGAGATCATCGCCGAGGTGGCCGCCCAGCTGTGGCCGGCCGTGATCTCCGGCGACATCCGTCCGATCATCCACGACACCGTTCCCCTCGCCGAGGCGGCCCGTGCCCATCAGATCCTCGAGGACGGGGACAACATCGGCAAGGTCCTCCTCACAGTCGGGGATGAGGGCAGCGGCGGCGGTGAGGGCGGGGCCGGGCACGCGGAGTCACGCGGCCAGGCTGGACGGTCCGCTGAGGAGAAACAGTCGGCCGGGGAGACGCAGGCAGCCGGGGCGACACAGCCGACCAGGGTGACGCAGTCGGCAGGCGAGGCACATTCTGCAGGCGAGACACAGTCGGCCGGGGAAGAAGGAGCGCGACGATGACCGAGAATCCGACGTCGACCGAGAGCGATCAGACCGAGGACACCGCGCAGGGCGAGGCGACGTCTGGGGCCACTGCCTCGGCGGACGCTGCTGCTGCCGAGCTGGGCGACGCGAGTTCCGCGGCCGGCACGGGCGAGGCCGCAGGCGCATCCGGGCCTGGCGACACCACCACTCCGGGGAACCAGCCGAGCACGAACGGCGAGGCCGCGACCGAAGCGGGAACCGCGGCTGAGGACGGGGAATCCGAGGAGCCCGACATCTCCTCCCCGGCGAAGGTGATGCGCATCGGCACGATGGTCAAGCAGCTCCTCGAGGAGGCCCGCGGGACCGAGCTCGATGAGAAGGGCCGCGAACGCCTCGCACAGATCCACCGCCGGTCGATCGAGGAGCTCGAGGACGGCCTGTCCTCGGAACTCGTCGCCGAGCTCGACCGCTTCGACCTCCCCTTCGACTCGGCCGATGGCCCGCCCTCGGCCTCCGAGCTGCGGATCGCCCAGGCTCAGCTCGTCGGCTGGCTCGAAGGACTCTTCCATGGCATCCAGACCGCGATCATGGCCCAGCAGGCGATGGCGAGTCAGGACGGAGCCGGGCGCGGACAGCTCCCCGCCGTCACCCCTGGCGGCGGGCCCGGCCCGGGGGCTCCGGGGGCCGAGGACGACAAGCGCAGGACCGGCAACTATCTGTGAAGAAGCTCTTCTCCTTCAACTCCCGTCGACCTGACAAACAGTTCGGCACCGGCCTGTGGCGTCACAACCGCGACCGATTCCTCCGCGCTGTCGACCGCTACTACGCGACGGCTCTCGCAATCCACGACGCGGCCGGAACCGACCCTGTCTCCGACTCCGAGGCCACTGCACCTGACGCCTCCGCACCGACCGCCCCCGGACAGGGCACTGGGGCACCCGAGTCGGCGGCCGCCTCGGCGAGGGAGACGATCATGGCCGGCACACACCGGCTCAACGATCTCGCCTCCGACGTCGACGACCTGACCGCGCGCCTCCACGCCCGCTGGCCCATCGACGACCAGGTCGTGCCCGGGCATGTCCGAGCTGCGGTCGGGGACTCCCCGGAACTGCTCACGCGGGCCTCGGCGAAGGTCGCCGAAGCGGTCCTTGCCGCCTCGATGGTCCGCGCAGGCACCGCCGAAGGCACCGCGCTGACCTCGGCGGCAGCAGCGACCGAGCGCTTCATCACCGACGCCGCCGACCTCCTCGACCGCGCACGCGAGATCATCGCCGAGGCGGAGCGCTCATGACGGGAACCGGCACTCCCCCAGCGGACTTCGACCTCGGGCTCGTGGCCAGCGACATCGACGGGACGCTGCTGCTCGACTGGCAGCCGATCTCCGAGACGACGATCGACGCGATCCACCGGTGTCAGCAGATGGGGATCCCGTTCGTCCTCGTCACCGGCCGCCCGATCCGCTGGCTCGCGGCGATCGCCGAGCAGATCCCCGACCTCGGCCGCGTCGTCTGCCTCAATGGGGCTGTCGTCTACGACATCGCCACCGGCACGATCGTCGACGCCCACACCCTCAGCCATGCGGGGGTGCGGGAGATCGTCACCGCGATCTCCGCTGCGCACCCCGAAGCGCACTTCGCGTTCGAGACGCTCACCGGGTTGTTCATCGACGACGGGTTCGCCACCCGCTCCCCGCAGGACGCCACGGTCATCGCCGACCTCGACGAGATCGCCGACCGGGAGGTCGTGAAGATCCTCGTCAGCCTCGGCACCGACGACTCCGCGGCACTGCACGATCTCCTCGGACCGCTCGTCACCCGCTCGTGCCATGCGACGTTCTCCGATCCGGTCAACGGACTCGTCGAACTCGCCCCGCGCGGGATCACGAAGGCGAAGACGCTCGAATCGGTGTGCGACCACCTCGGCGTGGGCAGGGAGCGGGTGATGGCGTTCGGGGACATGCCCAACGACATCGAGATGCTTTCGTGGGCCGGGCACGGGGTGGCCATGGGCAACGCGCTCGACATCGTCAAGGAGTCCGCGGATGCGGTGACCGACTCGGTCGCCGACGACGGCGTCGCCCACTATCTCAACGCGGCGCTCGACGCCCTGCCCGCCCGGTGACCTCTTCTCAGCAACCCTCCGAGCGCTCAGCAACCTCGTGGCCGTCGGCGTAAAATCTCAGCAACCCTCTGGGCGCTGAGCAACTCGGCGCAGGGTTGCCGAGCGCCCGGAAGGTTGCTGGACACGGCCGATCCTCCCGCAGGGTTGCCGAGCGCGTGGAGGGTTGCTGGGCAGGGGCTTATGGGCGGGTCTGGGTGGAGCCCTCGGTGTCGAGCACGGCCGGGTCGAGGTCGAAGTGGTCGACGAGCGCCACGGCCAGCCCGTCGTCCTCGACCGGGTCGGTGACGACGCTGCCGAGCACCTTGAGCTCGTCCTTCGCCTGGCCCATGACGATCGCATGATCGGCCCACTCGATCATCTCGAGGTCGTTGAGGCCGTCGCCGGCCGCAACCGTCAGCGCGTGGTCGATGCCGAGCTCGGATTCGACGAGGGCGAGACCGCTCGCCTTCGACACCCCGTCAGGTGCGATGTCGAGCCAGTTGCTCCACCCCACCGAGTAGCTGACCTCGTGGAGACCGAGACGGTCGACCGCCTCGGCGAAGTCCTCCGCGGTGCCGTTGACGTCGCGCATGACGATGCGGGTCGCCTGCTTGTCCAACAGCTCGTCGAAGGGGACGATGTCGAGGGTGTCGGATTCGGCGAGCTCTCCGGGCGGGAACGCCCCGGAGGCCCAGCGGTGGAGGTCGGGATCCTCGACGAGGAACAGGGCGCTCGGCAGCACCTCCCGCATCCGCTCGAGCGCGCTGCGCGGGTCGAACGAGACGACGTGGTGCATCTCCCAGCCCAAGGGCAGCGAGGGGTCGAGCTTGACGACGACCGAACCGTTCGAGCACACGACGTAGCCTTCGGTCAGACCGAGGGCGTGGACGATCTCAAGCGCTCCCGGCAGGGCACGGCCGGTGGAGATGACGAGGTGGTGGCCCGCCTCGGCGAGCTCGAGGAGGACCTGCCGCACCGCCTCGGACAGGGTTCCGTCGTAGTCGATGATCGTGCCGTCGACGTCGAGCGCGATGAGGTGTGCGGGCAAAGCTTCTCCTTGGCCGGCGGTGGCTGGGCTGCTCAGAATCGGGGTCCCTCCGGTCCCTGAGCAGTCATTCCGCCGAGGTAGGGGCGCAGGGCGGCAGGGACCGTGACCGATCCGTCGGCCTGCTGATGGTTCTCGAGGATCGCGACGAGCCAGCGCGTGTTCGCCATGGTCCCGTTGAGGGTCGCGACCGGGCGGGTGGCCCCGTCGTGGCGTTCGCGGATCTGCAGGCGGCGGGCCTGGAAGGTCGTGCAGTTCGACGTCGAGGTCAGCTCACGGTAGGTCTCCTGCGTCGGCACCCAGGCCTCGCAGTCGAACTTCCGGGCAGCCGAATCGCCGAGGTCGCCGGCGGCGACGTCGATGACCCGGTAGGGCAGTTCGCACAGTTGGAGCATCTTCTCCTGCAGGGAGAGCATGCGCTCGTGCTCGGCCTCGGCGTCCTCGACCTCGACGTAGGAGAACATCTCGACCTTCTGGAACTGGTGGACGCGGATGATCCCGCGGGTGTCCTTGCCGTACGAGCCGGCCTCCCGGCGGTAGCACGAGGAGATGCCCGCGTAGCGCAACGGACCGTCCCCCAGGTCGATGATCTCGTCCATGTGGTAGCCGGCCAGGGGCACCTCGGAGGTGCCGACGAGGAAGAGGTCGTCGGCTTCGAGTCGGTAGACCTCGTCGGCGTGCTCGCCGAGGAACCCTGTGCCGCGCATGACCTCGGGCTTGACCAGCGTCGGGGTGATCGTCGGACTGAACCCGGCCTCCTCGGCGACATCGCGGGCGAGGTTGAGCAGCGCCATCTCGAGCTTCGCACCGAACCCGGTGAGGTAGTGGAAGCGGGCCCCGGAGACCTTCGTGCCCCGGGTCGTGTCGATGGCCTTGAGGGCCTCACCGATCGCGAGGTGGTCGAGGGGCTCGAAACCCTCGGCGGCGAAGTCACGGGGCTCACCGACAGTCTTGAGGGTGACGAAGTTATCCTCATCTCCCGCGGGGATGCCGTCGATGATGAGGTTGGGCAGCTTCGCGGCGAGGGACTCGAAGGCGAACGACGCTTCCTCCGACTCGGCCTGCAGGGCCTTGACCTTGGCCGACTTCTCCTTGCCTTCGGCGATGAGGGCGGGCTTGTCGTCCTTGGGCGCCTTGGCGATCTGGGAGGAGAAGGACTTCTGGTCGGCGCGGGCGTCTTCGAACGCCGTGATGGCCGCACGCCTCGCCGAGTCCGCGGCGAGGACCTCGTCGACGAGCTCGACGGAGGCCCCGCGAGCCTTCTGCGAGGCCTTGAACAGGTCCGGGTCTTCTCTCAGCTGCACTAGATCGATCACCGTCTCAGCTTAACGGGCCGCCGGTGTTTTCGACATTCGCCCCCTGAGTCCGCACTCAGTCTGACCAGAGTAAATTTGTCCCATGACCTTCGATCTTGATCCCGCCATGACGTGGTTCGTCATCGCCGGAGTCATCATCGTCGTCATCGCCGCCTTCCTCGTCGGCGCCCGGTTCGGTTCCCGCCGGGCCCTCGACCGTCTCCACCGGTACTCCCGCACCCATGCCCCTGCCGACGCCGAGGTGGACCCCACCGCCCGCTACCGCGCGGCGCTCATCGTCAACCGGACGAAGGCGAATGCCGAGAACATCATCTCCACGGCACGGGCGGTCTGCCGGTTCGAAGGCTGGGACCCGCCGCTGATCTTCGAGACCTCGCCGACCGATTCGGGTGAGGGCGTGGCCGAGCAGGCCCTCGACGCCGAAGTCGACGTCGTCATCGTCGCCGGCGGCGACGGCACGATCCGCGCGGTCGCCTCGGTGCTGACGGGCACGTCGACGCCGATGGGCATCGTCCCCATCGGCACCGGCAACGTGCTGGCGCGCAATCTCGACATCGTCCTCGACAAGCCGGAATGGGCGCTGCGGATCGCCCTGTGGGGCCACAACCGCGCCGTCGACGTCGGCACCGCCCGGCTGAGCAGGGACGGCGACCGGAACGTCTTCATGGTCATGACCGGGCTCGGCTTCGACGCCGAGGTGATGGCCAAGACGACAGCGAACGCGAAGAGCAAGCTCGGCTGGCTCGCGTACCTCGAGGCGGGGTCCCGGACGCTCGTCGGCCGGCCCAGCCACGTGAAGATCACCTACGACGAGGACTACCGGGTCTCGGCCAGGGTGCGCTCGGTCATCGGCGGCAACTGCGGGAAGCTGCAGGGCGGGATCCAGCTGCTGCCCGAGGCGGTCATCGACGACGGTCTCCTCGACGTCCTCGTCGTCAGTCCGAAGAACCTGGGCCAGTGGGTCGGGGTCGCCGCCTCGATCATCGGGCGGAAGACGACGAAGGGCCTGCACACGGACATCCGGAAGTGCAGGACGGTCGTCATCGAATCGCGTGAGGCGCTCGAGGTCCAGCTCGACGGGGATCCGGCGGGCACGACCCGGTATCTGGCGATGGCGATCCTGCCCGGGGCCATCAACGTCAAGGTGCCGACGACCGAGCAGCGCCGGGAGATCAGGGCCGAAGCCTGGCCTGTGTGAGTGGGGCGCGCGTGTGAGTCTGGCCTGGCTGGTGTGTGGGCCGCGCGCGACGCTGACCGCTGGCACGTTTGCCCGTGTTCCCGGCCGCGTTCGCCCTTGCTCGCACCCACGTTTACCCCTGGCCGCACCCCCGTTCGACGCTACCGGCAGGTAGGTCACGAACAGGTCGCGGAACTGTGACGCCGTTCACCAAAGCGTTACAGCAATTCACCCGACCAAAACGTACAAAAATAGTTCTGATAATTTCCTGTACCTAGGATGACTTCCAGATGTGCACCCCCTCACACAGATAGAAGGCACTCCAATGAAGAAGCTCATCCTCGCACCGGCTGTCGCCCTTGCGTTCACCGGACTCGTCGCCGCCCCTGTCGCCGCGGCGGAGGCCCCCACCACTCAGTCCGCCGAGGCGAAGGCCGCCGAGAAGGAGAAGGCTGAGAAGGAGAAGGCCGAGAAGGAAGCAGCGGCCAAGGAGGCCGCTGAGAAGAAGGAAGCCGAAGAGAAGGCGGCAGCCAAGAAGAAGGCCGACGAGAAGGCCGCGGCGAAGAAGAAGGCCGACGAGGAAGCCGCGAAGAAGAAGGCGGCTGCGAAGAAGGCGGCCCCTCAGCCGGCGAAGAAGGAATCGACTCCTTCGGCTTCTCCGTCGCAGACATCTTCGCCTTCGCCCACTTCGACACCGTCGGACGAGGCCACGGACGAGGCCCAGAAGGCCGATCCCGTGCTGGTCGTCCCTCAAGGTGAGGTTGCCGCCGAGGACCTCGGCGATCCCGCCAAGGGCGTGACCGTTACGGTCAACGGACTCGAGGCCGGCGACAAACTCACTCCGCTCAATGGTCTCGCAGGTGATTCCGTGACCGCCACCGGCACCTCGGCGACGATGAAGCTCTACTACGAGGGCGATGCCTCAACCCTCCCGGACGGGCCTCACAAATTCGCCATCGACTACGTGGGTGCGGCCGGGATCAAGGAGCTGAGCGGCTCGGTCAACGTCAAGGCCGCCGACGATGCCGTCGCTCCGATCGACGCTTCGCTCACGGTTGACCCCAAGGAGATCACCGCTGAGGATCTCGCGAACAAGGACAAGGGCGTCAAGGTCACGGTTTCCGGTGTCAAGGCCGGCGACTTCGTCACCGACAACCTCACCGGCGAGAAGCAGGAAGTCACAGCGGACGGCGACTACACCTTCACTGTCTTCTCCAAGGACAAGCCCGAGGACATCAAGCCCGGCAAAGTGGAGTTCATCGTCACCGTCGACCGTGAGGGCACCACGTCGGCCCTCCTCGACGGCGAAGTCACCATCGTCGAAGACGACGCGGTCGCCCCGATCGAAGCTTCGCTCAAGGTCGTGCCCAAGGAGGTGACCGCAGCCGATCTCGCGAACGAGAAGAAGGGCGTCAAGGTCACCGTCTCCGGCGTCAAGGCCGGCGACGTCGTCACCGACTCCCTCACCGGCATTGAGAAGACGGCGACCGAGGACGGCGACTTCACCTTCACCCTCTACTACGACGGCAACCCCGAGAACATCGAAGAGGGTCCGGTCGACTTCACCGTGACGATCGACCGCGAGGGAACCGATTCGGCCACCCTCAAGGGACAGTTCACCGTCGTCAACGACGAGCCCGAAGCCCCCGCCGAGGCGACGCTGACGGTCTCGCCGAAGTCGATCGAATCCGGTGACTTCATCAACGAGAAGAAGGGCGTCAAGCTCTCCGTCAAGGACTGCCAGCCGGGCGAGGACGTCCGCTTCATGGTCAAGGCGAAGGACCGCTCGAACATCACCGCCTACGACCGGACGATCAAGGCGAACAAGGACGGCAAGGCCACGGTCACCGTCTTCGGCACCTCGGACAACGCCTCGGCGTACGTCGGCTCCTACTCGGTCACCGTGACCTGCGGTGACACCACGATGAAGGATTCGTTCAAGGTCACCGGCAGCCCGAACGCCGGGGGCGGCGACGGCAGCGGCGACGAAGGCCACGACAACGGTTCCGCCGGCAACGGCAGCGAACTGCCCCGCACGGGTGCCGAACTCAACGGCCTCGCAGCAGGTGCCCTGCTCCTGCTCGTCGGCGGAGCGGCCGTGACGATCACGATGCGTCGCCGCAAGGGCGACTTCTCGCCCTCGTACATCTGAGGGTGACGCGGTGACCGCCCGCTGAGAGCCGGGCACCACCAGCGCAACGGCGCAAGGGCCGGGAGTTCGATCGACCCCCCCCCCCTTCCGTGTCCGTCGTCACCATCGGGGTAAACGTGATCAGTCCGTGACAGAAATGGGGGATCCGCCCCGATATGCTTCTGTAGTTATCTGACAATCCCCTGAGAGGACCCTCTCCTTCCATGCCCAAGAAACTGGCGCTCATCCCTGCGCTCGCACTTGCCCTGGCCGGACTCGGCGCATCCCCCGCGCTCGCTGCTCCCACCGACGTCGACAGCGCCTACTCCGCGCCCGCCGCCGCAGAATCCGCACCGGAGAGCACTGAGCCGACCGACGACTCCGCGACCACCGAGGAGACCGAACCCACGGAACCGGCTCCTTCGGAGGACTCGGACACCGGCGCCTCGACGACGGAGACCCCGGACGCCCCGGCAGGGACCGAGAGCCCTGCACCCGAAGACACCACGGACGAAGAGCCCACTCCCACCGAGGAAGCCGCGGCGCCGATCGAGGCCACCGTCACCGTCGACCCGAGCACAATCGACCTCTACGACTTCTGGGAGGAGGGCGTCGTCATCACCGTCGCCGGACTCGAGAAGGGCGACGTCGTGACGAACTCGCTCACCGGTGAGAAGAAGACCGCCAAGGGCAGCACCGTCGAGTTCGAGTACTACGACGACGACGCTGAGATCTACGAGGCGCAGGTCGTCGACTTCACGGTCACGGTCAAGCGTGGGGACCAGGATGCGCAGGACTTCCCCGGACGATTCACGATCACCGAAGAAGACTACGAGGACTTCGAGCCCGGTGAGCTGTCGCTGTCGACGAACTCGATGAGCGTCTCCGAGTTCAAGAAGAAGGGCATCGCCTTCACGGGCAACGGATTCGCACCAGGCGAGATCACAATCGCGGCAGCCGCGAAGTTCAACGAGGACGAGTTCGACTACAGCGGACTGCTCTACCTTGATCAGAACCTCAAGGCCTCTGACAAGGGTGTGGT
This sequence comes from Brevibacterium metallidurans, assembly GCF_037101285.1. NCBI lineage: Bacteria > Bacillati > Actinomycetota > Actinomycetes > Micrococcales > Brevibacteriaceae > Brevibacterium > Brevibacterium metallidurans. The sequence continues at coordinate 298,697 of NZ_BAAAAF010000004.1, forward strand.
CTCCGGAGTCATCCGACCCAACGAGACCAAGAACGTCAAGCCGGGCACCTACTTCGCCTATGCCTCCGGCGAAGAGCAGTTCTCGATGGCCGAGTTCACGCTGACCGCGGACTCGAAGGAAGCTTCGCTGTCGGTGTCCCCGAAGACCATCGACGCCGCTGACTTCGTCAACACGGACAAGGGTGTGAAGCTCACGGTCGCGAACTGCGCTCCGGGAACCGACATCCGCTTCGTCGTCAACCCGAAGGGCAAGTCGAACGTCACTGCCTACGACCGCACCGTGAAGGCGAACGCGAACGGCACCGCCTCGGTGACCGTCTACGGCACCTCCGACAACGCCTCGGCGTACGTCGGCGCCTACACGGTGACCGCGAGCTGCGGTGACGACGAGCTCAAGGGCGGGTTCTCCGTGACCTCCGGCGCGAACGCCGGCGGGACCACCGGCAAGAGCGGCAACCTGCCGCGCACCGGTGCCGAGCTCAGCCCGCTCGCTGGCGGAGCCGCACTGCTGCTCATCGGCGGAGCCGCCGTGGCGCTGACGATGCGCCGCGCGAAGGCTCGTCAGTCGCTCTGATCGATCACTGATGCGTGCTCTGTCACTGACGGGGCGATCCGCGCCGAGCTGCTGATGCTGTTGAGGCCTCCGCCCGGACCGCCGGACTGAGCGCCAGCGCCGATGCCTGTGGCCCCGACTTCGGTCGGGGCCACAGGCATCTGTGCGTCATACGATCGTTCGGCAGGTTCCTCGTCGTTCGATGCGATCGCTCGGCAGGACCGTCGTCGTTCGATGCGATCGCTCGGCAGGACCGTCGTCGCATCAGGAAAATGCTCGGCAGGAGACCGTCGTCGTTCGAGCGATGAGCTGCGACCCGCCTCGTCGAACGACCGCCCGGGATCGGGCACGGATCATGCGATCTCGGCGACTGCCTCGGCGAAGGGATTCCTGCGAGTCAGCGGACGCTCAGGGCCGACGGGGAGATGCTCACGTCGATGCGCTCCGTCTCACCGAGCTCGTCGCCGTCGACCTCGACCACCCGCGGCTTCTCGAGTTCGATCGTCAGCGAGGACACCCTCTGGTGGATCGCGGTGTCGCTGCTCTGCGCGGAATCGTCCTTGGACACGATGCGGCGGATGCCGTTGTCCCAGACCATGTTCTTCATCGTGTCGAGCCAGCCGGTGACACCGTCGGCCTTGAGGATGAGAACGTCGAGTTCGCCGTCAGCAGGGTCGGCGTCCGGGAGCAGCGTGATGCCGCCCTGGAGGGTGCCGCAGTTGCCGACGATGAGGGTGTGCGCGAATTCGTCGTCGAGGTCCTCGCCCTCGCGGGATAGCTTGATCTCCATGACGTCGCTGGCCGAGACCGCCCGACCCAGGGATTCGACGTAGGCGAGCCAGCCGGCCTTGTCCTTGAGGTCGTCGTTGGTCTCGGTGATCATGTGGGCGTCGATGCCGAACCCGGCCATGACGACGAACGGCTGGTGCTCGTTGCCTTCGGGGAGAGCGATCTCGACCCAGCCCATATCGATCCGCTGCGGCGTGCCGTCGATCGCCCGCGTCATCGCGGCAGCCAGGTCGTTCAAGGGGACCTCGAGGTTGCGGGCGAGGAGATTTCCGGTGCCGAGCGGGACGATGCCGAGGTCGACATCGGCTCCGGTCTCGGCGAGGTGCCCGGCGACTGCCCGGACGGTGCCGTCGCCTCCGGCGGCGATGACCACCTCGGCGCCGTCGGCGATGGCCGCCTTGGCCGCCGACTCCCCCGGGTCGTCCTCTTCGGTCTCGTACCAGGAGACGGTGAGGTCGGTGCCCTCGGGCAGCGCCGCCTCGAGATCCTCCTTCTCGGTCTTCGCGGGATTCCACACGATTCCGATGCGCTTGGCACTCATGTCAGGTCCTTTCGCAGACGTTCTGCTGGCTGTGATGCTGGTCGATCATCGGCCGCGGCCCGGCGGCTTCAGACCACACACTAACGCAGTCCTCTCGATGCACGGCGGAGTTTCCCGGGACTCCGTCGGATCAATCCATCTTGTCGTATCGGGCGCGCAGGAAGAGGAAGACTCCGTAGAGGACGAGTCCGACGCCCACGCCGAGGAGGAGGTACGTGCCGAAGGGCTGCTCGCGCATGGCTTTGAGCGCGCCGTCGACGCCGGTCGACTTCTCGGGATCTCCCGTGACCCCGGAGACGATGACGAGGATGCCGACGGCGATGAGGGTCGCCCCCTTGCCGAGGTGGCCGAGGACGCCGGTGATCGTCAGCAGCTTCGCCACCGCGCTCGAACGCGGCGTGCGCACATCGTCCTTCCAGTTCCGGCGGATGCCGTTGACGCAGAACACGATGCCGATGATCGTGACGACCACGCCGATGACGACGAGGAGGAGGATTCCGCCCGGGGCCTGCGCCAGCGTCGATGATGCCTGCTGCGAGGACTGGCCCGAATCGGAGCCCTGTCCGAAGACGAACTTGCCGAAGAGCACCGCGACGGCCGCATAGGTGATGCCCTGGGCGATCGCGAGTACGAAGTCCTTCCAGCGTTCGCGCCCGTGCTCGTCGCGAGGATCGTTCGACCCGTGTCCGCGCAGGGTGGCCGTGCCGAAGAAGGCATTGGCGAGGTTCCACAGCGCCAGCAGCGCGCAGCCGAGCATGCACAGCCACAGCAGCACCATGCCGAAGGGCTGTGAGGCCATCTGCTGCATCGCACCGGACTGTTCCGCTTCGCCGCTCTTGCCCAGCGCCAGACCGGCAGCGGTCGCACCGAGGATGATGTGGACGAGGCCGTTGGCGATGAAGCCGACCCGAGCCACCCGCTCGAACCACTTGCTGTCCGCGGCGCTGACCGCCGCATCGTCGGCCTTGCTCGCGGCCCGCTTGATCGTCGAATCTCCAGTCACAGCACGTCTCCAGTCATAGGTTTCAGTGTTGCACCGTCATCCCTGCTGTCAAGGGTTCTTGTCTCACCAGGCGGGTCGCGGACGGGTGCGGGGCGGGTTGTGGGCGTTCCTGGTGGTGGCAGGTTTTCCTGGTGGTGGCAGGTTTTCCTGGTGGGGGGGTGGACGTTCCTGGTGGCGACAGGCGGTCCTGGTGGCGGCGGAGGAAGAGGGCGCGGTCAGATTGCGGGCAGCAGGGGTTGCTGTCGGGGGTTGCAGGTTGGTGCGAGGAAGGTTGCAGGCGGGTCTGAGATTGCCGGGTCATGGGAAGAGGGTGCCGGTCGCGGCGAGAAAAGTTGCAGGCGGGTTACGGCCTGCGGGAGCAAGGTTGCGGGCAAGTCTCGGCGGACTCACGATCGGCCAGCACGCGACCGGCCAGAACCTCGGCGCCTGACGCGATCCCGACCTTACGTCGACCCTGCCGTCACCCCGCAACTCGACGCGATTCCGAGCTGCCGGCAGGAAAATCTGCCCGAAGACGGTGACCAAAACGTTCTAAACTATGTGCGTTGTGAATGTTTCATTACTGTTACCTTCGGAAACCTTTCCTCCCCTCGCACCCGAAGGATCAGAATGAAGAAGCTCGTGCTCGCTCCCGTGGTGGCCCTCGCCATCACCGGCCTCGCAGCATCCCCCGTCATCGCCGCGCCGAACTCCGGCGATGCCTTCTCCCGTACCGGAGTCCAGACCTCTGCCACGGGCGGCGAGTCCAAGACGGCCGAAGCGGACGCGCAGAAGATCGAAGCGTCCGTGTCGGTGTCTCCCACGGAGATCTCGCAGACCGACCTCGCCGACAAGGGCGTCGACGTCACTGTCACCGGCCTTGAGGCCGGCGACGTCGTCACCGACAGCCTGACCGGTGAGGAGACCGTCGCCGAAGGCGCCACGGTTACCTTCACGATCGTCAACGACTCCGGCGATCCCAAGGCTGTTCCGAGCGGACCGGTGAACTTCACCGTCACCGTGGACCGTGGCACCGAGTCCGCGACCTATGACGCGTCCTTCACCGTCACCCCGGATGAGACCGAAGAGCCGACCGCTCCCGCTGTCGACCCGAAGGCGAAGTTCGCCTCGGAGAAGATCAGCGTCTCGGAGATCGAGAGCAAGGGACTGAAGTTCTCCGGTGAGGGCTTCACCCCCGGCGGCACCGTCTCGATCGAGGGCATCTCCACCCCGCAGTCGGGCGACAAGGCAGGCGTGCAGGCCGCCCAGGCCGGCAAGCAGGCCGACGTCATCACTGCCGATGAGGACGGCAAGATCTCCGGTACGCTCATCGCACCCGAGGGCGCAGCCAAGGTCGGCAAGTACGTCGTCGCGTTCGTCGACGACAAGACCGGCGAGAAGACCGAAGCGGTGGTGTTCACCGTCACCGAGGACGCGACCGAAGAGCCGACCACCCCGGCTGCCGACGCCAAGCTGATCATCTCCCCTGAGACTGTCAGCCCGAAGGACTTCGTCAACCAGAAGAAGGGCGTCAAGGTCACCATCGAGAACTGCGAGCCCGGCGAAGACGTCCGCTTCCTCGTCAACCCCAAGAGCGACATCAACGTCACGGCCTTCGACCGCACCGTCAAGGCCGACGACAAGGGCACGGCGTTCGTCAATGTCTACGGCACCTCGGCGTCGAACCCGAGCGCCTACATCGGCGACTACTCGGTGACCGTCACCTGCGGTGACGACAAGCTCTCCGGCGAGTTCTCGGTCGAGGACGAGGCCAACGCCGGTGGTGGCGGAGGCGGCAATGACGACGGCGGTAACGCCGGTGGCGGCGGCGACCTCCCCCGCACCGGTATGGAGCTCGGCGGCCTCGCAGCCGGCGCGGCCCTCCTCCTCGTCGGTGGTGCGGCAGTCGTCATGACGAAGCGCCGCCGGAGTGCAGCAGTCTCCCCGTCGGACATCTGATCCGACCGGAGTTCGTCAACTCAGCTGATCGTCATCGGGCCGGCCACCCTTAGCCAGGCGGGTGCGACGATCGAGAGGCTGGGCAACTGACAGACACGAGGCGTTCCGTCCGATTCCCACATGGGTGTCGGACAGGGCGCCTCGTGTCATGCCCGCTCGAAGTTGGTCCCCCTGATCTGTGCGCACGAGGCGTGTCCGCCGCTTGGGCAACTGGTCCGGCGCACCGGAGACGGGTCCGTGTTGCGCCAGATCGTCGCTGCGCGCGGTCACGGTGGCACGGGGTCGTCGTTGTACGGGGCCGTCGCCGGGTCCGGTCGCCGTTGCACCGGATCGTCAAGGCCCATAGTCGCCGAAGGGCGCGCAGTCACCGCAATGCGGGGAGTCTTGGCTGCGCTTGGCCCCCGATGGGCTGGATCACCGCTGCGCAGGAGCAAGCGCAGCCAGCGACGGCAGTTCCAGCTCACTCCAGTCTGTACAGCTCAGTTCGCGAACTGGGCTGTACAGACTGGAGTGAGCTCTGACCGACGTCAGCCCGGAGGGGGACTGACCGGATCACGTACCGTCAGCGTCGGGGTGCGGCACGACCGGCTTAACCCGGCCCCACCGACTCAACGTGACGCGACCGGCTGCTTCCGGCCCCACCAACTCACCGCGGCGCGACGGGCGTCCGCGCCCGCTTTCGTGCAGCGACCACGGCAAGCACGGCGATGAGGATGAAGAGACCGGTCGCGGCGAAGCCGACGTACTCGGTGTCGACGGACGGCAGGCGGAACAGGTGGGTCTCGGCACCCGCCTCGGCGAATCCGGCGATTACGACAAGGGCAGCGACGAGAACCGAAAGCCCCGTGACGACGAGGTTGTACCTGCGGAAACGTCCTCCGTCACCGGCCGCCCACCGGTAGAGCCTGGCCATCATCACGCTGTCGCCCGTGTCGCACGCGGCCATGCCGGCGGCGAAGAGCAACGGCAGGGAGAGCGCGAGCAGGGGCGAGGTGCTCGCGGCCGTTGTGCCGGCGGCGATCATCAGCCCGATCGTCGCGGCCGTGTCGAACCCGAGCCCGAAGAGCAGACCGATCGGGTACATGCGCGCCGGTCGATCGACCGTTCCGATGAGTCGGGAGAAGACCGTGACCAGAGGCCCCCGGGCCGCCGAGGCGGTGCCGCCGGTCCCGTCGTCCCCGACGTCACGGCGCAGCAGACGGATGAACGCGAAGAGGTTGACGATGCCGAAGACGGCGACGACGGAGGTCGCGAACAGCAGGCCCCACATGCCGAGCACCTCCCGCAGGTCCGAGTCGTCGCTGATGACGAGGCTGCGCGCCACTCCGGCTCCGGCCGTGACGAACGCGGCGGTGACGATGACGACGCTCGAGTGACCGAGGGCGAACCAGAACCCGACGGCTCCGCCCTCGAGGCGAGTGCGGTGGGAGTTCGTGAAGGGAGCACGGCCGGAGTTCGCGGGGTGAGAGCTAGGGTCCGCGGGGACGAAGCCGGAGTTCGCGCGGCGTGGGCCGGAAGTCGCGGGCGGAGACTGGTCGTTGGTCGTGGGTCGCGACTGCTCGGCGGTCGCCAGTCGGCGGGTGACGTTGTCGATGACGGCGATGTGGTCGGCATCGAGGGCGTGACGGGCACCGAGCAGCACCGCTGTTGCCGCCAGGCCCCACGCTGCGACGGGACCGATCTCGCTCGTCGACGCGAACACTAGGCCGACGCCCACGACCGCGAGCGTCGTGATCACCACGATCGGAAGTTTGGTCGTCCACGGTGTGCCCGACTTCGTGCGCGTGATGGTCTGATGGTCTGCTGTCACGCTCATGGGCGCGCCTCCTCGAGTGTTGTCAGTCGTTCGCCGGATGGGGGCGGTTTCTCGTTGCCGGTCGGTGAGGTCGGCCGGGGATGTCTGTCGACTTGGGGGCGCAGATCGACCGCGTCGGGGTCGATGGCTTGTGGGCGCAGCTGGCCGGTGGGCACGAGTGGTTGGGAGACCTCCTCGGGTCGCATAACTGCGTGAGCGTCGGCGCCGAGGCTGGTGTCGACATCGGTGCGGGGGTCGCTGCCGGTGAGGGCGCCGACGTCACAGTCGGAGCGTGCTTTCTTGTCACTGTCGGGGCGGGTGCCGACGCGCGTGTGATCGTCCTGGTTTCCGCAAGGTTCCAGCACCAACTGCGTCCAGTCGTCCCACACGACGTCGACATGAGATGCATGCGCGGCCTTACCGACCGCTCGCGCGATGGCTCCAGGACTGGCGAGGTCGAGGATCTGATGATCTGAGTCTTCGGTGCGGCTCCTCCTGCCGAAGAGCATCGCGGTGTCGAGCACCGAGGCTTCCCCGAGCACGCCCGGCAGCGGTTCATTGCCATCGATGGCGAGGTCTTCGACGAAGACCGGGCCGCCTGTGCAGTCACGGACATCGGTGCTGCTCGTCATCGCGCCACCGGTCTCCCCGGTTCGCCCGAGCACGATCGTCTCCCGCAGGCAGACCGCGGATTCGGTGCCGAAACGCACCCGGGTCGATCGACTAACGCGCGCCCCCGTGGCGACGACGAAGGGAAAGGTCTCCCAGATGAGACGGCCACCGTCGGCGACCTCGATGTCGACGTCCCACGTCGAGACTCCCTCACCTGTCGGCGCTGCACGGGCCGGTGCAGCCGGGGCACTCGCGGCGTCACGGGCAGTCGAGGCGGCCAGGGCCGTCTGCGCGTCCTGGACTGTCGAGGCGTCCGGGGAATGCAGGACGTCCGAGGCAGCCGGCGCGGCCGGGTAGGCAACGGTGCCGCCGACGTCTTCGACGACCAGCGTGCATCCCGCGCCGACCCTGATCTCGATGCTGACCGCGTCCCCGCTGAGGAGGACCGCTCCCCCGGCAACGAGAGCCACATGGGCGTGACCTCCTGCCCCGCGGGACACGAGTCGCGGCTGCAGCAGACCGGGAGAGAGACGGACCTTCGGAAGATCCCTCCCCGCGACCTGGTCGACGGCGATGTGCGTCATCTCCGGCCGGATGCGGTCAAGGTGTCTGCGGTGGCAGGCAGGTCTGGGACCGGCGCGGAGGCACCGACGGTCGCACCACCGACGGCCTTGTCGCCGACCGCCTCGGCGTGCCCGTGCTCGCCGTACGAATGATCGCCCGTCGTGTGCGCATCGCTGTGCGCGTGCCCGCTGTGGGAATGCCCACCGTCCCCGTGCTTTTCGTCGTGAGAATGCACGTAGCCGCCGTCCTCGTCGGCGTGGAAGTGCGGGGCCATCGGACCGGGATCCTGCGGTTCGTGCGCACCGGCTCGATGCGCTTCGAGCAGGCCGAGCAGCCACGCCCGCAGACGGGCCACGGATGCCTCGTCCGTGCGCGAGAGACCGAGCACGGGACCACCGTCACGGGCCGCCTCGGCGTCGGAGATCATCTGCTCGACATCGACGCCCACATAGGGGGCGAGGTCGGTCTTGTTGACAACGAGGAGATCGGCACGCCCGATGCCGGGCCCACCCTTGCGCGCCACGTCACCGCCGCCGGCGACGTCGAGGACGAAGATCTGCGCGTCGATGAGCGCCGGGGAGAACGTCGCAGTGAGGTTGTCACCACCGGACTCGACGAGGACGAGGTCGAGCGGATCGAAGTCCGCCTCGAGGTCCTCGACCCCGGCGAGGTTGGCGGTGACATCATCGCGGATTGCCGTGTGCGGGCACGCCCCGGTCTCGATCGCGCGGATCCGCTCGGGTTCGAGGACCCCGGCGGCACGGAGCAGGCGGGCATCCTCGTCGGTGTAGATGTCGTTGGTGATGACACCGATGCGGATCTCGGCGGCCATGGCCCGGCAGATCATCGCGATGAGCGAACTCTTGCCGGTGCCGACGGGACCAGCGACGCCCAGGCGCAGGGAACGGTGTGGGGTGGGGAACTCAGGCACGGAACAGCCTCCTCGGCAGTGCGGACTGGGCCTGCGCCCAGACCTCGATGAGCGGTGCCCCGGCAGCGGGGATCGCTGCGGGGGCGGTGAGCGTCGCCAGGTCGGCGACGGAGTCCTCGAAGGCAGTGCATGCCTCGAGCACCCAACCGGTGGCCGTGATCGGGTCCATCGGTTCGAGTTTGAGGACCGCGGCGGCCACGGTCTGCGCATCGTCGTAGGCGACGATCCGGACGAGGTCGACGGCGGGAATCCCGGCGGCCGCGGCGATCGCGCCGAGCACGACAGGTCGTGGAGTCCCCCGCCTCGGAAGCACGCCGGCCAGGCCGGGCCACAGTGCCACGGCCACGCGGCGCAGGCCCGCCCCGAGCACCTCGGCGATCTCCCGCAGTGCCGGGCTGGGGGTGCGCGCCGCCCATTCGGCGGTCACCGTCGTGAGCACAGCGGCGGGATCGGCGCAGGCTTCCTCGGCGCCGGCGGCATCCTCAGCCACCAGAACATGCCGGGTGACGACGGCGGCACCGGCTTCGACGCGGACGACGGTGCGCATTCGGGCACGCATGTAGGCGGCCACCTCGGCGGGGGTCAGTCCATTGCGCAGGCCGGCTTCGACGCTGTTCGACGACACGTGCGCCCCGGCCGGCAGGCGGGCATCGGCGAGGAGCAGCATCAGGGTCGCCGAGGCGGCCCCCGGCACGGTGGCATCGACCGTTCCCGGGGAGACCGTTCCCGAGGCGGCCCCGGGCACCAGCGCACCCATCGTTCCCCGGCCTGTCGTTCCCGCGCTCATCGGTCGGCTCCCCATCAGAACATCTGGTAGAGCTGGGCGAGCGGGAGGACGGTGGCGGGGGCGGCGGTGACGGGCTCGCCGTCGATGGCGATCGCGAACGTGTCGGGCTCGATGTCGATGGCCGGCCGGGCGTCGTTGTTGCGCATGTCCGCCTTGCCCACCGACCGCGTCGGACGCACGGCCAGCAGCTCCCGTCGCAGGCCGAGCCGATCCCGCAGCCCGTCCTCGACTGCGGCTGGGGAGACGAACGAGACCGATCGCTGCGCGCCGATCGCCTCGCCGAACGCGGGTCGCATGAGCACCGGCTGCGGTGTCGGGATCGAGGCGTTCGGGTCGCCGAGGCCCGCCCACGCGATCGTCCCGCCCTTGATGACGAGGTCCGGTCGCACCCCGAAGAAGCGCGGATCCCACAGCGTCAGGTCGGCCATCTTCCCGGCCTCGACGGACCCCACGTGCTCGTCGATGCCATGCGCGATCGCGGGATTGATCGTGTACTTCGCCACGTAGCGGCGTGCCCGTTCGTTGTCCGCAGGCAGGTTCTCGCCGAGGCGGCCGCGGCGGTGCTTCATCGTGTGGGCGACCTGCCAGGTGCGGGTGATGACCTCGCCGATGCGGCCCATCGCCTGTGCGTCCGAGGACGTGATCGACAGCGCGCCGAGGTCGTGGAGGATGTCCTCGGCAGCGATGGTCGTCGCCCGGATCCGGGATTCGGCGAAGGCGAGGTCCTCGGGCACGCTCGGGTTGAGGTGGTGGCACACCATGAGCATGTCGAGGTGTTCGGCGACGGTGTTGACCGTGTGCGGCAGGGTGGGGTTCGTCGATCCGGGGATGATGTTCTCCAGAGCCGCGATCGAGAGGATGTCCGGGGCGTGGCCGCCGCCGGCGCCTTCGACGTGAAACGCGTGGATGCTGCGTCCGTCGATCGCGGCGATCGTCGATTCGACAAAACCGGACTCGTTGAGCGAGTCCGAGTGGAGGGCGACCTGGAGGCCGTGCTCGTCGGCGGCGCGCAGGGCGGCGTCGATCGCGGCGGGAGTCGCGCCCCAATCCTCGTGGATCTTGTAGCCGGCGGCACCACCGAGGGCCTGTTCGGCGAGGCCGTCCGCGGAGACCGTGTTGCCCTTCCCGAGCAGGAGCACGTTGACCGGCACATCGTCGAGGGCGGCGAGCATCGTGCCCAGATTCCAGGCGCCCGGGGTCACCGTCGTCGCCTTGCTGCCCTCCGAGGGACCGGTGCCACCGCCGATGACAGTGGTAATGCCGGTGGCGAGCGCCTCATGGATCTGGGAGGGCGAGAGGAAGTGGACGTGGGAGTCGATGCCGCCTGCGGTGAGGATCCGTCCTTCGCCGGAGATGACGTCGGTCGACGGTCCGATCCGCAGCGCCGGATCGACGCCGTCGGCGATGTCGTCGTTGCCGGCCCGTCCCAGGGCGGTGATCCTGCCGTCCCGAATGCCGACATCGGCGCGGACGACGCCCCACCAGTCGAGGACGATGACGTTGGTGATGACGGTGTCCGGTGCACCCTCGGCGCGGGTCGTCGTCCCCTGGAGCATCGACTCCCGGATCGACTTTCCGCCGCCGAAGACCGCTTCGTCCCCGCCGAAGGTCCGATCCTCCTCGATCTCGATCCACAGATCGGTGTCGCCGAGGCGGACCTGGTCACCCGTGGTCGGACCGTAGAGCGCGGCGTAGCGCTGGGCCGAGATCTCCGCCATCAACAGTCACCCGCCTCAGCGATGGGATCGTTGGCGGTGGGGTCAGCGACGCTGGTTGGGCCGGCAACGCTGGTGCGGTCGGCTGCGACGGTCGGGGCGGCAACCTCGGTGAGGTCATCGGCATTGCCGCCGGCATCGCCGCGGATCTGCAGTCCCGGGACGACCCTCCGCCCGCCGAGGCTGACGATCGGCACGGTGCGGGAGACTCCGGGTTCGAAGCGGACCGACGTCCCCGCGGGGACGTCGAGACGGAAGCCGTCGGTCTGCCGCCGATCGAAGGCGAGGGCGGCGTTGACGTCGGGAAGGTGGATGTGCGAACCGATCTGCACCGGGCGGTCGCCGGTGTTCTCGATCGTCACGGTCCCGGTCTCCCCCGCCGAGTCGCGGCGATTGAGCACTCGGGTTCCCTCGCGCACGCGCACCGCACCGGGCCCGTGGTCTCTCGTTCCTGCCATGGGCGTCCTCTCGGTCGGTTGGTTTCAGTCGTGTCTGTCTCGGTCGATCCATCGCGGCCGGCTGGCCGCGGTCAGCCGTCCCTGCTCAGTCGATGGGGTTGTGGATGGTGACGAGCTTGCGCCCGTCGGGGAAGGTCGCCTCGACCTGAACGTCGTGGAGCATGGCGGCGACATCGTCGAGGACGTCGTCCCGGCTGAGCACCTCCCTGCCTTCGACCATGAGCTCCTCGACTTTCGCGCCTTCCCGTGCCCGCTCGATCACCCACGTGCTCAGCAGCGCCACGGCTTCCGGGTGGTTGAGCGGCACTCCGCGTGACAGCCGGTCGCGGGCGATCATGCCGGCCACCGAGAGCAGCAGCTTCTCGGTGTCACCGGGGGTGAAGTGCATCAGCGCTCCCGGCCGGGGTCGGCGGACTCGCGCCCGACCTCGGCCCGCCCCCGCGTGACACTCGGCCGTGCCCCACCGGGGTCGGCAGGCAGGACATGTTCGCCGAGGCGGTCGGTTGAGAGCGCGAGCGAGCTGAGATAGAGCGGCTGCCCGTCCGGACCGGTCTTCGCCGAGGCGATCATGTCCGGACGCTCGAACTCCATCTCCGTCACGTGGCACCACAGAGTGACATCGGTGGGATTGCCGTGCTCGTCGAACATCGGCACATCGATGCCGTCGTCCCGGCGGCGCAGGTAGTACCGGCCCCGGGTGAGGATCGCCATGAGCGGGGTCGCGACGATCGCGATACCCACGGCGAAGAGCGGCGAGAACGGCTGCACGGCGGCACCGAACGCCCCGAAGTAGATGGCGATGGACACCCCTCCCGAGAGCAGGAGGGACACGACTCCGACGGGATTCCAGTCGTAGAGCATGCCCCGACGGAACTCCGGTGTCTTCGGCGAGAGACCGAGAACGTACTTGTTGATCGCAATGTCCGCGGCGACGACGCAGATCCACGACATCGCGAGGTTCGCGTAGAAGCTGAGGATCGCGTTGAGGAAGTCGAACATGTTCAGCTCCATGAGCGCGAGCGCGAAGAGCAGGTTGACGACGAGGAAGGTGATCCGTCCCGGATAGCGCTTGGTGATGCGCGTGTACGCGTTCGTCCAGGCCAGCGAACCCGAGTAGGCGTTGGTGACGTTGATCTTCACCTGCGAGATGACGACGAGAACGACGGCGAGCAGGAGGGCGAGCCACTGGGGCATCATCTGCTCGTAGGTGGCGAGCAGCTGCTGGACCGGTTCGGTCGCGAAGCTCGTCGCCCCGGGGACGTTGGCGATGAGGTAGACGGCGAGGAACATGCCGATGATCTGCTTCGTCGCCCCGAAGATCACCCAGCCGGGTCCGGCGAGGATGACGGCGGCCCACCAGCTGCGACGGTTGGCCGGGGTGCGCGGGGGCATGAAGCGCAGGTAGTCGATCTGCTCGGCGATCTGGGCGATGAGCGAGAGGCAGACGCCGGCTGCGAGCATCGCCGAGGCGAAGTTCGCGCTCTCCCCGTTCTCCCCCTGGTAGGCGAAGAAGGAGTTGACGGAGTCGGGCTGGAAGGCGATGAGGTAGCCGACGGGGACGACCATGAGGACGAGCCACAGGGGTGTCGTCGAGACCTGCAGCCGGGCGAGCGCCTTCATGCCGAAGATGACGAGCGGGAAGATGAGCACCGTGGACACGAGATAGCCGATGGGGCGTGGGAGTCCGAGACCGAGGTAGAGCCCTTGGGCCATGATCGAGCCCTCGAGGGCGAAGAAGATGAAGGTGAACGTTGCGAAGATGATGTTCGTGATCACCGAACCGTAGTAGCCGAATCCGGCCCCGCGGGTGATGAGATCGAGGTCGAGGTTGTAGCGCGCGGCGTAGAACGCGAGCGGCCAGCCGGTGAGGAAGATGATGATCGCGGCGGTGAGGATGCCGAGGATGCCGTTCGCCGTGCCGTGCGCGAGCCCGATGCTCGCACCGATCGAGAAGTCGGCGAGGTAGGCGATGCCGCCGAGTGCGCTCGTCGCGACCACGGCCGGCGCCCACGTGCGGTAGGACCGCGGTGCGAACCGCAGCGTGTAGTCCTCGAGACTCTCCTTCGCCGCGGCCTTCGCCTCATTGCTGCCGGCCGGCGGCGTGGCCGACCCGTCTGCGGTCACTGTCATGGTGGGCTCCTCGGTCGTCGTCCGGACTCAACATCGCCCATCCTGACAGCCGATTGTTTCGGTCCGTGACGGGCGAGTTTCGTCCATGTTTCGAGACCTGTATCTCACCTTGCAAACACTGCCGCCCGCCGAGGTGGAACGCCGCAGCCCTCGCGTCGAGCCGAGTGCGTGTGTGCCGCCGCCGAAAACAAGTCGAGCCCACTTGAGTCTGTGGGGCACAGTTCGTGAACTGTGCCCCACAGACTCAAGTGAGCTCAACCGAGAGTCGACCGCCAGTAGGCAACCGGCCGCCAACAGCCGGGCGACCACTATCAGGCAACCGGCCGCCCGCCAACTGCCGACCCGCTCACACCCTCCGGGCGCGGAAGTCGTCGTAGAGCACGACGGCGCCGGTCGGGGATTCGGCTTTGACCTTGGGGCGCCGGCCCCGGGCGATCGAGACGACATCGCCTCCGGAGCCGGCGGCGAACACGCGCGCATCGCGTTCGCGTTCCTCCGCCTGCGCGAGGACTTCCTCCTCGAGCTCCTGGTTCCGGTTCCTCAGTGCGTCGATCTGGTTCTGCATCTCCATGATCTTCTTGATCCCCACGAGGTTGACCCCCTCGTCCTGGGAGAGATGCTGGATCAGGCGCAGCTTCGCGATGTCGCGACCCGAATAGCGTCGGCCTTTGCCGGCCGTGCGCTGCGGGATGACAAGGCCCATCCTGTCGTACTGGCGCAGGGTCTGCGGGTGCATGCCCGCAAGCTCCGCCGCCACCGAGATGACGTAGAGGGCCGCGCTCTGAGAGAACTGCATACGAATGCGCCGCCTCAGCTCGTCTTGGCCCGATCGAGCAGGCCGGCCCGCGGATCCTCGTCCTCGGTCGCCGCCTTGTACGCCTCGACCGCTTCCTTGGCTTCCTTCGACAGGTTCTTCGGTGCGACGATCTCCACGGTCACGAGCAGATCGCCCGTGCCCTTCTTCGTCTGCACGCCCTTGCCGCGCACCCGCAGGGTCCTGCCCGAGGGCGTGCCCGCGGGGATCTTGACCTTGACGGGCTGACCGCCGAGCGTGGGCACCTTGACCTCGGCGCCGAGTGCCGCCTCGTCGAAGCTCACCGGCAGGTCGATGCGCAGGTTGTCGCCGTCCCGGGTGAACACCGGGTGCGGTTTGACGTTGACGGTGAGGATGACGTCTCCGGGCTCGCCGCCGTTCGGGCTGGCCTTGCCCTTGCCGGCCAGACGGATCTTCTGCCCGTCCTTGACCCCGATCGGGGTGCGCACCGTCAGCGGCTTGCCGTTGGGCATCTTCAGTTTGACCGAGGCGCCGTTGGCCGCCTCGGTGAAGCTGAGGTTCGTCGAGGACTTGATGTCCCCGCCCTTGACCGGAGGCGAATAGCCGCCGAAGCCACTGTCGCCGTAGCCGCCGTAGGAGGCACCGCCGCCGAATCCGCCCAGCAGATCGGCGAGGTCGGGCGGCACGTCTCCGTAGCCGCCGGATCCGCCGAAACCGCCGCCGGAGTACGTCGTCCGGGTCCGGGTGCGCCCGCCGCCTCCGAAGAGGTCGGAGAACACGTCGTCGAAGCCGCCTCCGCCACCGGCGCCGCCGGCGCCCGCGCTGAACCGGGCACCGCTGCCCATCGCGCGCACCTGGTCGTACTGCTCGCGCGACTCCTTGTTCGACAGCACCTGGTGGGCCTGTCCGATCTCCTTGAACTTGGCCTCCGCCTCGGCGTCGCCCGGATTCGCGTCCGGATGGTACTTCCGCGCGAGCTTGCGGTAGGCCTTCTTGATCTCGGAGTCCGTGGCGTCCTTGGAGACGCCGAGGGTCTTGTAGAAGTCCTTCTCGAACCAATCATTCTGAGGTCCGGTACTCATCTGGCACCTCCCTTCTTCCTTGTCCTGTTCTGCTCGCCGCTGCCTGCCGGCACCGGCTCTGTCATCGTTCTGCTCATCTGTCCACTCACAATCCGCAACCTCCGAAAGCTGTCCTCCCGGAGATTCCGGACCGTCGCCGAGGCGGCCGCCCCGCTCCCAGCGTCCGTGTCCGGACGCTGGGGCTGGGTGTCACCTCGGCGGGGTCGGGATGCTCAGTCCTCGGGCTGCTGCACGCCGACGCGGGCCGCGCGGATGATGCGATCACCCATGCGGTAGCCCGGCTGCATGACCATGAAGACCGTCGGCACCTCGACATCGTTCGACGGCTGCTGCATGAGAGCCTCATGCAGGCGAGGGTCGAACTCGTCGCCGACGGCGCCGTACTGTTCGACGCCGACCTTGGCCAGGGCGTCGAGCAGCTTGTTCACGTGGGCCTCGAAGGGCCCGGTCACGTCGCCGTTCTCCTGCGCCAGACGCACCTCGTCGAGGACGGGGACCAGGGCCTCGACGGCCTTGATCGTTCCGCCCGCGGCTGCCCGCTCGCGTTCGCGGTCGGCACGCATGCGGTAGGCAGCGTACTCCGCGTTGATCCGCTTGAGATCGGCGAGGTGGGCGGCCGCCTCCGACCCGGGCGCGGGCTCGGCCGCACCCGGCTCGGTGGCCGCCTCGGTGTCGTCCAGCGTGGAGGCATCGGCCGGGATGTCGACACCGAGGTCGCTGGCGTCGGCCAGCACCTCCTCGGTGTCGGCGCCTTCACCGGCCCCCGCGGCCGACTGGGCGTCGGCCTCGGGACGAAGCTCACCGGTGTCGGGGTCGACCCGGCGCTTGTCATGGAAGGTGAAGCGCGGCTCCTCGGACGACGGATCGTTGCCCTCGGTCGTCATTACTTCTTCTCCCCGTCCTCATCATCGTCGACGACCTCGGCATCGACGACATCGTCGTCGGCACCGGTGCCGGCATCGGAGGCGCCGGCCTGGTCAGAGGCACCGGCGGCGCCGGCGTCCTGCTGGGCGTAGATCGCCTCGCCGATCTTCTGCTGCTTCTCGGTGAGCGTGTCGAAAGCCTTCTTCACGGCGTCGTCGTCTTCGCCCTCGAGAGCCTTCTTGACGGCGTCGACGTCGGCCTGCATCTCCGACTTCAGTTCCTCAGGCAGCTTGTCGGCGTTGTCGTCGAGCAGCTTCTGGGTCTGGTAGGCGAGGTTCTCCGCGTTGTTGCGGACATCGGCTGCCTCACGGCGCTTCTTGTCCTCCTCCGCGTGCTCCTCGGCCTCACGGACCATGCGCTCGATGTCCTCCTTGGGCAGGGCCGAGCCGCCGGTGATCGTCATCGACTGCTCCTTGCCTGTGCCCTTGTCGGTGGCCGAGACGTGGACGATGCCGTTGGCGTCGATGTCGAAGGCGACCTCGATCTGCGGCACTCCGCGCGGAGCCGGCGCGATGCCGGTCAGCTCGAAGGTGCCGAGGTTCTTGTTGTCCCGAGTGAACTCGCGCTCACCCTGGAACACCTGGATCGACACCGAGGGCTGATTGTCCTCAGCCGTGGTGAACGTCTCCGAGCGCTTGGTCGGGATCGGGGTGTTGCGTTCGATGAGCTTCGTCATCACGCCGCCCTTGGTCTCGAGTCCGAGCGAGAGCGGGGTGACGTCGATGAGGAGGACGTCCTTGCGTTCGCCCATGAGCACACCGGCCTGCACGGCGGCGCCGATCGCGACGACCTCATCGGGGTTGACGCCCTTGTTGGGCTCCTTGCCTCCGGTGAGCTCGGTGACGACCTGGGTGACGCCGGGCATACGGGTCGAACCGCCGACGAGGACGACGTGGTCGATGTCCTTGACGGACACGCCTGCGTCCTTCATCACAGCGTGGAACGGGGCCTTGGTCCGCTCGAGGAGGTCCTTGGTCAGATCCTCGAACTTCGCCCGGGTGAGGGTCTCGTCGAGGTGGATCGGACCGTTCTCGCTCATCGACAGGTACTGCAGGGAGATGTTGGTGCTCGTCGCGGACGAGAGCTCCTTCTTCGCCTGCTCAGCGGCCTCCTTGAGACGCTGCATCGCCGTGGAGTCCTTGGTCAGGTCCACGCCGTAGTTGTTCTTGACCTGCTCAACCAGCCAATCGACGATCCGCTGATCCCAGTCGTCGCCGCCGAGGCGGTTGTCGCCGGAGGTCGCACGGACCTGAATGGTCGAGAAGCCGTCGTCGTCCTTGCCGACTTCGAGCAGCGAGACGTCGAAGGTGCCGCCGCCGAGGTCGAAGACGAGGATGAGCTCGTCTTCCTTGCCGCGTTCGAGGCCGTAGGCCAGGGCCGCAGCGGTGGGCTCGTTGATGATGCGCAGGACGTTGAGGCCGGCGATCTCACCGGCGTCCTTCGTGGCCTGACGCTCGGCGTCGTTGAAGTAGGCAGGGACGGTGATGACCGCGTCGGTGACCTTCTCCTGCAGGTACTCCTCGGCGTCGTGCTTGAGCTTCTGGAGGATGCGGGCGGAGACCTCGGGAGCGGTCAGCGTCTTGCCGCCGATCTCGGTGTTCCAGTCGGTGCCCATGTGGCGCTTGACGGACGCCACGGTGTTCTTCACGTTGGTGACAGCCTGGCGCTTGGCGATCTCGCCGACCAGGGAGTCCCCGTTCTTGTTGACTGCGACGACGGACGGGGTCGTGCGACCGCCTTCCATGTTCGCGATGACCTTGGGGTCGCCGCCTTCGAGGACTGCGACGACGGAGTTCGTGGTTCCGAGGTCGATTCCAACTGCACGTGCCATATCGTTTCTCCTTATCTGTGAGAGTCGGCTCGGGCTGAATGCGCGCGGTCGGCCTGAGAGGTGCCACCGGGAGCTGCCTCCCGGAGTCGTCTCGTCGGACCGTCGCCCGCATTGAGTCTGATGGACTCAAGTATTCTCTTCGCGGCCGAGATCGTCAATCCCCGCCTCATAAAAGTTGCGTACACCAGACTCAACTTTGTGGAGCGGGGGTTTATTCCGCTCCTGAAGAATTTTTTCGAAGGTCCTTTAAGATGCGTTCCGAGTGGTGCGCTTCCTACCAGCATGCGACACCGAGCTCGTATCGACCACCCTCGGACTGATCTGCCCTCAAGAAGTGATCAGCGAAGAACCTGTGCGTCGTCCTCCGTTTTATCAGGCAGAGAAATTTCCCCGGTGTGTTCTAGCTCACGGCCACTCACAGGACCGCCATGCACGAGAGCCTCCTCGAACTCGATTGGCTCTGGCTCGCAGACTTCGCCCCCAACACCACACGAATCGCAACGCAGCCGTTCCACCTCCAAGAACAAGACGGTGCCCACCTGCGCAGACACGTCCTCGACATACAACTCGAACACAGCAACGGCAGCAACACACTCGTCGATGCGAACCCAGCAACCAGACTCTCCGACAAACGGGTACAGGAGCAGTTCTCGTGGTCCGCCCGCTTATGCGGGCGAAAGGCTGGAGCAACGTAGTATGGTCAGGCGCAGATCCCGTTCTGATGCGCAACCTCTGGTTCATCGCCGTCAGCCGACGAGCACACTTCCTCCACTCAAAACTGCGCGACGAATTGGAACCGCTGGTACACCCAGAAATGACGCTTGCCCAGACAGAGCTGGCTGCAATTGGGGATCCGTCCATTCGGAAGAGAGCAACTAGTCCGCGCAGAACCCGCGACTGCTGAGTAAACCAAGATAAGGAGTCTCTGCGAAACCCGGGGCAATTCAGTCCCTTCACTGACGACTCACTTGCAATTGCCCGTCGCATGGATTTTCGAACTCATCCCTGGATGGCCCTCAACCAGCACACCCACGATCACTACGGGGTGGACAACAGTTCTGCTCACCGACGGGGGCCTACTCGTCAATAAACGAGAGTGGCCACACTTCCCAACCGTACGAGGCGCTTATCCATATTGATGGGAGACCAACGGAAAGAGAACATCTCACCGCACAAATCCCGCTCCACAATCTCAACACCGAATGGAAACTTCTCTCGGACGAAATCTGGACGGAAACTCGCGAAAACCCCGCGGCAACGACGTTCAGCCCATGAGACCATGACACTTCCAGAGTCCACCCGCGCCGACAGAATTTCGCCGCGACCACCGCCCAGCCTTGTATAACACAGGAACAGGACCGTGAAGCTCCTGGATCACAAGCTACACTCACAGTGACAAACACTAGGATCACTTGATGCCCGACAGAAATCACGTTGATCAGGTTCGTATCAGCCTGCACAGCGGAGGAGCCATCGCAGCTTCCTCACACCTTGCACCAATCGCTCACGCCTTCCTCGTCCGGCACCTCCAGCAACTTGAAACGCCAGACATCGACGAGCTCACGGAAAGAATCACACAATTCGCTTCCCGCCCACGGCCGTACCTGCCTGATGAAACATTCGGACAACCACATGCGGGAATGCCTCAACAGGATGTCGAATGGTGTTGGGTCAACCCCAACAGAGTGCTCCTAAAGGAGCCTGGAACACAATCATTCATCCATGACGCGAGCGACCGCGCCCACTTTGCCCATCAACCCCAACGTGGCCTATCCCCTGACCGCATCACCGGTATCGCAGAATTTGCTCGGCGCATCGCCAGAGAACACGGCGAAGAACGCGGACTCCACACCCTGCTCGGAATTGGTGCGGACGGTTCGATCTCCCAAGATGGAGTCTTACGCATCAACGTCGACGGATACACATCACCCCTCGGTGACATATTCCGCATCCACGGCAACGGCAACCACCGTCTCGCTGCACTCGCCGCATTGGAGGTCCCTTGTGTCCCCGCGGAAGTTGAGTGGCGTCGCGGCCCATTCAGCACATCCCCGTGCCGAATTGACGAAGACAGCGACGAACGCATCGCCTACCGGACACTCCTCCACACTTTCGGAGTTGCCTCCTACACGGACCCCGCCAACTTCGTCCAAAATTACTCCGGCGTTGTCACCGAATACTGGCCGTTCCTAATCGACAACCCCCATTCCGCGGTCGAATCTCTGACATCGTTGGAAACTCTCGCCGGAGAACCCTACACATCGTCAATTGGCCGGCTGCCTCGCCACTTGTTCAATGACCCCGCGACACTCGCCCAAGCTGGCCATCACGTCATGAAGCACCTTTCCGAGCTGGAGTTTGGCTTAAGCGCGCGATCGTTTATTGAGCTCTCGCCTACCCCACGCGGCCCTATTCGTAGGTTCTTCGACCGTCGTTGAGCATCACCAGCCACTAACGCAACTGCGGATATCAAAACTTTACGAGCGCGACAGGTCTCAGACAGAAAGTCACTATCGTTCCAAGAACCACTAAAATCTCAGCCATCAATCTGGTGGCTTGCCCCTGTGTCGGCAACGAGACCGGCGTCTTCAGAAAATCCTCGGCCAGCTTCTTCAGTCCCTGACGGGCAGGAGACGACCCAGAGTCGGTGCCCGAATCTGGTCTGCAACTGGTTCGAAACCGATTCAATTGTCGGATCTGCGCACTTCTGTGGCAGGGACGAATCGGCAGACCCAGTGGAATTCCGCAACTACGAAAGCCCACTCCTGCCCTCGTCTGCCACGCGGTTCAAAGTGCTGTCGATGTCTCTGACGGCCTTCGTGAGATCTTTGATCGAGCTTCGTACGTGATGAAGCGATCCGTCAGGTGCATCTCTGGACAATCTGATCTGAGAGATATCGATCTCGATCTCCATAGCAGGCAATGCACCGAACGGGCCGTCGGCATCGACTCTCAGGGTACGGAGCTGCGGAGCCTCACTGGCCAACAGTTCATGGCCGTTGCCGAGCTGCCACCGAATCGTCCTTCCGGGCGCAAGGGACTTCAAACCCTCGGAAAGGACCTCCTGAGTCCTCAACACCTTCTCGGCATGAGACTCGCTGCTCGGCAACTGCGGGTCCACAGTGATTCTGACGTTCTGTGCGACCGTGGGCCCACTGTTTCCCACGACGAGCTGCATCGCAGTCCCCTGCTGCATGTCAGGCTGAATATCCGCCCACACATATGGCTGTGCTGCGTCGCGAGCAATCTCTCGCTGCAGCTGCGTCTGTTCCCGAGCAGCCGCGACTTGCTCCATTTGGACTGCAGTCTGGGCGGCGGCGGATGCCGCCTGTTTGGCAGCAGTCCTCGCAGCCCAAGCCGTGAAAAGCAGGGAACCGGCCGAAATCGCTAGGGCAATGATGGAGACGACGATCATGGACCGATCGTCTCAGCGACCACTGACACGGCCTACGTAGTCTGCCGGCGACCAGCTCGCTCGGCGAACGCATCGATGGCTGCAAGGATCTCGTCGCTGCGCCAGAACGGGCCCCGCTTGTGCTCTGCCTTCGATGTCACGATCCCGGCATCGGCCAGCGCTTTCAAGGGCGGATAGATATTCGGCTGAGCGACCCCCAACGCCTCTGCTGCAGCGGCTGAATTCAGCACCGGCTGCTCAACGAGGACATCGAGAAGTCGCCAAGCATTCGAGTTTCGCCTGACCGTGAGCTTCGAGTCCCAACCTCGCCGAATCCTCTGCAGGTCCGACACCAGTTGAGTGCTGTTGTCGACTGCTCTGAACGTCGCGTCCACGAAGATCCGAATGATGGGATCGACGTTGCCTTTGCGATACTCGGTCAATGCTCGATGGTACCGAGCGACATCCGCCAGAAGCCCTGCGGACACTGGAACAGCGACGTTTCTGGTGATCCCTCTTCGCCGCAGCATCGCCTGCACTATCGCCCGCCCGGTTCGTCCGTTGCCGTCCGTGAAAGGGTGGATGGTTTCGAACTGCGCGTGCGCGATCGCTGTCACCACCATAGGTGGAATGTCCACTCGCGCGCAGAAGGTCGACAGATCCTCGAGGAGGTCGGCAACCCGCTCGGAGTGCGGCGGCACGAACTCCGCACCCACCGGAGTGTCCGAACGACTGCCGATCCACACCTGTTCGGTCCTGAACTCGCCTGGAGTATGTCGCTCCTGAGGCGCCATCAGCACGCGGTGAATCCTCAGAATCGATTCTGCCGAGACTTCTCCTGAGTCACGCAGAGCAGAGACCAGCGCCCGAGTGTTCGCCACGATCAGTTCGGCATTGCTGCCAGGGCGAGCGCCGAGCTCCGCAGAGAATATTGCGCGTGCACTCGCTGTGAGGTTCTCGATCTGGGACGACGACGCCGCCTCCGAGCGCAGCAGCACGGGTGCGAACCCTGCGAAGTGTGATCCGAGTTCGGCGTCTAGACGACTCAGCTCCCGAGTCGCCTCTTCGGCATCTGCCGCCAACTCAGGATTCACCTTCGGCATAAGGTCCGAGATCAGCGGTGGAACCGAGGCCTCGTATCTCCGAATTCCCCCGCCGATCGTCGCAGCAGGACCGAACCCAGCACGCGACACCCAATCTCGGAACTCGGAACCGAGAGCAGGCCATGATGGAACGTCGTTGCCGCCTGTCGCGGTCGTCCCGGAGTCCATAAACACCACCCTTGAAAGTTATGAGTTGTGTAAGTTTCTCATAAAATCGGAAGGTGTTGTTTATGAGTTCTGCGCGCAGTTGACTCGGCCGCTCCTGAGTCCGCGCCTGCGGTGCAACGGAGGCGCGAATCGCCCCGCAGCCGTCCCCTACTTCACCACCAGCACCGGGCACGTCGCTTCGAGGATGACGCGCTGGACGCTCGAGCCGAGCAGCAGCTTCATCACCGCCGAGCGCCGCCTGGTCGAGAGGACGATGAGTTCAGCCGCCCACTCCTCGGCGAGATCGAGGACCTGGGAGGCGACGTCCGCCTCGGCGCGGAGGACTTCGAACTCGACGCCCGCCTCGGCGAGCTGACCGACCATGGCCGCGGTCTGGGCCGGGTCATGGTCGAGCGGACCCGCGGGACTGTCGGAGGCGAAGACGACGACCCGCAGCGCCGCGTCCTCGAAACGGGCCATGCGCAGCGCGGTGTCGAGCACGGCCGGAGGCGCATCGAGGCGCAGGGCAAGGACGACGGTGCGCTCCGCCTCGGCGAGGTTCTCCGAGGCTGCCACCTGCGGGGACGGCACGGGACGACGGTCACGCGGTGAGGAGTAGAGATCGGTCATGACGGACGCCCCCTATCCGATCGCGATGACGCCGATGAGGACGCCGACGGTGAGCATGACGAGCGAGACGAGCAGCGCCCGCCACAGCACCTTCTTGTGGTGGTCGCCCAGATCGACGCCGGCGAGGGAGACGAGCAGGAGGATCGCCGGGACCAGCGGGGACTGCATGTGCACGGGCTGGCCGGTGATCGAAGCACGGGCCATGTCGGCGGCGGAGATGCCGTAGTGCGCGGCGGTCTCCGTGAGCACCGGCAGGATCCCGAAGTAGAACGCATCGTTGCTCATGAAGAACGTCATCGGGATCGAGAGCAGACCGGTGATGACGGCCATGTACGGCCCCATCGACGACGGGATGACGTCGACGAGCCACGCGGCCATCGCATCGACCATGCCCGTGCCGCTCATGATGCCCGTGAGGACGCCCGCGGCCATGACCATGGCGACGACAGCGATGATCGCCGAGGCATGGGAGGCCAGCTCCGCCTGCTGATCCTTGATCTTCGGGAAGTTGACCATGAGGGCTACGACCATCGCGATCATGAACAGGTACGGCAGTGGCAGCACGTCGAGGACGAGCATGACCATGACGACAAGGGTGAGGGCGAGGTTGAACCAGAAGAGCTTCGGCCGCAGAGTCGGGCGGTTGGGGTCGAGTGCGGTGTCGGTCAGGGAGGATCCCGCCGAGGCGGCCGCAGGGTCCTCATCGGCACCGTCATCGGGTCCGCCGACGGAGGTCTGCGCACCGGCGCCGCCGGAGCCGGCGCCGGTGCCGGTGCCGGTCGAGCCAATTCCGGTGCCCGTCGAGCCGGCGCCGGAAGCAGTCCGCGCCACGGCACCGACGAGTTCGCGCCGCTTCCCGAAGCCCTTCGTGCGGTCCTCGACCCATGCGACCCCGTTCTTCGCCAGCCGGCGGCGTTCGGAGAGGCCGAGGAAGTACGCGAAGACGAAGCACACGAGCAGGCCCGCGGCGAGCGCGGGAACCATGGGCGCGAAGATCTCGTTCGCATCGATCTGCAGCGCCGAGGAGGCCCTCGCCGTCGGCCCGCCCCACGGGACGATGTTGAGCGTGCCGTTGATGAGACCGGCCACGCAGGTGAGCACCACCGGGGACATCTCGAGGCGCTGATAGATCGGCAGCATCGCGGCGGTGACGACGATGAACGTCGTCGACCCGTCGCCGTCGAGGGAGACGGCACCGGTGAGCAGCGCGGTGCCGAGGACGACCTTGACCGGGTCGTTGCCGGCGACCCGGAGGATGAATTCGACGAGCTTGTCGAAGAGTCCGACGTCGATCATGATGCCGAAGTAGATGATCGCGAACAGCAGCAGCGCCGCCGTCGAGGACATCGAGGCGATCGCCTCCATGACCATGTCGCCGATGCCGAGACCGGCCCCGGCGAAGAGACCGAAGATGGTCGGAACGATGATGAGCGCGAGGATCGGCGAGAGTCGCTTGGTCATGATCAGCGTCATGAAGACGACGATCATCGCGAAGCCGAGGATGACGAGCACGGACTTCTCCTTCGAAGACGTTTGTGATGCGCGATACACACATGTGAGGCGGGATACACGCTAGGCCCCGCACTGCCGTCGGCGCGCGTTTGTGTGCACTGATCGCGTTCTGCCCGTTCTGCCACTTTTGCTCATTCTGCTCATCACTGGCTACTGTGGAGACGTGTTCCGCTCGTCTCGAGCCTTCTCCCGCCGTGTCCTGCTCAGCCAGCTCGCGGTCATCATCGTGACCTTGGCCCTGGTCACCGGGGTGTTCGCGTGGATGGCGGCGCGCACCGTGACCGATGTCAGCGAGACCGAAGCGCTGGCCACCGCCCGTGCCCTCGCCTCCTCACCGGAGGTCCGCCGCGGCTCGACGATCGCCTCGGAGTCCCCCGAACCGATGCCGCCCGCCGAGGTGACCGACCCCCTGCGCGTCGTCGCCGACGAACTCAGGCGCCGGTCGGGCATCGAGTTCGTCGTCATCACCGACGACCAGGGGATCCGGCTCACTCACCCCAATCCCGCGCTCATCGGCAAGAAGGTCTCCACCTCCCCCGATGTGGCGCTCTCCGGTCGTGAGGAGGTCAGCCAGGAGGTGGGAACCCTCGGCAGCACGGTGCGGGCGAAGGTGCCCGTCTACTCGTCCACCGGCGACGGCTCCGTCGTCGGCGAGGTGTCCGTGGGCATCCACACCTCCGTGCTCAACGCCGACCTCCGCCGCGAGTTCATCGCCCTCGGGTCCGTCGCCGTCCTCGCCCTCGGCATCGGGATCCTCGCCTCGATCGCGCTCGGCCGCAGGCTGCGCCGCGAGACCCTGGGCATCGGCCCCGAGGAGCTCGCGGAGATGGCCCGCGATCAGGGTGCGGTCCTCCGCGGACTCGACGACGGGGTCCTCGGCTTCGACTCCGACGGGCAGCTGACCCTGAGCAATGCCGCCGCGAAGGATCTCCTCGCCGAGGCGGCCCGCACCGACTCGACCGACCCCACGGCCGCACGGCGGCAGACGGCGATCGACGACATCCCCGAATCGATCCGCACGATGATGGCCGAAGCGCCCGAGCGTGGGGCCCTGCGCCGCCGGGTGAGCGTCGGTGACCGGATCCTGCTCGCCACGGCCGTGCGGGTGCGCCGCGACGGGGTGTCTGTCGGCGGTGTCGTCACACTGCGCGACGAGACGACGATGCTCACGATGGCCCGCCAGCTCGAATCGGTGACGACGATGGCCGAGGCCCTGCGCGCCCAACGCCACGAGTTCGCCAACCGCCTCCACACCGTGCTCGGCCTCGTCGGCACCGGAGCGACCGAGGAGGCGAGCACCTACCTCGAGTCGATCCTCGGCACCGGTCCCCTCGCCGCACCCGTCGAAGGCATCGAGGCGATCACCGACCCGTACCTGCGGGCCCTGCTCGAGGCGAAGGGAACGACCGCCGCCGAGGCGGGAGTGACCCTGAGGATCGCCCCCGACTCCCTCGTCGTCGGCAGCGTGCGCGACCCCGAGGACGTCACCCTCGTCCTCGGCAACCTCATCGACAACGCCGTGCGCGCCGTCGTCCGTCGTCGCCTCGACACCCGCGGAGGGCCCGAAGGCCACGAGGGAGTCGACGCCGCCGAGGTCGTCGAGGTCTCCCTGCTCAGCTCGGGGCCCGAACTCCACGCGCTCGTCACCGACACCGGCGCCGGCATCGCCGCCGCCGATGCCGAGCGGATCTTCGACGAGGGCTTCAGCGGTGAGCAGGCGAATTCGGCCGCCAACGGTGAAGGCGCCGACGAAGCGAGCACGGGCGGAGGCGATGGCACAGAATCGGACTCGGACTCAGGCGCAAGTCCCGGCGCGGACCCCGTCCATGGTCACGGCCTCGGTCTCGCCCTGTGCCGGCGGGTCGCCCACCGACACGGGGGCCGGGTGTGGCTGAACAGCGGTCACGACCCCGAGCTCGGCGGAGCGAGCTTCGGCGTCCTCCTCCCCGACGTCATCGACGACACGACCCCGATGAACGCACCGGATCGCACCACCCGAGAGGAAGGAGAGCACTGATGGTCAATGTGCTCGTGCTCGACGACGATTTCTACGTCGGCCAGATCCACTGCAAGTACGTCAACGACGTGCCCGGCTTCCGGGCGCTCGATCCGGTCCAGGACCTGCGCACGGCCCGAACGATCCTCGCCGAGGAGGACGTCGACCTGCTGCTCGCCGACTACGTCCTGCCCGAGGGCACCGGCGTCGACCTCATCCGCGAGACGAACGTCGATGCCGCGGTGCTCTCCGCCGTATCCGATCCGCACATCGTCCGTTCGGCGCTCCGCGCGGGGGCGCTGACCTACATCGTCAAGCCGTTCACCGCCGAGCACCTCCACGGCTTCCTCCGCCGCTACGCCCGCTACCGGCGCTACTGGGAGAAGGAGAAGGTGGCGCAGGCCGACCTCGACCGACTGCTGCGCAGCCTCCACGACGTCTCCTCCCCCGGCACCGGATCGGCACCGGCGTCGGGGTCGACGACGACGGCGCGCATCCTCGACGCCCTGTCCGCGGCGAAGCAGCCCATGACGGCGGTGGAGATCGCCGAGGCGGTCGGTGCCTCCCGCGCGACCGCGCAGCGGCACCTCGCGAAGCTCGCCGAATCCCGAGCCGTCACCGTCACCCTGCAGTACGGGAGCACGGGACGGCCCGAGCACCTCTACCAGACGGGGTGACCGCCTCGGCGAACTGATCGGGGCAGAACGACCCAAGCGTGGAGGATCCGCGTCGACATTCGGCGTGATGTCGACGCGGATCCTCCACGTTTGAGTCCCCCGGTGGGCCGGGAGGCCGGGTTCGGCGGGCGCCGGGCTCAGCTGCGGCTCAGCGTCCGAGGTCCTCGATCGAGGCGCGGTCCGCGCGGGTGAAGCGGCTGAGCTGGGTGACGTGGCCCGGTTCGAGTTCGGCGATCGTCGAGACCTGGAGCAGCTTCATCGTCCGCTCGATCTGATCTCGGAGGATCTCGATCGTCCGGTCCACACCTTCGCGGCCGCCGGCCATGAGGCCGTAGAGGTAGGCACGGCCGATGAGCGTGAAGTCAGCGCCGAGGGCGAGCGAGGCGACGATGTCGGCGCCGTTGCGGATGCCGGTGTCGAGGATGATCTCGACGTCGTCGCCGACCTCCCGGGCCACCGATGGAAGCAGTTCGAAGGGCACGGGGGCCCGGTCGAGCTGGCGCCCGCCGTGGTTGGACAGGACGATCGCGTCGACGCCGAGATCGGCGAGCCTCTTCGCATCGTCGAGGGTCTGGACGCCCTTGACCGCGAACTTCCCCGGCCACATCTTCCGGATCGTCGCGAGGTCGTCGAAGTCGATCGTCGGATCCATCGCGGAGTTGATGAGCTCGCCGACGGTGCCCCCGGTCTCCGAGAGCGAGGCGAATTCGAGCTTCGCCGTGGTGAGGAAGTCCCACCACCACCAGGGGCGCGGGATCGCGTTGAGCACGGTCTTGGCACTGAGCTGCGGCGGGATCGAGAAGCCGTTGCGGCTGTCGCGCAGGCGCGCCCCTCCCACGGGAGTGTCGACGGTGAAGAAGAGGGAGTCGAAGCCGGCTTCCGCCGCACGTTCGACGAGTCCGTAGGAGACCTCCCGCTCACGCATGACGTAGAGCTGGAACCAGTTCCGGCCGTAGGGGTTCGCGGCCTTGACGTCCTCGATCGCGGTCGTCCCCAGCGTCGAGAGCGTGAAGGGGATGCCCGCGGCACCGGCCGCGGAAGCTCCGGCGATCTCGCCCTCGGTCTGCATGAGCCGGGTGAAGCCGGTCGGGGCGATGCCGAAGGGCATCGACGAACTGCCGCCGAGGATCTGCGTCGTCGTGTCGACATGGGAGACGTCGTTGAGGATGGAGGGGTGGAATTCGATGTCCTCGAACGCCTGGACGGAGCGGGTCATCGAGATCTCGCCCTCGGCCGCGCCGTCGGTGTAGTCGAATGCCGCAGCCGGTGTCCGCCGCTTCGCGATCCGACGCAGATCCTCGATCGTCAGCGCCGATTCGAGGCGGCGCTTCTTGGGATCGAGTTCGAGCTTCTTGAACTTCATCAGCTCGAAGATCTCCGCGGGCTTCGGGATCTGCCTTCTCACCATGGATGTGACTCCTTGCTCATCGGTGCGGCTGTGCACAGCTGTGGGGCTGACGGTCCCCCCCTGTCGAATCCAGCCCGATCGTTCGGTACTGTATGACATCTATGAGGTCAGACCATTAATCTGAGCATAGGACCGCACCGAGACCGCGTCAAGGCTTCGCCGCAGATCGCGGCGGCAGAAGCAGTGCCGTGGGAATGATCGCGCGGCGGCAGGAACGACGCCGCGGGAGGACCACCGCCGCGGTCGGACGAGAAGAGGACAGGCATGAGCGAGAACGCAGACAGCACCGGAACTGCCGCGCACGCTGCCCGCTCGAGCACGGCCGCAGGCGCTGCCACAGCCCGCCCCGAGTGGACGCCGGTGAGCCGCCCGAGCACGCATGAGCTCGTCATCGACGCGATCGAGGAGCAGATCATGTCCGGCACGCTCACCGTCGGCGATCCCCTGCCGGCCGAACGGGAGCTCGCCTCGAAGCTCGGCGTCAGTCGCGCGAGCGTACGGGAGGCCCTGCGGGTGCTCGAGAGCCTCGGCGTCATCCGCTCGAGCGGCGGATCGGGACGCGGCGCCGGCACGTTCATCGCCTCCCTGCCCAGCGAAGCCCTCACCCGCGTCCTCCGCCTCCACGTGGCGCTCGCGAACTTCAGCGTCGGCGAGGTCATCGAGACGCGCGTCCAGCTCGAGCGCTCGAGTGCGGCACTCGCCTCGGCGCGGGTCACCGAGGACGCCCTCGCCCAGCTCAACGCCTCGCTGGCGATCATGGACACCCCCGGCATCAGCCTCGAGGTCTTCAACGACGCCGACACGGCCTTCCACGTCGCGATCGCCCAAGCCACCGGCAATCAGCTCTTCTCCGACCTCACGGGAGCGATCCGCAACTCCCTGCGCCGCCCGATCCTCGCAGCCTTCCGCGACGTCGACGATCCCGCCGCGCTCATGGCCGCCCTGCAGAAGCAGCACCACGCGATCCGGGATGCGATCGCCGCCGGCGACGGAGCCCGGGCAGCTCAGCTGACCGAGGAGCACATCCACACCGCCGCCGAGGCACTGCCTGCCCTCACCGACCTCTGAGACCGTCGCCGAGGCGGAGCCCCGACAGCGGACTGTCTCGCCGGCACGATCCGGCCAGGCACCGCCAGGCAGGCACCGCCCGGCCGGGCAGCCACCGACCGGGCTGGGAGTTCACTCGGCTGCGTGACGTCCGGTCACCTCGGCG
Source organism: Brevibacterium metallidurans (assembly GCF_037101285.1). Taxonomy (NCBI): domain Bacteria; kingdom Bacillati; phylum Actinomycetota; class Actinomycetes; order Micrococcales; family Brevibacteriaceae; genus Brevibacterium; species Brevibacterium metallidurans. The sequence goes on from NZ_BAAAAF010000004.1 coordinate 329,205, forward strand.
GTCTCCTCCTCGATCCTCGCCTCCTCGGCCTCCTGCTTCCTGGCCCTCTTCTCCGCTCGGCGGGCGGCATTCCGCTCCTTGCGCCGTTCGACGAGGAGGTAGAGGGTGGGCACGAGGATGAGGGTGAGCACGGTCGAGGAGGTCAGACCGCCGATGACGACGACCGCCAGCGGCTGGGAGATGAACACTCCTCCGCCGGTGAGGCCGAGCGACATCGGCACGAGGGCGAACACCGTCGCCGCGGCCGTCATGAGGATCGGACGCAGGCGCAGGCGGGTGCCGTGGACGATCGCGTCGTCGAGTCCCATGCCGTGGTCGCGGAGTTTGTTGATGAGGTCGATGAGCACGATCGCGTTGGTCACGACGATGCCGATGAGCATGAGCAGACCGATGAGCGAGGGGATGCCCAGCGGAATGCCGGTGGCCAGCAGGAGCAGGACCGCACCGGTCGCGGCGAAGGGGATCGACACGAGCAGGATGAGCGGCTGCACGAAGCTGCGGAACGTCGCGATCATGACGAGGAAGACGAGCGCGATCGCCACGAGCATCGCCCAGCCGAGCTGGGAGAACGACTCGGCCTGTTCGGCACTGGCACCGCCGACGTCGAAGCTCACACCTGAAGGCAGATCCATCGACCCCGTCAGCTGTGAGGCGGCGGCGGTGACGGCGTTGAGCTGACCTTCGGCCGGGGTCGCGAACACCGTGACCTGACGTTTGCCGTCCTCGCGGGTGATCGTCGCCGGGGTCTTCGTCTCCTTGACCTCGGCGACCTCGTCGACCGTGATCGGGTCGCCCTTGAGGTCGGGGATCGCCTCCTGCTCATCGGCGAGGCGCTCGTCCTCGGCCTGCGTCCGACGCTGCTCGGACTGGCCGTCGATGAGGTCGTCGATGGCCTGGTTGGCCTCGCGCAGACCCTTCTCCGCGGCGGCGACTCCCTCTTCGGCCTGATCGATCGCATCCTGACGCATCTGCCCGGGGGTCTTCGGCGGAGGCGGGTTCTGCACGTCGCGCAGCGCCTGCCTGGCCTCTTCGAGCTGGTCGGCGGCATTGTCGCGGGCCTCGCGGGCGGACTTGAGCGCATCGGCGGCCTCGTCGTCGGCCTTGCGCTTGGCCTGTGCGGTGCGCCGGTCGGTCTCCTCCTTGATCCGGTCGGTCGCGTCCTCCTGCGCGTTCTTCGTCTGCACCTCGGTGACGGGCAGTTCGAGCGCCCGGATCTCATCGGGGGTGGCGTCGGGGTTCGTGGGCGCGATGAAGATGTCGCGCTCCTTGCCCTCGAGGGTGACCTTGCCCGCCTCGGTGCCGCGCAGCGCCGCGCCGATCGCCTGCCCGAGCTCGGCCTGGCTGTAGCCGTAGTCGGCGGCCTTCTTCCGATCGACGTCGACCTGGATGATCGGCTGGTCGGAGGCGAGGTCGTTGCGGGCGTTCGTCACCCCCGTCGTCTCGCTCATCTTCGCCGTCACCGCATCCGCGGCCTTCCGCAGGGCGCCGAGGTCGGAGCCGGAGAGTTTGATCTCGACGTCCTCGTTGCCGCCGCTGCCGGCGCCCTGGACTTCGATCTCCCCGGCATCCTCACCGAGGCCCTCGAGCTGGCTGCGGATCCGGGTGATCGCGGCCGCCCCGTCGGAGTCCTCGGCGAGGGTGACGTTGAAGCTGTTCTCCGCTCCCGATTCGGGGCCGTTGATCGTCGAGGAGTACGTGTCGACGTCCCCGTCGGCGCCGAGGACCTCTTCGACCTTCTTCGCAGCGTTGTCACTGGCCTCCAGCGATGCGCCCGCGGGCAGGGTCTGGGAGATGTAGAGCGAGTTCTGTGCGGCCGAACCGAGCAGGTCGGTCTTGAGGAAGCTCGCGAGCATCATCGTGACGATGAAGACGACCACGGAGAACGCGATGGTCCGCCACGGGTGGCGCAGGGCCGCGAGGATAGCGGGCAGTCCCCGCTGCTGGAGCCGGTCGATCCGGTCCGAAGCCTCGCCGTCGCCGGGCATGGGCCGCGGCGCGGGCACGACCTGCGCATCGGGCAGGGGCTCCTTGCCCTTCTCCGCCCGCTTCGCGTTCTTCTTCTCGATCTTCGCCTGACGACGTTCGGCACGCTTGGCCGACTTCGCCTCCTGCCGCTCGATCCACGCTTCGTAGCGCTCATCGGCGGCGAGCTGCCGTTTGGGTGAGAGCGGCTTCGGGCTGCGTCGCAGCACCCAGTAGCTGAAGACGGGCACGATGGTCAGCGCGACGACGAGTGAGGCGAGCAGGGCGAGGGTGACGGTGACGGAGAAGGGCCGGAAGAGCTGACCGGCGATGCCGTCGACGAAGGCGATGGGGAGGAAGACGGCCACGGTCGTCAGCGTCGAGGCGGTGATCGCCCCGGCCACCTGACGCACCGAGGCGACGATGTCCTCGACCGTGAGCTCGCTCGTGCCCTGCCGTCTGCGGATGTTCTCGATGACGACGATCGAGTCGTCGACGACGCGGCCGACGGCGATCGTCAGGGCTCCGAGGGTGAGGATGTTGAGCGTGTAGTCGCCGACCATGAGCCCGATCATCGCGATGAGCAGCGACATCGGGATCGAGATCGCGGCGACGATCGTCGACCGGAACGAGCCGAGGAAGGCGAGGATGACGAGGACGGCGAAGAGGAGTCCGAGGCCACCTTCGACGGAGAGGTCCTTGATCGACTTCTCGATCTCCGGGGCCTGGTCGAAGATCGTCGTGAACTCGACGTCGGATCCGAGGCTCGACTTCGAGGCCGCGAGCACCTCGCCGACCTTGTTCGAGACCTCGACGACGTTGTCGTCCTGGCCCTTGACCACGGACACCGTGACAGCGTCCTTGCCGCCGGCCCGGGAGATCGAGGTCTTCTCGATCGCATCGAGGGAGACATCGGCGACGTCCTTCAGCAGCACCGTGCCGTCGGCGGTCCGCAGCGGGGTGTTCTCGATCTGCTCGACGGCATCGACCGGGGTGCCGACCTCGACGGCCATCGAGGTGTCGCCGGTCGAACTCTGGCCGGCGGGCACGACCGTGCCTGCGGCTTTGAGCTCATCGGGCACCGAGGTCGTCACGACGCCTTTGTCGTTGACGTCCTTGGCCCGGAAGGCGATGTTGACCCGCTGCTCGGTCTGACCGGTGACGTCGACGCTGGCCACGCCTTCGACGGCTTGGAGTTTGGGTACGAGGTCGGCTTCGAGCCGGTCGCCCAGCGTCTGGGGGTCGCTGCCGGAGACGGCGACCATGACGACGGGGAAGTCGTCGATCTGCTGGGACAGGACCTCGACCTCGGCGCCCTCGGGGAGGTTCGCCTTCGCCCCGTCGACCGCGGTGCGCACGGTGTCCGTCATCTTCTCGGAGTCCTTGCCGAACGGCCAGGTCACCGAGGCGGTCATCATCCCCGCCGAGGTGGTCGTCTGCACCGATTCGAGGTCGCCGACGGAGTCGAGCGCGGTCTCGAGCGGCTTCGTCACCGTCTCCTCGACGACGTCGGGCGAGGCGCCGGGGATGGTCGCCTGCACGGTGGTTCCGGGCAGGTCGACCGAGGGCATCGTCTCCTGGTTGAGCGAGGTGGTGGCGACGACGCCGAAGACGGCGATCACGAGGGTGAGGAGTCCGACGATGATGCGGTTCTTCAGACTCATCCTGGTCAGCTGGGACACGGGTTCCTCCGGGTCTGAGCGTCGACGGGGCGTCGACGGTCTTCGGGCGCACGGGATCGCGACCGAGGGTCAGTGGTCGTAGTCGGCTACCGCAGCGAGAGCTGCGGCCGCAGATCAGTCTTTCAGTCCGAACGGCTTCGCGCGTCCCCCGAAGGTTGTGCTTCGCCTCCCCCATGCGGGGGATATTCAGCGGCTTCACGGGGGATGCTCATGGTTCGATCCTAGAGACGGTCGGGCAGGTCCACAGGGGTGTTATCCCCCGTCTTCGACCTGCGGAAATGCTCCTGGTCCGGGAATGGGGGCTCCGGATGCAGGGTTGGGGATGCGGGGATGGGAGGGGACGGATGCGAGGACGGAGCTGCGGGGTCGGTTGCCGGACATCGGGGCCTGTGACGCAGTTCTGCGGCATCGGGTCGTCCGCGGCAGTTCTGCCGAGTCGGGGGCGGCCGGGGGCGCGGAGTGCGGAGTCTCATCCCATCTCCTCCCAACGGATCGGGTGGTTGGGTCCGAGGACGAGGTGGGAGTGGGGTTCGGTGCCCCAGATCGCGGAGATCTCCTGTCTCAGGGTCTCCATCACGGCTCCGACGTCGGTGACGGCGCCCTGGTGGAGGGCCTCGACGACGATGAGGCCGCGCTGCGTGCTCGCCCTCACCGCCGCGTGGGCGCCCTGACGGTTGGTCCACCGCCTCGAGTGCACGCGACCGGCGTCGTCGGCGAAGACCACCTCGCCGGGAGCAGGATGCTCGACGCTGCCGCCGAAGGTCACGTGCTCCTCGTCGCCGACGGCTTCACGGATGTGCATGTCACCGGCGACGAAGTCGCGGTCGAAGACGCCGACGGGGATCGCGTACCTGGCGGAGACGTGATTGCACAGGTCGATGAGCGGGTGGATCCGCGGCAGGTGCCCGTCCTTGCCGAGCCGGCGCAGCAGGGCCTCCGACGCGCAGCGGTACTGGGTGGGTTTGAGGCCCATCGCGGCGAAGCCGCGGCGCCAGGCGCGGATCTCGGGCAGATCGCTGACCGAGCGGGATTCGAGCCTCCGGCATGCGGCCTCCCGGTGGGGTCGGAGGCGGTCACCAACCTCGGCGGACGCGTCGATGCCGTGGGCGTAGAGGATGCCGGCGACGAGAGTCGGATGGGTCTGCCAGATCTCACTGGAGTGGACGACGAGCATGGTCAGCGGGCCTTTCTCTCCGGTTGACGGGGACACTGCCCATCGTCGAGGGCACGAGCGGACGCGCACCGGTCCAACGGCGGACGGAGAATGCGGACCAAGTTCAGATCCATCCGTGCTCCTCGGCGAGGATGACGGCCTGCTGCCGCGTGGACACGGAGAGCTTCGCGAGGATCGCGGAGATGTGGTTGCGCACGGTGCCCGGCGCCAACGACAGCGACCGGGCTATCTGACCCGTCGTCTCACCCCGGCGGCCTGCCCGCAGGACGTCGAGCTCACGGCTCGTCAGCGGCGGCCGGTCGACGCTCAGCGCGTCGGCGGCGACCTCGGGGTCGATGTAGCGGGCACCGCCTGCCACCTGGCGGATGATCTCGGCGACCTCCTCGGCGCCGCGGGTCTTGGGCAGGAATCCGGCGACGCCCGCCGCCAGCGCCCGCCGGAGCACCCCGGGCCGGGCGTGCCGGGTGACGATGACGCACCGGGTGGGCACGGTCCGACGCAGCCGAGCAGCGACGTCGACGCCGTCGAGGCCCGGCATCTCGAAGTCGAGCAGGCACACATCCGGGCGCAGGGCGACGGCCTCGGTCAGCGCCTGCTGCCCGTCGGCGCACTGGGCGATGATCTCGATGTCGGGTTCGAGGTTGAGCAGGGCGGCGAGCGCGGAGCGGATCATCCCCTCGTCGTCGGCGAGCAGCACGCGGATCACGGGCGAGCTCCCCGAGGCGGGGCGGGAATGGTGACGACGACGGTGAAGTCCTCACCGCGGAGCACCTCGACCGTGCCGCCGACGGCGACGATGCGCTGCCGGATGCCCTCGATCCCGGAGCCGGTGCCCTCCTCGGCGCCCGGCCTGCGGTCGTTGACGATCTCGTAGCGCCACCCTTCGGGCCTGCGGGTCAGGGCGATCCGGGCCCGGGTGCCGCCGCCGTGGCGGATGGCGTTCGTCGCGGTCTCGCGGATGACGGGGCCGAGCTCGTCGACGGGGGCGAGGTCGACGTCGGAGTCGTGGCGCAGATCGACGGTCATCCCGGCTGCGGTGAGCAGGTCGCGGACGTTGGCGAGTTCGTCGCTGAGCAGGACGGACCGGAACCGGGCTGCGAGGTCACGGGTGCCCTGCCGGGCCTCATCGACGCTGAGGCGGGCGGCGTGGAGCTGTTCGCGGGCGGCCTCGGGATCGGTGTCGCCGAGGCGGTCGGCGAGTTCGAGCTGGAGGGCGATGATCTGGAGGTGGTGGCCGTGGAGGTCGTGGACGTCGGCGGCCACGCGCAGCCGCTCCTGTGTGGCGGCGAGCTTCGCCTCGGAGGCACGCGCCCGGTCGAGGACGACGACGACGTCCCACCACCACAGAGAGCTCGCGGTCGCGACGGGCAGGAGGACCGTGAGGAGGAGGACCCACCGGTCGTCGCCGGCGATGCTCACCCCCTGGACCGCGTCGAAGACCGCGAGGCACACGAGCACGATGACGGCGATCGCGGCGAGGCGCAGCTTCGCCGCGGTCCGCCAGCTGACGAGGACGAAGGACTGGACGACGGGCAGCAGTCCGAGCAGGCAGCTGCCGGCGGCGATCCCGAGGGCGGCCCCGCAGGCCAGGGCGATCCCGAGGCCGATCCAGGTGCGTGTCGAGGGTGGGGTTCCGGTGCTCGTGGGAGCGAGGTCGGGGCGCGCCGAGGTGGGGGCAGCGAGGGATGGGTCGGAGGGGGCGGCGGCGGGGGTTTCGCTGCGGCGGTGGGAGGCCAGCAGCCACGCCGTCGAGAGCACCCACACGAGTCCGGCGGTTCCGAGGATCGCCGTCGTCGAATCGGCGGTGCCCGACTTCGCCGACACGATCACCCAGCCGGTGACGACGAGGACCTCGTAGACGATCACTCCGATGACCGTGTACCACCAGGTGGCAGAGATGCCTCTGGCCAACTGGCGTGCGCCGCGTGAGGGGTCCGCGGCACCGGGGAAAGTGCTCATGCGCCCCACCCTAAGCCCGTGACTTTTGTGGCTCTTCGCAGCTGAGAGTGTAGTCGGGTTGGGCGCGTCGGTCGCTGGATAGGGGTCGAGGCCCTCCGAGGATGGAAGTTCTGACACTGCCCATCCTGAGGACCTCGACATGGATCACGCTACCTTCGTTCGCCCTGACCTGACCACGTTCTGCCGTCTCGACGAGCTCGG